>NZ_CM001439.1:2393731-2737007 GCF_000244955.1 Saccharomonospora marina XMU15 | reverse complement strand
CCGTTCGCCGGCCGATACGGTTGTCGGTGTCGATGGAGTCGTGCGGCATCCAGTAGACGTACATCCAGCCGTTGTCCGCGAAGTCGGGATCGAGGGTGATGCCGAGCAGGCCTTCCTCGCTCTTGATCAGCTCGTCACCGCTGCCGCGGTTGCCGAACACCTCCAGCGTGGTCACCAGCTTGACCTGCTTGCTCTCGGGGTCCCACTGGTGAATGGTGCCGCAGCCCAGGCCGACGTCGGGGTCGTCCCAACTCGGTATCGGGCCACTGGGGCACGCGGCCTTGCCGACGTAGAACACCGTGCCGTCGTCGGCGATGGTCAGACCGTGCGGCTCGCCGATCTGGTCGAGCTGACCCGGCTGGTTCTTGCCCGTCAACCGCTCGATCTTGTAGTTGGAGGCGATGGTGGCCTGGCAGTCACCGCGCACCACTCCGGTGGTCCACTTCAGAGCACCGAGCAGGTGGTCGAGGAACTTCTGCTCGCCGTAGCCTTCCTCGGTCCCGCCCATTCCGGTGTAGAAGGAGCGGCCGCCGTCGTAGTCGCGGCACCAGGAGATGGGGTGGAACGCCCCGTTGCCGTTGTTGCCCGGGTCGTAGGTGTGCTCCTGCACCTGCGCGACGGTGTGCACCTCGCCGATCGGGTTGCTGTCCCAGTTCAGCCACTTGTCGGTGCGGGTCCAGGTCAGTGGCAGCCCCTCGTTGGCGGGGTGCTGCCGGTCGGTCACGCTCACGACCGCTTCCTGCGGCCGTGGCGGGGGTGGTGGTGCCGCGTCCGGGGTGAACAGCTCCAGCTCGGCGAGCTGCACCAGCGGCTCTCCGCTGTTCGCCTTCACGTCGAACCGGAAGTACTCGTATGCCTCGGTGTTGTCGATGTCGAACTGCCGGGTCTGGAACCGGTCGGGAAAGGTCTGCCCGCTGCGGCTGTCCAGCTCGGTCCAGTTCTGCCCGTCGGCGGAGGCGCTCAGCGTCCAGTCCTTGGGGTCGCGGCCGGGGAAGTCGTTGGCCGAGGTGAGCGCGTAACGGGAAACCGCCGCGGGCTCGGCCAGCTTCATCGTGACCCAGCCGGTCGGCTCGAACGTCAACCACTTGGTGTTGACCTTACCGTCGACGAGCTTTTCCTTGGTCTCGTTCGGCGGGTTGTCACCGCTGGCGTCGATCTCCACGACCTCCTCGGGGAGGGCGCGGGCACCGGCGGGGCGGGCACCGATGAGTCCGCTGAACCAGTCGGAGCGGGCTTGCGCCTTGGCGGCCTCGCGGATGCCGAGGAACCCGCCGCCGCCCTGCACATGGCTTCGAAGCGCCGCTTCCTGCGCCGCGTTCAACTCGGCCCCCTCCGAGGACAGGAACACGACACCGCGGTACCGGCGCAGGTTGTCGGCAGTGAACACGCCCGGGTCGACGGCCTCGTCGACGTTGATCCCGGCGCTGCCCGCGAGGCGTTCGATCGCGTCGGCCGCCTTGTCGACCGGGTCGGTCTGCTCGGCGGCCGGTCCGTGGAACAGCAGCACGTTCACGCCGCCGCCTGCGTCCTGCTCGGCCGGGGGCGTCGGCTGCTGTGCCGACACGCCGGTGGCGGGAATGGTGGCCAGCCCCAGCGTGAGCACGGTTGTGGCCAGCATGGCCATGGTGTGCCGTAACGGTTTCGGGCCCGCCCGCCCGTCACGGGGTAGAGCTGATGATCCTCTTCGACTCATCCCTACTCCTTAATCGAGGTTTTCGCGTGCCGGGCCTACTGGCCGCCGTGCCTGTGGTAGCGGTCGAGCGCCTCCTGTGCGCCGTCGGGCATGCTGCCGTCGGCATTGCGGACGAGGAACACACCTGCCATCCCGCCGTCGGAATGGAACTGCACGTGGCAGTGGTACATCCAGGCGCCGGGGCCGACGCCCTCGCCCGCGACGACCTGGAAACCGAAGGAGTCACCGGGGTTGAGGTCCCGGTTGTCGACGACCCGGCTCGGGTCGTTCGGTCCCTCCAGGTAGCCGGTGCGGTTGTCCGCCCAGCGATGGGCGTGCAGGTGGAAGGTGTGGAAGTTGTTGCCGTGCCCGATCGCGATGAACTCCACCCGCTGCCCGAGGTTGGCCTCGAGCACGGGTACGTCCGGCGCGACCCGGTTGTTGATGGTCATGTCGTTGAACACCACGGTGTACTGCCGGTCGGGCAGGATGTCGCCCTTGCGCCGGACGACGAGCGCGCCGTAGAGCCCCTTGCGCAGTCCCTCGGTGCCGTGGTCACCGCCCATGGCGTGGTCGTGGTAGTGCCAGTAGCCCGCGCTGCCGGGCAGCCACATGTTGCCCGGCCCCTTGGCGGGTGCGCGGGTACGCCAGACGTAGGTGCGGGTCTCGCCGGGTTCGTTGAACGAACCGTTGAGCGGGCTGCCGTCGGAGTCGACGCCGTAGTCCACACCGTGCGGATGGATCGAGAGCCGCTTGTCGGTGTTGTTCACCAACTCGATCTCGAGGGCGTCGCCCTCCCAGATCTCCAGCACCGGGCCGGGCACACTCGCCTCCTCCGGCGAGAGGCCGTAGCCGATCAGACCGTCCGGCAGTGGCTGCGCGTACATCGTGACGCGCCTGGTCCGGCCGCCCGCGTTGTTCGCGGACTCGGCGGCGAGAGCCTCGGGCATACCGCCCACCGCCGTGACCACGACCGGCGTGGCGACACCCGCGGCCGCGCCCGCCAGCATCGAGCGCCGCGAGACCTTCCGTCCGAGCAATGTAGTGCGAGCGTGCTGCTGCCTCATGGCTCTCCGTTCGCTGGACGGGCAAGGGTTCGAGCCGCCTCGTGCGGCAACCCGGCTGCTGAAGGCCGCGCCGAGCCGGGCGGCGAGGCGTCACGTGGGCGCTGCGGCGCCGCGTACCGCTTCCGCTGCGAGGTCCGGTTCACCGCTAGCCGCCTTCCGCGCCGAAGGATTCCGCCGGGCGCCTACCCACTTCCGATGCCCATGGCTATATCTAAGATTGTCGCCGCCTAACTTATGACGAGTTTCGACATAAGTGCATCCGGCGAACGGAGTAAGTCTCGGCGGTTCTGCCACCACCCCACGAGCCCGGACCCGCCCGGACAAGCCCGGACAAGACTGTGGCCGCGGCGGCGACTGCCACCACGGCCACGACTGCGTGCCACGAAGCCGGCCACGATCCCGGCCACGATCTCCGCCGCTGTTCAGAGCCTTGTCGTCGTACGGACGTCGAGGTTGACGAACCGTGCCTCACCATCGCAGAGCTTGCCCAACCGCTCGGCGAACCGGGCGGTCGCGGGGTGAGCGGAGTTCGTCATCGCCTCGGCGTAGCCGGGGAACTCAACGATCTCCACGTAGGTGTTCGGCCGGTCGCGGTCGGCCGCCAGCAGCGCCCACCGGGCGGTGCGGTCGGCCCCGATGGCTTCGGCCCACTCCGCGGTCAGCGTCTCCACCTCGTCGATTCGCTGCGTGCTGAACTCGATCAACTGGATGAACGCACCGGGCTCGGTGTCGGCGACCGGCTCGTCTCGCAGTCCGGCCCGCACGCTCTCGCGCAACCGCGCGTCGTCGACGTGTCCGTGCACATCCACGGCGTGCAGCACGGCGGCTCGCTCGAGTTCGTCCGCCTCCCCGCTCATGGTGAGCGTGCACCCCGAGACACTCGGCGTGTCCCGACAGTCAACATATTTTCTGGTCATTTCGACCTCCTTTTTTGCGAAGGTGTCCACCTTGACTTCAGCACCGGGAAGTAGGAGCGTCGATACGTAGATCGCGCACATATCGCACGAAGACACGACATGTACATTCCGCTGAACACCGTGCGGCGCTGCGTATCCGTTGTGGACGCGCTGGCCGACCTGACCGACACCGCACGTTTCGCCGACGTCGCACTGCCGCAACTGGCCCGGCTGATCCCGTGCAATGTGTTGACCTACAACGAGATCGACGTTTCGGCGAGGGTGGTCGGCTGCGCTGATCTGTGCTGCGCGTCGGGCACGGCCGCGAACCCGGCCGTGCCCGACGGGTTCGGCCGAGAACCGCTGCTCGAGCGTTTCCCGGTGGCCGACGACACCGAGGCCCTACGGATTCGCGACGTCGTCGGCCGCGCGGAACTCCATCGACTCTGCGGCCGTCGCGGTATCCGGGGAACCGTTCCGGTGAGGCACCGACTCGCCTGCACGGTAGTTCCTTCCGCGGAATTCGTCGTAGGTATCGCCTTCCACCGCGTCGACGTGCCCTTCGCCGACGCCGAACATGCGGCGATCGCGTTGCTGGGCGGCCCCATGACCTCCGCCCTGCGCCGGGCCGCGCAACGTCGCGAGGCCACCGCGTCCCCGTCCGCCGGGCTGGAACTGAGCACCCGCGAGCGACAGGTGCTGGACCTGGTCGCTGTGGGCAGGACCAACGCGGCGATCGCCCGCGCGCTCGCCGTCAGCCCGCGCACCGTGGAAAAGCACCTCGAGCACATCTACCGCAAACTCCAGGTCGCAGACCGCGCGGCAGCAGTCGCACACGCCATCCGCTGATCACCTCGGCCGACTGGCGATCACGGCAGTCGGACCACCCCAGTCGGTCGACGGATTCGCCCGCACCCGCCGGTTCGTAGCGTCGCTGCCATGCCTACGAACAACCTCGATGCCAGCACCGGGCGACCTCGGACCAGGTCGAGTTGGGCGCCGGTGGTGGCGCTCGCCTTCGCGATGCTCGTTGTCACGTCCGAGTTCAGCATCGCCGCGGTGGCGCTGCCCGCCATCGGCGCCGAGTTGGGCGCCGCTCCCTCGGTGGCCGCATGGGTGCTGCTGGCCTACGCGCTGCCGATGGCCGCGATCTCCATCCCCGCGGGCCGCTGGGTGGACCGCGCCGATCCCGCGCTCGTCATCACGATGTCGATGGTGGGTGTCGCGGTGAGCAGCGTGCTCGCCGCGCTGGCGCCCGCCATGTGGGTGCTGCTGGTGGCCCGGCTGCTGCAGGGGTTCGCCGCGGGGCTGACCCTCGCGGGATACCTGCCGGTGATCTCGGCCAACGTGAACCCCGACAAGCGAGGCCGGGCGCTGTCCGTCGTGGTGACGATCATGACGGTTGGTGGCATGGCGGGCGCCTCGCTTGGCGGCGTACTCGCCGGCACGTTCGGCTGGCGCTCGGTGTTCCTGCTCAAGCTGCCGCTCGTCGTGGTGGCGGTGTGGCTGCTGCTGCGTGTCACCTCGAAGCGGCGAGGAGGGCTGCCCCGGCCCGACGGCGCGCTGCTGCGCGAGGCCGCCGTGCTGTCCGGCGCCGTCGCGTCACTGCTGCTCGCCATCGACCTGCCTGCCAAGCAACCGGTGCTGGCCGGCGGGTTCGGGCTGGCGGCGGTCGCGTTGCTCCTGCTGTGGTCCCGACTGCCGCAGTCGCAGCAGGTCGTCGACCTGCTTCGCGCCCGCACGTTCGGTTTCACCATGGCAGGGCTGTTCCTGCTGTGCTTCAACGCGGGCGTGATGACCTTCCTGCTGCCGTATTTCCTCTCCGACGTGCTCGGTGAAGGCCCAGCGGCCACCGGCACGCTGATGCTGGTGTTCATCGCGGCGTTGTCGCTGATGTCACCGGTGGGCGGGTGGCTTGCCGACCGCATCGGCCCGCTGCGGGTCGCCGCCGCGGGCGGCGCCGCTACGGTGGCCACCACGTCGCTGTTGCTGACACTCGGGCCGGGCAGCGGGCTGACGACGCTCGGCTGGCAACTCGCACTGATCGGAGCGGGCTTCGGCCTGTTCAACACCCCGATAATCACCGCGATCCTGGCGAGCGCTCCCGCGGAAGGAACGGGCACGGCCGGAGGTGTCAGCGCGACCGTGCGAATGGTGTCGCAGACGGTCGCTCCCGCGGTCACCGCGCTGTGCTGGACGGTGGCCGGTGGCGGGCTTGCCGGGTTCCGCGCCGGGGTTACCGCGCTGGTGTTGATCCAGGGCTTGGGTGTACTGGCACTGCTGGCGGCGCGGCGGCGGCGCTGAGAGTCAGCCGCGACGAGCGCAGGCGCGCCCGATCCTCCCGACGGCGGCAGGAGGCACCTCGAGGGGTCAGCCGCGACGAGCGCGGGCGCGCCGCTTGCCCTCGTGCATGGCCCGCACCCTGGCCACAGGGATGGTGTGCCCTTCCTCGACGAGTTCGTCGGGCAGCCGCTGCGGCGGCGGCATCGCTCGGGCCCAGGGGTCGCGGCCTTCGATGAGCGAGGGCACGGTGCGCAGCGTGAAATCGGCGGGCCGCACCCGGTCGAGGTCGCTCCATTCCAGCGGGAAGGACACCGGCACCTCCGGCCGCAGCCTCGGGCTGTAGGCGGCCACGACCGTCGCCGAGCCCGCTCTCGTGGAATCGAGGAATACCTTGCCGCCCCGGTCCTCACGGATGAACTCCGTGGTCGCGATCCGGGGTTCCAGCCGAGCCGCGCGGGCGGCGAGGGCGCGGGTGGCGGCGGCCGCGTCGTCGGCGGCGACACCCTCCACCGGCACGAACACGTGCAGCCCCTTGGCCCCACTCGTCTTCACCGCTGCCCGCAACCCGGCGTCGGACAGCGCCTGGCGCACCAGTTCGGCCGCTCGCACAGCCGGGGAGAAATCCTGCTGCCCCGGCGGGTCGATGTCGAGCACCAGATGGGTGGGGCGGCCGAGGTCCTCGGCAAGCGTGAGCGTGGGGTGGTACTCCACGGCTCGCTGGTTGGCCAGCCACAGCAGGGTTCTGCGGTCGTCGCACAGCGGGTAGGAGACGTCGCGCTGCGACGACTCCGCCCACACCGAGACGCGCGGCACCCAGTCGGGGGTGTACTTGGGAAGGTTCTTCTGCATGAACGGCCGCTGCCCGCGCAGCGCCCTGACCACCGAGAGCGGCCTGCCCCGCAGCACGGGCAACAGCATCTCCCGCATGCCGTCCAGGTAGTCGACGAGGTCGCGTTTGGACGCGTCGGCGCCGTCGAACAGCGGCTCGTCCAGATTGGTCAGCCGTACTCCGGCTCGTTCGACGGCAGTCCCGGCGTCACTCATCGCGGAGCCCCTCCCGGTCGGCGCGTGGCGGTCAGCCACTCCGGACGTCGACGAGTTCGGCGCGCCGACGTCGCAAGTATGCCTGCTCCGCCTGGTTGTCGGTGCGTTCGATCGCGGCGGCGTATGCGCTCGCGGCTTCGTCGGTACGGCCGAGCCTACGCAGCAATTCGGCGCGGACAGCGTGGTAGAGGTGGTAGCCGTCAAGCCCGAGTTCGTCCACCAGGGCGAGCGCCTGCCGCGGGCCGTCCGCCTCGGCGACGGCCACGGCACGGTTGAGCGCGACCACCGGTGTCGGGGACCGGGCGGCGAGCTGGTCGTACAGCTGCACGATCTGTCGCCAGTCGGTGTCGCTCACGCAGGCCGCTTCGCTGTGCACCGCGTTGATCGCCGCCTGTATCTGGTAGGGCCCAGGTCTGTCCCAGCGCAGGCAGCGACGCACCAGCCGCTGCCCCTCGGCGACGAGCGCGCGGTCCCACAGCGTCCGGTCCTGCTCGGCCAGCGGGACCAACTCGCCTTCACCGGTCGTGCGCGCCGGCCTTCGTGACTCCAGCAGCAGCAACAACGCCAGCAGGCCGACCACTTCGGGCTCCTCCGGCAGCAGTTCGGCGAGCATGCGCGCGAGCCGCACGGCCTCCTCGCACAGCCGGGTCCGCACCAGCGCGGAGCCGGAACTGGCGGTGTGCCCTTCGTTGTACACCAGGTAGATCACCGCCAGTACCGCCGACAGCCGCGCGGGCAGGTCCGCCTCGGCGGGCACCCGGTACGCGATCCCGGCGTCGCGGATCTTGCCTTTCGCCCGCACGAGCCGCTGCGCCATGGTGGCCTCGGGCACCAGGAACGCCCTGGCGATCTCGGCCGTGGTGAGCCCGCCCAGCAGGCGCAGGGTGAGCGCGACCCTGGCGTGAGGTGCCAGCGCGGGGTGGCAGCAGGTGAAGATCAACCGCAGTCGGTCGTCACGCACGGGCCCCTCCTCGGCGGGCTCGGCCGCGGCGTGCAGTAGCGCGGCCTGGCTGTGCCGGTCCAGCCGGGTCGATTCCCGCCTGAGCCGGTCGATCGTGCGGTTGCGGGCGGTGGTGATGATCCAGCCCGCCGGGCTCGGCGGCAGCCCCTCACCAGGCCAGCGCCGGACGGCCTCGGCGAAGGCGTCCTGGACGGCCTCCTCGGCGAGTTCGATGTCGCCGAAGACGCGAACCAGGGACGCCACCGCCCGGCCGTACTCCTCGCGGAACACCCGCTCGACCGATCCGGTCGTCGGCGTGGTGTTGTTCGAACTCAACGCAGGCTCACCCGCAGCTGCCGTACTCCATGGGCCTGACCTCGATCGGCAGGGTGGTCGCCTTCGCGAGTTTGCGGCCCCACTCCAACGCGGCGTCCAGATCCGGCGCGTTGACGACGGTGAACCCGCCGATGTGCTCCTTGCCCTCGATGTAGGGGCCGTCGGTGGTGAACACCTCGTCGTCCTTCGCGCGCACGACGGTGGCGGACTCCGGTGAGTGCAGCCCACCGGAGAACACCCACGCTCCTGCCGCCCGCACCTCGGCGTTGAAGGCCGCCACGTCACGCATGATCGGCTCCAGCACCTCGGGGTCAGGGGCGCCGCCGTCGGGCTGGTAGATGCTGAGCAGGTACTGCTTCATGTTCTCGTCCTCTCCGTGTTCGGTCTCGGCTTCCTCTCACCTGCTACACGAACGGCGCGACCGCGAATCGACAGCGACCCGAATAGAGAGTGGTCCAGCTCACACAAATGGGTGCGGTCGGCTCGGCGGGAGGCGGTTGAACGCTGACCCCATTGTCGCCCGACCGCGTTTATCCCCGCCGCCCGACGTCAAGCCGATAGGGACCCCTGCGTGACTTCGTAGGAGTGAGTAAGGAGGAAATGATGACGGTGCCCACCAGCTCGATCGAGCAGCACCCTGATCTTGTGAACCTCCAGGTACGGTACGAGCGGGCAGCCAGGACCCCGCAGGCTCAGTTGGTGGACGGGCTCACCTTCCTCGGTGGGCTCTACATCGCCATCGGACCGTGGTCGTCGGATTCGCCAACTTCGCTTCTCTCGCGGTCACCAACCTCATCACGGGTCTCGCGCTGGCCGTGCTCGCCATCGGCTACGCCGCCGTCTACAGCAGGATGCACACCCTTGCCTGGGTGGCACCGCTCATCGGTGTCTGGACGATCGTCTCGCCGTGGGTGGTGCTGGGAAGCGCGGCCACGACCCCGACCATCATCAACAACGTCGTCACCGGTGGCGTCGTCACGCTGCTCGGAATCGGCGTGCTCGCCATCGGCATGGCCGGAGGCGGCAGGCGCCGCCGGCGATGAAAGGTGGCGGAGACAACCGCTGACAGGGGCGCGGTCCGGCTCCGCGGCCGGACCGCGCTTCTTGCGTGAACCGCTGCCCGCTACCGACTGAGCGCGGGCTTCGCGCGCATCTCCACCGGGGGAGGCTCGCCGATGACCAGGTAGGCGGTGAACCCCTCCTCGGTCACAGCCAGCGTGACGCGGTCGCACAACTGGTGGGCCAGCCACAGTCCGAGGCCACCCTGGGACCGTCTGCGTTCGTCCGGCAGCAGACCCGCGAACGGGTTCCTCGGTCCGCTGCCGCAGTCGCTGACGGCGACCGCCACCCGGTTGCGATTCACCCACGCTCGCAGCAGCACCGGCGGTTTGCCGTGCACCTTGGCGTTGGTGACGGCCTCGCTGACGCCGACGACGAGGTCGCTCACGCAGCGTTCGTCGAGGTCCGTGTTGGCCGCGAGCACACCGACCACATGCCGTGCGTGCGCGAGCGTGGGGTTCTCCAGCCGCAGGTCGGGACGCGTGCGCTCCAGCGGAGCCACCTCCCAGTCGGCACGTTCGGACAGGAACGTCGCCGGCTCGGTGTAGTGCGGGTTGGGCTGGTGGTCATGGCCGGGCAGAGCCAGCCACCCGTGCGTGCTCTCCACGTCGGCAAGCACGCTGTCAGGCGTGTTGTCGGCGTACGGGCACAGCACCATCACCGGTAGCTCGGCACAGAAGTGGTTGATGGCGGCCTCGTAGCGGACCCAGCCGTCCCACGGCGCCCCGACGCCTGGGTGCGGCACATCGCCGACGACCCTGATCGCTGGCGCACCCGCCGCCGCGTGGGCGGCGAACAGGTCCCGGTTGTGTCTGAGCGCGTCCAGCGGTCGCTCGTACTGTTCGGCTCTGCGCAACGTCATGACCTCGTCGGCGGCATCGCCCAGCTCCTCGCGCACGAGCCGATCGAGGCGTGGCTCCACGCCGAGCAGTGTCGGCTGCCCCTCGGCCAAACCGTCGGCCAGGAAGGGCACCACGGCGTCGAGGAACTCATCGTCGGAACCGTACAGGGCGGCCACGTGAGTCAAACCGCTCTTTGCCTGCGCCCCCGTGCTCATCAGTCGGCTACTTCCAACCCTGGTAGGTCTTGCCACCACAACCGCAGAATCCGCCGCAACGGCGTGGGTGGATCGTGCAGAATCAGGCGTCGAGGGGCCAGCCGCGAGGAAAGCTCCGCGAGCGCGCGTACCCCCGCGACATCGATGAACGTCAGCCCCTCCAACCGTAACGTGATGTCGCGATCGCCCGGCAGCGCTGACAGTGCCGTCTCGAAGGAGTCCCGCGAGACGAGGTCGATCTCGCCGGTCACCGACCAGCTACCGTCCTCGTCGGCGAACACGCCGCAGCCCTGCCCGCCTCGTGCGCCATGCCGAAGCGGATGCACGAAGCACAGTGCCGACGCGGCTCTCGCGCTGACGAGACGCCGGTCGTAGCCGCACATGGACAGCATCGGCTCGCTCGCCATGACCCGGTCGATACCCACCTCGTAGCCGACGAACCTGTGCGCCGCACGCTCCCCGTCGACACTCAGGACCAGGGAGGTTGCCTCGGCGGCCACTCGCAGGCACCCGAACCCCGCACGCACCGCCGCCGCCGTCAGCTCCTTGAACATGGCGATCTGCTCGTCGGCGGTGAAGTCGTCGACCGGGCCGTAAAGCTTGGCCAGCGGCAGCAGCTTGAGCTGTCCGGTGCCCAGCATGGCGTCGCGGGACGGCAGCGGGTCCAGATCGTCGGCGAGTTCGGTCTCTGCCTTGTCCGCCACGTACAGCAACTGCTGACCGGCCGCGGCACCCTCGCGGAAGAAGCGGATCATCGGTTCGGTCCAGCTTCGCCCGCCCTGGTGAATCCAGCACACATGGTCGTGCCTGTCGAGGCCGACAGGTGCACTGGTCGTGCCGGAACGACGCATTGGGTCAAGGTTAGTACCCGGGCGCGCCCCACGCCGTCTCTCGCCGACCCCGTGTCGGATCTCACCAGGGGCGCGTAGCGCCTTCCGCCGTCAATGCCGGGCGCTGATCCTGCGAATCCGCCTGCGCAACTGCATCACCCGAGCGCCGCCGGGCAACGCCACCAGCAGGGCTCCTGCGATCGCTGAGAAGAGCATGGCCACCCCCAGCGGCACGCCCCAGGAAAGGCCGAGGAAATGGACGGTCACCGATTCCATGTTCTGCAAGATGAAGATCAGCAGCAGCACCAGCAGCAGGGTCGCGATGATCGCGCTGACCCAGATGCCGCTGATCCGCGTCCTGCCCATCACGGTCTTGGTGTCGGTATCGGCCCGGGGGGTGCTCCCCGAGCCGTCGTCTGCCGGAGTGCTCACCCCGCCATCATCACTGCCGGTGGACCCGCTCGCAGGTCGAGATCGGCCCGGCGGCGCAGGGGGCCGCAGTGCCCGGCGAGAAGACCTCCACCGCCCCGCGCCTCGCTACCCGGGCACGCGCTTCAGGAATCCGCTCCGCTGCGCCGGGCGGTATCGGGCTGCTGCTGCGTAGCGGCGTCGTAGTTGGCGATGCGGCACTGGTCGCGCCCGCCGGTCTTGGCCCCGTACACGGCTGTGTCCGCGGCCATCATCAACTCGTCCAGCGTGCCGATCCCGTCGCCGGGGAACAACGCACCGCCGATGGAGACGGTGACGCGGATGTGCTCGCGCTCGCCGTGCGAGGTGTCCGCAGGCTCGATGTCCACGACGAGGTTCTTGATCCTGCGCCGGACCCGCTCCGCGATCTCCAGCAGGTTCCCGCCGTCGCGGACGTCGGGGATCACCACGGTCAGTTCCTCGCCACCCCACCGGCAGCAGGTGTCGTCGGCGCGAATCTCGCCTGCCAATTCCCGCGCCACGGCTTCGAGCACCTTGTCGCCCGCGAGGTGACCGTAGGTGTCGTTGACCGCCTTGAAGTGGTCGATGTCGAGGATCAGCAGGCCGACGTTGTCGCCGGTGCGCCGTGCCCGGTCCAGCGCCTGTTCCGCGACCGTTCGCCACCACTTGACCGTCGTCAGGCCGGTCTTGGCGTCGACTCGCGAAGCATGCTGGTACTGGTGCAGCAGCACTCCACGGTGCATGACGACGAGTGCGAGCACGATGGCGGCCAGCACCAGCGGCTGGGTCAGCAGGACGGTGGCGGCGATCAGGCCGAGTGCCATGGCACCGGCCTCCAACCACTGCTGTGAGAAGTTGGCGAACAGATCGCGAACCGGCCGTGCCGGGTCCGACAACGCGATGGCCGCCATGACAAGACCGCAGTTGAGGGCCCACCGCAGTGCTCCCGCGAGCACCACCACGCCCATGTCCAGCAGCCCGGCCGGCAGTGTCGCGTCGGGAAGTCCCGGGTAGGAGTGCATACCGAGTGCGAGCACCGCGACGGCGCCGTGCGTGCCGATCAGCACGGTGGCGCAGGCGAACACCCAGCGGTGCGCGCGGATGGGCCGCTGACTCGGCCACACCCGCCACCAGGCGAGCAGGTAGGTGAACACCACCATCGCCGTGGCGAGCAGCGGCGGCAGGATGAGCACGGCAGCGAACGACCACAGGCCCTTGGTGTCGACGTAGGCGATCGACTCGTGCTTGAGGTACTCGCGCCTGCGCTCGATCTGACGTGTCATCTCGATCGAGACGACCGCGCAGATCGCCAGCACGCCGAACCACAGCAGGTCGCGCCGCGACACCGGTACCAGAAACGCCGTCGCGACGCTGGTGACCAGTGCCAACGCGCTGACCGCCAGCACGTAGCGACGTACCGCCGCGGGCGCCTTCCACAGCCCCCATCCCGCGACCCAGTTCCGTGGCCGAGCGAGCACCACTGGCTCCCACCTGCTTCAAGACGGATGATTAATCGTGCCGCTTCACAGTATCCGAATGTGCACGCCGCGTCCCCACCTTCGTGGGACACCCCGGAGGTTCATGCCGAATACACCCGGTTGGACTAACGACCTAGCGTGTCATCACTGCGAGCGAGCGTCCACCCGAAAGGAGGTGTAGACGAATGCGTGACAACAACTGGACGTGACGACCGGATGCAGTCGGTAACCCGGCTCGCCGGGCTTACCACCACACAGCGGAATGAGGTGAATCCAGTGCGTGACAACAACTGGACCTGAGCGCCGAATGCGGCGGATGAACGCAACCGCGACCCCCGGACCCGCATCCCGAAAGGAGCCACACCGTGCGCGACAACAACTGGACCTGAACACCCACCCCACCCACACCCACCACACAGAAAAGAGCCACGCCATGCGCGACAACAACTGGACCTGAACACCCACCCCACCCACACCCACCACACAGAAAAGAGCCACGCCATGCGCGACAACAACTGGACCTGAACACCCACCCCACCCACACCCACCACACAGAAAGGAACCACGCCATGCGCGACAACAACTGGACCTGAACACCCACCCCACCCACACCCACCACACAGAAAGGAACCACGCCATGCGCGACAACAACTGGACCTGAACACCCACCCCACCCACACCCACCACACAGAAAAGAGCCACGCCATGCGCGACAACAACTGGACCTGAAGCCGGTCCACGCCGGTCCGCGAGGTGCGGATTCGGAAAACCGAGTCAGCCGGCGACCTCGTCTCCTGCCTCACCCCGGTCGATGCTGCCTCGATCGGCGGGAGGCGGTGCTTGCCCGGACGACGCCTGCCCGGACGACGCCTGCCCGGACGACGCACGCGCCCACGACAAGCTCGCACCCGCACCGACGACGGTGCCGAGTACCGCCGCGGCCGTGATCACCACAATCGGCGAAACCAGCTGGGCCACCAGCCCGGAAACGACGATGGCAAGGCCCTGCGCTGCACGCAGTGACGCGATGGCAACGCCGACCGCGTGCCCGCGTTCCTCCGGCGGAACCTCCGCCACGTAGGCCGCCTGGGTCACCATGTCGTGCGCGGAGAACGCACCACTGGCCGTCCACAGCAGCACAAGGACCACAAGCCCGGGCTGCCATCCGGTCGGCACCAGCACGAGGCTGCTGGCCACCGTCAGCGGCCCGAGCAGCCGTAGCCGCCGGTCCGGGGAAATGCGTTTGAGCACGAGCATGCCCAGCACCGTGCCCACCGGGTTGGCAGCGAGCAGCCAGCCCACCGCCGCCGTGCCCGCGCCGATCTCGTCCGCCACGGGTACGGCGAGGCCCTCCGGCACGACGTAGAAGCCGGAGCAACAGGCGATCACCAGCAGAGCGCGCAGCCTTGGGTTACCCCCCACCAGGCGCCAACCTCTGGTGACGCCCGACCAGCGGCGTCGCCGCACGGTGGGAGCAGCGCCGGGCGCGGGCGGGTGCGCGCGCACTCCGAACCGGATCACCAGGGCCGACAGCGCGAACGTGGCCGAGTCGACCCACAGCGCGCCCGCCGCCCCGATCGCGTCGACAACGACCGCGCCCGCGCCGAACCCGATAACCAGGCCCGCCTGGTAGGTCATCGAGATGACCCCGATCCCGATGACCAGGCTGTCGCCTCGCAGGATGTCGGGCAGCACGGCCTGCCTTGCGGCGGAGAACGGCGCCGCCAGCAGTTGCACCACCACGAGCAGCCCGACCTGCCCGGCGAGCGGAACACCGGGCAGCGCCATCACCGCCACCACGACGCCCCTGGCGACATCCGTCGCCACCATGACGCCGCGTCGCGAGTAGCGATCGGCGATACCCGCCAGCAGCGCGCCGCCGAGAAAGTCCGGCACGTAGCTCACCGCGTAGGTCACCGCGGCCAGCCCCGCCGAGGCGGTCCTGTCGTAGACCAGGATCGTCAGGGCTACCCGCGCCAACTGGTCGCCCGCCACGGACAGCGTGTGCGCCAGCCAGAGCCGGCGGAATTCGGAACTGCCGAAGACGGCACGGTAGGTCGCCGGTTGTTGACTCATAGGAACCACAGTTTGGCGCTTCTTGCCCGGATCAGGGAACCGGGTGGGCCGGGCCGAGCCCGAGCAGGCACCCGGCGCGCGGCGGCTCACGTCTCCCGTTCACCAGCGCCGCCGTCGCGCCTATCGCACAGCGGGCCGGCCGCGGCGACTACCGATCCTCGGTCGCCTGCCGGACCCGCCCGGCTTCGGACGTGGAGCCGAGCAGGTGTTCGGTCTGGCTCGCCAGCTCCAGGTCCTCGCGGGAGGTGACGACAACGACCGGCACGGGCGCGTCCGGTGGGCTGATCACCCCTTCGGCGCCGTCGCCGCCTGCCGCGGCACGCCGCGCGCTCGCGTGTGACAGGCCGAGCCCGGCCCCGGCGACGAGTTCGGCCATCAGGTCGGGTTGGTGTTCGGCCACTCCCCCGGTGAGCACCACGGCATCGACGTGGGACAGCGAAACCACGGCCGCCGCGATCTCCCGCCGCAGCCGGTGCAGGTACACCTCGACCGCGAGCCGGGCGTCCGGATCACCGAGCGCGCGGGCGGCGAGCACATCCCTGATGTCACCGCTGGTTCCGGACAGCCCCGCCAGCCCGGACTCCTGTTGCAGGGCCCGCTCCACGTCGGCGGGCGACATGCCGGCGCGCCGCACGAGGTACAGCGGGATGGCGGGGTCGATCGCCCCCGAGCGCGTCGCCATCGGAACGCCGTCCAGCGGGGTGAGCCCCATCGAGGTGTCGACGCTGCGGCCACCCTCGACGGCGGTGACCGACACGCCTGCGCCGAGGTGGCAGCACACCATGCCGAGTTGCGCCACCGGGCGGCCGAGCAATCGCGCGGTCCACGCGGTGGCGTAGGCGACCGACAAGCCGTGGAAGCCGTAGCGCCGGATGCCGTGCTCGCGGCGCCAGGCGGCGGGCACGGCGTAGGTACTGGCGCGGGCGGGCAGATCGGCGTGGAAGGCGGTGTCGAAGCAGCCGACGACGGGCACCCGCGGCAGCGCGGCCATCGCGTGCCTGGCGATGGCGAGCGAGCGAGGCTGGTGCAGCGCGGCGTAGGGGGTGAGTTCCTCCAACTCGGCGAGCGCCCGCTCGGTGAGGACAACCGGCTCGGCTCGGTTGCCGCCGTGCACGATCCGAACCGCGACCGCGTCGATCGCTGCGGCGAACTCAGCGAGCCCGGGTGGCGCCGAACCATCCCACTTGTCCAGTGTGGACGTCATCTCCGCGGCACCGTCGCGTACCAGTGCCAGCTTCAGGCTCGAGGAGCCGGGGTTCAGGGTCAGCACCCGCATCAGGAACCCCAGGTCCAGGCCCGCACTTCCAGCATGTCCTCCCCGGTACGCCTGATGTGGTCGTGGTGGCGCGCGAGCTCGCCGAGCAGGTGCTGGCGCAGATGCCCGAGCCTGCCCGCCATCCTCGGGATGCGTTCGAGTGCCGCCAGCGCCAGGTGGAAGCGGTCGATCTCGTTGAGCACACACATGTCGAACGGCGTCGTGGTGGTGCCCTTGTCGCCGAACCCACGCACGTGCATGTGCTCGTGTCCCGGCCGGTTGTAGGTCAGCTCGTGGATGAGCCACGGATAGCCGTGGAAGGCGAAGATCACCGGTGCTTCGCCGGTGAAGATCGCGGAGTACTCCCGGTCGCTGATGCCGTGCGGGTGCCGTTGCGGCGCTGCGAGCCTGGTGATGTCCACGACGTTTACGAACCGCACCCGCAGATCCGGCACCAGTCCTCGCAGCACCTGCACCGCGGCGAGTGCCTCCTGGGTCGGCACGTCGCCCGCGCAGGCGATCACCACGTCGGTGCCGGATTCGGTGTCGCTGCTGGCCCACTCCCAGATCCCCAGCCCCTGCTCGGTGTGCGCGCGGGCGGCGTCAAGGTCGAGGTACTGCAACTCGGGCTGCTTGCCCGCGACGATGACGTTCACGAGTCCGTTGCTGCGCAGGCAGTGCTCTGTGACGTGCAGCAGGCAGTTGGCGTCCGGTGGCAGGTAGACGCGCGAGACCTCAGGCCGTTTGCTGAGGATGTGGTCGATGAAGCCGGGGTCCTGATGCGACGCCCCGTTGTGGTCCTGCCGCCACACGTGCGAGGTGAGCAGGTAGTTCAGGCTCGGCACCGGTCGGCGCCACGGCACCTCGGCCGCCATGTGCATCCACTTCGCGTGCTGGGCGACCATGGAGTCGACGATGTGCGTGAACGCCTCGTAGCTGGAGAACATCCCGTGCCTTCCGGTGAGCAGGTAGCCCTCCAGCCAGCCCTGGCACAGGTGCTCCGACAGCACCTCGACCACCCGGCCCCGTGGGTCGAGGTGGTCGTCGCCGGAGCGGGTGGGAAGCAGCCAGCGCCGTCCCGTCACGTCGAACACCGCGTCGAGCCGGTTGGAGGCGTGCTCGTCGGGTGCGAACAGCAGCATGTTGCGCTGATCGGCGTTCAGTGCCAGCACATCTCGCAGGTAGCGACCCAGCGCGCGGGTGGATTCGGCGTAGCGCCGCCCCGGTGCGGGAACGTCCACCGCGTGCTCGGCGATCTCCGGCAGTCTGAGCGCTCGCTGAACCTGGCCGTGCGCCGCCGGTTGCGCGCTCATCCGCAGTTCCGCGCTCGGATTGGCCTCGCGGATCTCCCGTGCGGGCGCCCCGGAACCGTCGAACAGCTCGCCGGGGCGGTAGGAACGCAGCCAGCTCTCCAGCTGTGCCAGCTGGTGCGGGTCGTGCCTGGCGGCGGGCAGCGGGACCTGGTGCGAGCGCCAGTTCCCCTCGATGGGTTTTCCGTCCAGTGTGTCCGGTCCGGTCCAGCCCTTGGGCGTGCGCAGCACGATCATCGGGTGCCTGCGCCGGGTGATGAGCTCGAAGCATTCGTCCAGCGCCGTGGCGTAGGCCTCGTGCACCGCGTAGGCGTTGTCTCCCGACACCTCGACCGGCTCCCAGCCGTGCCCGCGAAGCAGTTCGGCAAGCTGGCGCTGCGGCAACCGGGCCAGCAGTGTCGGGTTGGCGATCTTGTACTCGTTCAGGTGCAGGATCGGCAACACGGTTCCGTCGGATTCGGGATTCAGGAACGCGGGCGCGTGCCAGCTCGCGGCCAGCGGGCCGGTCTCCGCCTCGCCGTCGCCGATCACGCACGCCACCACCAGGTCGGGGTTGTCGAACGCGGCGCCGGTGGCATGCGCGAGCGAGTAGCCCAGCTCGCCGCCCTCGTGGAAGGAGCCCGGCAGGTGTGGTGAGGCATGGCTGGGAACGCCACCGGGGAAGGAGAACTGCCGAAACAGCCGCCGCATCCCCTCGACGTCCTGCCCGACGTCGGGGTAGTACTCCGAGTACGTTCCCTCCAGCCACGCGGCCGCGTTCAGCCCGGCGGCGCCGTGCCCGGGGCCCGCGACGAACAGCAGCCTTCGTCGCTGCTTCGCGATGACGCGGTTGAGGTGGGCGTAGGTCAGCGTGAGGCCGGGCACCGTGCCCCAGTGACCGAGCAACCGTGGCTTGATGTGTTCGGGGCTGAGCGGCTCGGCCAGCAGCGGGTTCTCCAGCAGGAACACCTGCCCGACCGAAAGGTAGTTGGCCGCGCGCCACCAGGCGTCCACCCGTGCCAGCTCGGCTGCGCGGTCGCCCTCGGAGCCTGCCGCATCGCCCCGGGTCGGGCGGTCGACGGTCGTCGGCGTTCTCGGTGTCATCGGCATCCTCCGGCTCGCGGGCGGTGCCCTCACACTGGCTCATCGCCCGGCCCGGCGGCTGTGGGCGCTCGTCCCGGCCGAGCAGGGGCTTAGGTCCCTTCTCGCCGGCGCGGTGCGCGAAACACAGTGGAAGCCGACCCACGCCTCGCCAGGAAGCTCGCCAGGAAGGAGGTGGCCATGCGTCAGGTACGTGATCCGGCAACGGCCCGCCCGGCGCGGCAGCGGCCGCGCGAGGACGGCATGCCCTACTTCCGGGTTGGTTCCGGCCCGCCACTGGCGTTCCTGCCAGGGCTGACGCCGCATCACCGGCAACCGCGCGGCCGGCAGCGGTTGTTCCAACTCTCCCAGCTGAAGCCGCTGCCGTCCCGGCACGAGGTGTGGTGGATCAACCGCAGGCCCGGGTTGCCGCCGGGTGTGACCATGGCCGATCTCGCCGCCGACTACGCGTCGATGCTGCGCGAGCGGTTCGCGGGCCCGATCGACGTGCTCGGTGTGTCCACCGGCGGCAGTATCGCGCTGCAACTGGCCGCCGACCACCCTGATGTCGTCGACCGCCTCGTCGTGGTGTCGGCGGCACACCGCCTCGGCCCGCTCGGGCGTGCGGTTGCGCACGAGGCGGCCACACAGCTGCGGGCAGGCAGACCCCGGCGCGCCAATGCCGCGCTGTTCACCCTGCTCGGCACGCGGCCGTTCGGCAGGAGGCTGCTCAGGGGTGCGGGCTGGCTGCTCGGCCCGGCGGTGTTCGGCACGGGTGACCGGGATCTGGTACTGACGCTGGAGGCTGAGGAAACCTTCGACATCGAGGACGAGCTGCCGCGGATCACGGCGAGTACGCTGGTCGTCGGCGGCGCGCTGGACCCGTGCTACGGTGCCGAGTTGTTCGAGCACACCGCCGCGCGGATGCCCAACGCGGAGTTGACGTTGTGTGGAGGGAAGGGGCACGTGGGACCGCAGAGCCGACCCGTCGCCCGTGCCGTGCGCGCTTTCCTCGCCGCAAGGCCGCGATGACGGCCGGAAGGCGGCGCTGAGTTGTCGCGAAAGGCAAAACCAGGACCACCGCCCGACCCCGTTCCCAAGCAGCCACCACCACCTCCACCACGCTGGCGGCGCTGGCTGCTGCCACTGGGACTGCTCGCGACGGCGCTGCTGCTGTTCCTGCCGACATTGTGGCAGGGCGAGCAGAACCAGCCGGTGTCCTACACCCAGTTCCTGTCCCAGGTGGACGCCAAGCGGGTCGAGTCGGTCACCATCGACGACAGCGGCGCGGTCACCGGCGAGTACCGCGACGGGACGTCGTTCAGCACGAACATCCCCGTGGCGCTGGACAACTCCGGCCTGGAATCCCGGCTGCGAGCAAGCGGGGTGAATATCAGCGCGACGAGTTCCGGTGCCGACTGGACCGGCGTGCTGGTCGGGCTGCTCCCGCTCGCGCTCATCATCGGCCTGCTGCTGTGGACCGGCAGGCGGGCGCAGCACTCGCTGGCCGGTGGCGCGCTGGGTTTCGGCCGCTCCAAGGCCAAGATCATCGAGGCGCAGCGGCCGAGTACCCGGTTCGCCGATGTCGCCGGATACCAGGGCGTCAAGCAGGACGTCAGCGAGATCATCGAGTTCCTGCGCGATCCGGCCAAGTACGCCGCGGCGGGCGCGAAGGGCCCGAGGGGCGTCATCATGGTCGGCCCGCCCGGCACCGGTAAGACCCTGCTCGCGCGGGCCGTCGCGGGAGAGGCGAGCGTGCCGTTCCTCTCGGTGACCGGCTCTGCGTTCGTCGAGATGTTCGTCGGTGTCGGGGCATCCCGGGTGCGGGATCTATTCGACGAGGCCCGCGAGCGGGCACCCGCGATCATCTTCATCGACGAGATCGACGCCGTCGGCAGCAGGCGGGGCGTGGGCGGCAGCGGGGGCCACGAGGAACGCGAGCAGACCCTCAACCAGCTGCTCGCCGAGATGGACGGCTTCGACCAGAGCAGCGGCATCGTCGTGCTCGCGGCGACCAACCGGCCCGAGTCGCTCGACCCGGCGCTGCTGCGTCCCGGCAGGTTCGACCGGCAGGTGACGATCCCGCTGCCCAACCAGGACGAGCGGCGGGCGATCCTCGCCGTGCACGCCAGGGGCAAGCAACTGGCGCCCGACGTGGACCTGGACCGGCTGTCCAGGGCGACACCGGGGTTCTCCGGCGCGGACCTGGCCAACCTGGTCAACGAGGCCGCGATCAACGCGGTTCGCGCCGACCGGACGGTGCTCGCCGCCGCCGACCTCACCGCGGCGCGCGACCGGGTGCTGCTGGGCCGCAGGGAGTCGTCGAACGCGCTGCTGCCCGAGGAGCGGCACGCCGTGGCGGTGCACGAGTCGGGGCACGCGTTGCTGGCGGCGTTGTGCGAGCACGCCGATCCGGTGGAGAAGGTGACGATCCTGCCCGCCGGGCTCGCGCTGGGTGCCACCGAGCAGCTTCCCGAGGCGGAACGGCATCTGTATGCGGAGAGCTACCTGCTCGACCAGCTGACCATCCGGCTCGGCGGGCGGGCCGCGGAGTGCCTGGTCTTCGGCGAGGGCTTCACCGGCGCGGCCAACGATCTGGCCGTCGCCACCCAGCTCGCGACGCGGATGGTCACCGAGTTCGGGCTGTCACCCGCCCTCGGACCGGTCGGCTACGAGTCGGGAGAGGCAGCCCACCTGCCCGGTGCGCCGGTGCTGCAGGGCCGTCCCTATTCGGAACAGACCCAGCGGCTGGTGGACTCCGAGATCGCCAGGCTGTTGCGCGAGGCGGAGGAGCGCGCGCTGCGCATGTTGCGTGAGCACCTGCCCGCGCTTCACCGGCTCGCGGAGCGGCTGCGCGAGGAGGAGACGGTCGACGGCGCCGCCGTGCTGGCGGCGCTGCGCCCGCAGGAGGGCGGCGGGAAGCGGTGACCGGCCTGCGCGGGACCGGTCACCGGCACGACCGCGTCACGGGTAGAACTGCTGCGTGGAGTCGTCGCTGTGGTCGCGGTCGCTCTCGCGCTGGGCGGCCTTGCCGACGTTGAGCAACGTCACGATGATCGCGAAACCGATGGCCAGGTTGATCAGCGCTGTCGCCACCTTGCTCCCCCAGTCGACGTAGAGGCTCAGCGGCAGCACGATCGCGATGGCCGTCAGCAGCGCCATGATCCAGCCGAAGAACAGCCGGGGGCGTGGCGCGGTCAGCAGCAGTACGTGCAACAGTCCGGTGGCCGCGACGGCCACGACGGCGGCGCTCACCGCGTAGGTGACGGTGTTCGCGCCGCCCCAGGCGCCTTCTCCGCGCGGCGCCAGCACGGCCACGTGGGCGAGGCCGCGCGCGGTGAGAATGCCGACGACCGCGACCAGTGCGGCCACGGCTGCCGTCGCGGCTCCACCCGCCCACAGCCGGGTAGAGTCAACCTCGTTCTTCATGGCTCCAACGTCGCGTGCGACCGCGCGCGGCGGGAGAGGCCAACGGGCTCGGCCACGGTGACTTTGTGCCCTGTCCGGGGTCCACCGCTGCCTCGATCGTGGCGGCATGCAATGGTCACCCATCGGCAAGCCGGCCTCGGCCCGGCGGTCCGCGAACCTCACCGACTACGAACGGGCCCGCCGCGAGTTCGACTGGGACCGCGCCGCCACCGCGCTCTCCGGGTTACCCGGTGGCGGGCTGAACATCGCCCACGAGGCCGTCGACCGGCACGCCGCGGGTCCGCGCGCGGACCACACCGCGCTGCGCTGGGTCGACCACTCCGAGCGGGTCGTCGAACTCAGCTACGCCGAGCTGGCGCGGCGAACCAGCCGGTTCGCCGCGCTGCTTCGCGACCTCGGCCTTCGAAAGGGCGACCGCGTGTTCACACTGCTCGGCCGTGTGCCAGAGCTCTACGTGGCCGTGCTCGGCGCGCTGAAGGCCGGTTGCGTGGTCTGTCCGCTGTTCTCCGCGTTCGGCCCCGAGCCGATCCGGCAGCGACTGCGCCTCGGCGAGGCCGCTGCGCTGGTGACCAGTCCCGGGCTGTACCGGGGCAAGGTCAGTGGTATCCGCGACGAGGTACCGTCACTGCGGCACGTGCTGGTGACCGGGGCCGATGCGGGCCCCTCCGGTGACGTATTGGCGCTGGAACCGGCACTCGCCGCCGCCGGTGAGGACACCGGGGTGGCCGCCACCTCGCCCGACGACCCGGCACTGCTGCACTTCACCAGCGGCACAACCGGCACACCCAAGGGCGCGCTGCACGTGCACGGCGCCGTGCTCGCGCATCACGTCACCGCCGAGTACGCGCTCGACCTGCGCGCCGACGACGTCTTCTGGTGCACGGCCGATCCCGGCTGGGTCACCGGCATGTCCTACGGCATCATCGCCCCGCTCACCCACGGCGCCACGCTCGTCAGTGACGAGGCCGAGTTCGACGCGCGCCGCTGGTACCGCGTACTCGCACAGCAACGGGTCAACGTGTGGTACACGGCGCCGACCGCGTTGCGGATGCTGATGCGTTACGGGCCGGAGTTGGCCCGTAGCTTCGACCTGTCGGCGCTGCGGTTCGTGGCCAGCGTGGGGGAACCGCTCAATCCCGAGGTCGTGTTGTGGGGCCAGGAGCAGTTCGGGCTGCCGGTGCACGACAACTGGTGGCAGACCGAGACGGGCGCCATCATGATCAGCAACTTCGCGGCCGTCGAGGTCCGGCCGGGATCGATGGGGTTGCCGCTGCCCGGCATCGAAGCCTGCGTGCTGGCACGCGACCGCGACGGCAAGGTGTTGCGTGTGGACGGTCGAGTGCGGGAGGTGAGCGACCCCGCAACGCCGGGCGAACTCGCGCTGCGCGCCGGCTGGCCCTCGATGTTTCGGGCCTACTGGGGCGAGCAGCGGCGCTACGCCGACTGCTTCGCCGACGGCTGGTACCTCACCGGCGACATCGCACGGCGAGACGCCGACGGCTACTACTGGTTCCTCGGTCGCGCCGACGACGTCATCAAGTCGGCCGGGCATCTGGTCGGGCCGTTCGAGGTGGAGAGCACGTTGCTGGAACACCCCTCGGTGGCGGAGGCCGGAGTGATCGGCAAGCCGGACGACGTTGCGGGCGAGCTGGTCAAGGCGTTCGTGACGCTACGCCCCGGTGTGACGGCATCCGAACCGCTGCGGCGGGAGCTGCTGGCGTTCGGCAGGCGCCGCCTCGGCGCGGTCGCGCCTCGCGAGATCGAGTTCGACCAGCACCTGCCGCACACCCGCAGCGGCAAGGTCATGCGCAGGTTGCTGCGGGCACGCGAGCTCGGACTCGCCGAAGGCGATCTGTCCACACTGGAGGCGGCACGATGACCGGGACCGACAACACCGAGCTGCTCAGGCAGATGCTGCGCATCCGCAGGTTCGAGGAGCGCTGCGTCGAGCTGTACAGCTCCACCGCGATCCGCGGCTTCATGCACCTCTACATCGGTGAGGAGGCCGTGGCCGTGGGTGTGATGGACGCACTCGACCCCGAGGACGCCGTGGTGTCCACCTACCGCGAGCACGGCCACGCGCTGGCCAGGGGGCTGTCCATGGAGTCGGTGCTCGCCGAGATGTTCGGCCGCACCAACGGATGCAGCCACGGCAGGGGCGGCTCGATGCACCTGTTCGACGCGAACCGCCGCTTCTACGGAGGCAACGCCATCGTGGGGGGCGGGCTGCCGCTGGCGGTCGGGCTGGCACTGGCCGACGCGATGCGGGACCGCTCGCCGGTCACGGTCTGCCTGTTCGGCGACGGCGCCGTGGCGGAAGGAGAGTTCCACGAGTGTCTCAACCTCGCGGCGCTGTGGAAGCTGCCGGTGCTGTTCTGCTGCGAGAACAACCTGTACGCGATGGGGACGGCGCTGGGCAGGGCGCAGGCGGAGACCGACCTGGCGCTGCGCGCGGCTTCCTACGGCATGCCGTCGTGGCCGGTCGACGGCATGGATGTGCCGGCCGTGTCGCGGGCGGCCCGGCGGGCTGTAGCGGCCGTCCGAGGCGGCGGCGGGCCGTGCTTTCTGGAGCTTCGCACCTACCGGTTCCGGGCGCACTCGATGTACGACGCCGAGCGTTACCGGCAACGCTCGGAGGTGGAGCACTGGAAGGAACTCGACCCGCTGCCGAGGATGACCGAGCTGCTGCAGGAAAGCGGCGAGCTCGGCGACGAGGAACTCAAGCTGATGGAGTCCGATGTGGACTCCGAGATCGCGGCGGCGGTGGCGGCGGCCGAGGCCGGTCCGCTGGAGCCCGTCGAGGAGCTGACCAGGTTCGTGTACTCGCAGGCGCGATCATGACCACGACGACCTACCGGGAGGCGCTGCGGGAGTCCATCCGCGAGGCACTGGCGGCCGACGAGCGGGTGTTCCTGATGGGAGAGGACGTCGGCGCGTACGGCGGCTGCTTCGGGGTGAGTCTCGGGCTGCTCGAGGAGTTCGGACCCGAGCGCGTCAGGGACACGCCGCTTTCGGAGTCGGCGTTCGTCGGCGCGGGGATCGGCGCCGCGCTCGGCGGCATGCGGCCCATCGTGGAGATCATGACGGTCAACTTCAGCCTGCTCGCGCTCGACCAGATCATGAACAACGCCGCGACGCTGTTGCACATGTCGGGCGGGCAGCTCAACGTGCCGCTGGTCATCAGGATGACCACGGGTGCGGGCAGGCAACTCGCCGCGCAGCACTCGCACAGTCTTGAGGGCTGGCTCGCCCACATCCCGGGCCTGCGCATCGTCGCACCGGCCACACTGGCCGACGCGAGGGGCATGCTGGCTACCGCGCTGGCCGATCCCGATCCGGTGTTGCTGTTCGAGCACGGCGGGTTGTACAACGTCTCCGGAGAACTCGCCGACGACGCGGGCGCCGTGGACATCGACAACGCGGCGATCCGGCGCGAGGGCGGGGATGTCACGGTCGTCGCGTACGGCGGGACACTGCGGACGGCGCTGAGCGCCGCGGATGAGCTCGCGGGCCTCGGCGTGCAGGCCGAGGTGGTGGATCTGCGCACGCTTCGGCCACTGGACGAGGCCACCGTGCTGGGTTCGGTTCGCCGCACGCACCGGCTCGTGGTGGTGGACGAGGGCTGGCGCAGTGGCAGCCTTTCCGCGGAGATCGCGGCCCGGGTCGCCGGGTCCGCGCTGTACGACCTCGACGCGCCGATCGAGCGGGTGTGCACGGCGGAGGTGCCCATCCCCTACGCCAAGCAGTTGGAGCAGGCCGCTCTGCCGCAGTCCGGCGACGTGGTGGCCGCTGCACGCAGGGCGGTGGGCTGACGTGGCACAGTTCCTGATGCCGTCGCTGGGCGCGGACATGGACGAGGGCACCGTGCTCGAATGGCTGGTGCGGCCCGGGCAGCGGGTCGCGAAGGGCGACATCGTGGCGGTCGTGGACACCGCCAAGGCCGCGGTGGACGTCGAGTGTTTCGACAGCGGCGTCGTCGAGTCGATCCTCGTTCCCGCAGGCGAGAAGGTGCCGGTCGGTACGCCACTTGCCGTCATCGGTGCCGGCGAGGCGCAGCCGTCCGAACCGCCCGTCGGGCACGCACCGGCAACCGGCCAGCAGCCGAAGGTCGAGCCCGAACCGAAGCCCGAACCGAAGCCCGAGCCCGGGTCCGGGTCCGGGTCCGGGTCCGGACCGAAGCTTGAGCCGGAGCCCGAGCCGCAGCAAGCCGCGCCCGCGCAGCAGCGGGTGTCGCGGGAGCGGGCCACTCCCCCGGTTCGCTCGCTCGCCAGGCAGGCGGGGATCGACCTCGCGACGGTGCACGGCACCGGCCCGGAGGGCACCGTCACCCACGCCGACATCGAACGGCTGCTGGCGCCACGCCGTCGACGGGTGTCGCCGTACGCCCGCAGGCTGGCGCACGAACTCGGGGTGGACGTTTCCGCGCTGCCGGGCACGGTGCACGCCCGCGACGTGCGGGCGGCGGCGGGCAACCGGCCCTCCGCCGCGACCGCAGCCGAGACCGCCGCGGTCGAGCCCCGGCGCAGCCGGGGTGAGGACATGCGCGCGGCGATCGCCACGCTGATGGAGCGCTCGAAGCGGGAGATCCCGCATTACTACCTGTCCAGCACCATCGACCTCGACGCGGCGCTGAGCTGGTTGCGGGAGTACAACCGCGACAGCGGCATCGCCGATCGGGTGTTGCCGAACGCGTTGCTGCTCAAGGCGACCGCCCTGGCGGCGGCCAGGGTCGGCGAGCTCAACGGGCATTGGCTGGACGGTGGGTTCCGGCGAGCGCAGAGCGTGCGGCTCGGGGTCGCGGTCTCGTTGCGGGGTGGCGGCCTGCTCGTTCCCACCCTGGAGGAACCGGACTCCCGTCCGTTGGAGGAGCTGATGCGCACGCTCACCGACGTGGTGTCGCGGACGCGTTCAGGGCGGCTGCGTTCCTCGGAGCTGCGGCCGGCGACGATCACGGTCACCAACCTCGGTGATCTGGGCGCCGAGTCGGTGCAGGGCGTGATCTACCCGCCGCAGGTCGCGGTCGTCGGCTTCGGCGCGATCGTGCGCAGGCCGTGGGCGGTGGGTGAGTTGCTCGGGGTCCGCCCGGTGGTCACCGCGGGCCTGGCCGCGGACCACAGGGCGACCGACGGTGCCACCGGCTCCCGCTTCCTCAACGCACTCGACACCGTGCTGCAACGACCGGAGGAGTTGCGATGACCACCACACCACTTGACCCGCGACGCGCCAGGGAGGCCGTCAACGAGGCGTTGCTGGAGATCGTGCCGGACGCCGACGTGGCCTCGCTCGGGCCCGACGACGAGCTGCGGCAGACGCTGGAGCTGGACTCCATGGACTTCCTCGCGTTCGCCCGCAGGCTGTCGGAGTCCACAGGGCAGCCCATCGACGAGTACGACTACGACCGGCTCACCACCGTGCGCGCCTGTGTGGACCTGCTCACCTCGCGGCGCTGACGGCCCTTTCGGCCCTGTGCCCAGGGACTTTCGACCGTATTGCACGCCACATCCGGTGCGCACTCTGGAAAGTGCACGCGGGGCGCTCGGGGGCGCTTCCGCGGGCGGGTCACTTCCGGGGGAGGTGACCCGTTGGAGCACTACGCCGGGGTCGCTCGGGGCCGACCGCAGAGTGCTCCGGAAGTGGGGCAGCCGCAGGCTGCCCCACTTCCCACTTCCGTTGCCGGTCGGTGTGCTCAGGCGGCGTTCTCGCGCGGACCGCGCAGCACCGGGCGGCCGTCGCCGGTCCAGGCCGACATCCCGCCCGCGACCGAGCGGGCATCGAAGCCCGCCTGCTCCAGTACCGAGGCCGCCATCGCGCTGCGGTTGCCGCTGGCACAGATCACGTAGATCCGCTCACGCCTCGGCAGTTCGGCCATCCTGGACGTGAGGGAACTCAGCGGGTACAACCGGGCGCCGGGAACGTGGCCACCCAGGTACTCGGCAGGCTCTCGAACGTCGACGACAAGTGCGCCCGCACGTTGCGCGGCGGCGAATTCCTCCACGGATGCTTCTCGACTCATGCCTCGACCATATACCCCGTGGGGTATGCTCGCCAACGTTGCGAACGTCGCGGTAGCGACCTATCGTGACAACAAGTGGATACCCCCCTAGGTATATTTGGAAGCGTGTGGAGCCCCGACCCGACGGGGGGTTTCGACCATCCGGTGCGGCAGCCGCCGAGCCGGAGCCGAGGGGGGTCGCGCCCGCCCCCAGCGCGACCCCCCTTCCCAACCGGAAACGCGACGGACGCCGAACACGACACCGTCGAGGGAAGAACGACGAAAGCGAGGACAGCATGTGCCGACGAGTCACGTGCCCCAAGTGCGGCAAGCCCACCTTCGCGGGTTGCGGACAGCACGTCGAGCAGGTGCTCGGTGACGTGCCCGCCGCCCAGCGCTGCTCCTGCGGGCAGAACGAGCAGGCCGCGGCTCCTGCCCGCAAGCCCTGGCCGTTCGGCCGCCGCTGAGTAGACGGGCGAAGACGATGACGAAAGGTCGCCGCGGGCTGGCCGCGACACTCGGCGCACTGGTCGGCCTGGCCGGACACGGCCTGGCAACCGGGCTGCTCACCCAGACAGCGACGCCCCTGCCCTGGTGGGCGTACGTGACCTGGTTGGCGGCGGGTGTGCTGTCGGGCTGGCTCGCGGCGACCTACGTCAACCCGGCAGGCGGTCTCGCCACCGGCTGCACCAGCTGCGGCAGGGTGGCGATTCTCACCATCCCCATGTCGATCTTGCTCGCCTCGCAGGCGAGCCTGCCCACGAGCGTGCTGGCTGTACTGCTGCTCGCGTTCGGGCTCGCACAGCGGTTGCGAACCGGCGACGCCTGCGCCGTCCCGGTCGCCGAACCCGCCGCCGCGACGGCGCAGCAGGAACGCGATTCCGAAGGCGGCCGATCATGACCACACTCGAGAGCACCCACCCGATCACGCGCGTTCGGCGCGCGCTCGCCGTGGTCGCCCATCCCGACGACGAGTCCTTCGGGCTCGGCGCCGTCGTCGACGTGCTGGCCCAGCACGGGGTGGAGTCCGCTGTGCTGTGCTTCACCAAGGGCGAGGCCTCGACACTGCGCGACGAGCGCGAAGGCTCACTCGCCGAGATCCGCACCGAGGAACTCGCCGCCGCCGCGAAAGTGCTGCGGGTCTCCCAGGTCGAACTGCTCGACTACCCCGACGGCGGACTCACCGCCGTGCCGCTGGCGGAGCTGAGCGCCCGGGTGCAGGCAGCCATCCTCGCCGTGTCGCCCAGCCACCTGCTTGTGCTCGACACCGGTGGTGTCACCGGTCACCCCGATCACCAGCGGGCCACGGAGGCGGCCGTCGACGCCGCGCGCGTGGCCGGGCTGCCCGTGCTCGCCTGGGGACTGCCCACCGACGTGGCACACGCGCTCAACGCCGAGTTCGGCGTCGCCTTCACCGGACACGACCCCGCGAAGCTGGGTCCGCCGCTGCACGTCGACCGCGCCAGGCAGTGGGAGGCCATCCGCTGCCACCGCAGCCAGTCGTACGACAACCCGGTGCTGCGGCGCAGGCTCGAACTGCTCGGCGACCGCGAGTACGTGCACCTCCTCTGAACCCCGCGAGTCCTGCGCTCCCGCCCCCGAGTCCCACGCTCCCGCCCCGTCAGTTCCGCGCTGATGTGCCGCGACGCCGCGAAGTGGCCCCGACCCGTGGGGACTTTCGCCCCTTCTCACCTCGCCCGCCGCGGCGGGAGCGTGGCAGGTAGGAATCGCGGCGATCGCACGCCCCTGGCCGGGCGAGCCGAGCGCCGAAGGCTGTCGAGCGAAGGAACAACCGTGGACGCGTTCTCCCGCAGCGATCTCGACCTGCTCACCCAGCAGCAGGACCAGCCGTGCGTGTCGCTCTACCTGCCCACGCACCCGGTGCGGACCCGCAACCAGGAGGACCCGATCCGGCTGAAGAACCTGCTGGCCCGCGCCGAGCAGGAACTGGTGGAGGGTGCAACGAGGGCCCCACAGGCAAGGGAGATCCTGCGACCGGGGCGTGAGCTGGTGGAAACCGAGGACTTCTGGCTCTACCAGGACCGAGGACTGGCGCTGTTCCTGCGGCCCGACTGGTGGACCCGGTACCGGCTGCCGATCGAGTTCGACGAGCGGGTCGTGGTGTCCGACCGGTTCCATGTGACGCCGCTGCTGCCGATGCTCACCGGCCAGGGGCGCTTCTTCGTGCTCGCGCTGAGTGAGAAGCACGCCAGGCTGCTGTCGTGCACCCGCACCGGCGCCGCCGAGGTCACGGTGCCCGGCCTGCCGCAGGGTGTGGCCGAGGCGCTGCCCTACGACGAGCCGCAACAGGTGCGTGGCCACCACGTGGGCGGAAGGGTCGGCGCCAAGGTCCGGACCATCCTGCACCGGCAGGGGATCGGGGCCGAGGTCGAGAAGGAACGCCTGGAACGCTACGTTCGCGCAGTCCACGACGCCGTCCGCCCGGTGCTGCGGGGCAGGCACGAGCCGCTGGTGCTGGCCGGGGTGGACTACATCAGGGCCGCCTACCGGCAGGTCGCCGACTACCCCGAACTGCTGCGTGACGGCGTCGCGGGCAACCCGGACAGGGTTGCCGACAGCGAGTTGCGTGACCGCGCATGGGAGCTGGTCTCGCCTGTGCTGACCCGGCAACAGGACGAGGCCGCCGCCGGCTACCGTGCCGCGCTGGGCACCGGGCTGGCATCCAACGACCCGGAAGAGGTCGCAGGCGCCGCCGAGGCCGGACGCGTCGCGGTGCTGTTCCTGTCCGAGGAGGCCACCGCCGACGAGCGGCTGCAGCCCGCCGCCGTGCAGACACTGCGCACCGGCGGCACCGTGTACGCGCCCGCCGACGCGGGCGTGCCCGACGGCACCGGCGTCGCGGCTGTGTTCAGGTACTGACCGAGGGGCCTGCCGCGTTCTCGCCCTGCTGCGGCTGCCGCCCGATCGGCAGCCGCAGCGTCTGCCCCGCGGCGAGCCGGTGGGTCGTCGTGCCCAGCCAGCCGACGTCGATCGGGTTCGCCGCGCACGGCACGGCGCGCAACACCGCCTCCTGATGGTCGATGTGAACGGAAAGCCACTGTCCCCTGTAGTGCAGGTCCAGATCGAGCGCGCGCAACTCGGTCGGCAGCCTCGGGTTCAGCCACAGCACGTCCTGCCGCACCTCCAGTCCGGTGTAGCAGCGTTGCAGGATGTCGGCCGAGGCGGCCATGGCTCCCAGATGGATACCTTCCCCGGTGCTGTCCCCCCGGTTGCTGAGGTCGTGTACCAAGGCGTCCCGAAGCAGTCGCCACGACCTCGGCCGGTCGGTGCGCGACAACACCCAGGAGTGCGCCACCCTGCTCAACGTCGACCCGTGCGAGGTGCGGGCAAGGTAGAAGTCCACCGTCGGCGGGATGGTCGCGGGGTCGAAGGCGTACCCGAGCCGGTCGAGCAACCCGGTCAGCTCCTCCGCGGTGAACAGGTAGAACAGCATGAGCACGTCGGCCTGCTTTGCCACCTGGTAGCGGTTGCAGCTGTCGTTCTCCGCCTCGAGGATCAGGTCCAGCCTGTCCAACTCGCCGTAGCGGGCACGGTAGTGATCCCAGTCGAACTCGGAGAGCCGCTCGTACCCCTCGAACTGCGCCAGCAGCCCGTTGTCCAGGAAGCTCACCCGTAACCGCCTGCTGATGCGGTCCCACTCGGCCAGTTCGTCGTCGCGGAGGTCGAGCCGGTCCCACAGCTCACCGCAGTACTCGGTGCCGAGCAGTCGGTGCGCCTCCACCGCTCTCGCCAGCAGCCACGCGACCATGACGTTGACGTAGGAGTTGTTGTCGATACCCTGCCCCGGCCGGTCCGGGTAGCCGTCGTGGAACTCGTCCGGCCCCATCACCGCCCGCACGTCGTAGCGATCGTCGGCGGCGTCGTACTCCACCAGATCCGCCCAGAAGCGAGCGATCTCCACCAGCAGTTCCGCGCCGTAGGAGGCGAGGAAGTCCAGGTCGCCGGTGACCTGCCAGTAGTGCCACAGGTTGTAGCCGATCGCGAGGTTCACGTGGTACTGCCTTCGCGAGTTGTCGGCCATCCATCTGCCGGAACGGGGGTTGAAGAACCACTGCGGGGTCTCCTCCCTGCCGTCGCTGCCGCTCTGCCACGGAAACATCGCCCCGCGCCGCCCGTGCTGTCCGGCCAGCCTGCGGGCCTGGTCGAGCCTGCGGTGCCGGTAGCCGAGCAGCGCCCTGGTCAGCCGGGGCACCCGAAAACTCAGCAGCGGGAAGACGAACAGTTCGTCCCAGAAGACGTGTCCCCGGTAGCCCTCACCGTGCAGCCCGCGCGCGGGCACACCCACGTCGAGGTCCGCGGTGTGGCCGGTGAGTGTCTGCAGCACGTGGAACATGTGGAAGTTGATCGGTAGCTGCCCGTCCGGCCCGTCGTGCGTTCCGATGCGGAACCGCCGCCACAGGTACTTCCACGCCTCGGTGTGCGCGTCGAGCAGTTCGACGAACGAGCCGGCGCCGCTCACCGTGTCGCGCGCCGCCAGCAGTGGCTCGGAGATCGCCCGGTCGCGGGAGGTGTGCACCGCGACCACCTTCTCGACGACGACCGGCAGGTCGGGCCGGGCCTCGACGAGGAACTCCCGCCCGACGACGCCGGGCTCGGCGACGGCTCTGGGCCACACCCGCGTGTCGGGCTCGGCCCGCAGTGTGGTGCGCGCGGCTTGCGCGATACGTAGCTTCGACTGCACGGTCCGCGCCACCAGCCAGGCCACCTCACCGGCGTCGCGTTCCCCGCTCTCGGTCTGCTCGAGGTGCTGGCCGGAAAGCCCGGCGAACGCGGCGACGTTGCCGTTGCTGATCCGGCCGTCGATGGTGGAACGCACCTCCAGCGGACCGGACCAGTTCCTGGGCACGAGTTCGGTCCGCAGCGCGGCCAGGTGTGGCGAGGCCATCGACACCAGCCGCTGCTGGCGAAGCGTGGTGCGCCTGCCGTTCTCGTCGGTGACCACGGCCTCCCGCAGCAGCACCCCGCGCCGCAGGTCGAGAACCAGATGCTGGTGCGCCAGCGTGCCGTAACCCGCGCCGAACCACGGTTGACCCGGTATCCGAAACGTCAGCGGCAGCCAGTTGGGCAGGTTCACCACGCTCTCGTCCTCACGCGGGCGTCCGTGGGGTGCCGACGACAGCCGGTTGTACACACCCGCGACGTACGTGCCCGGATAGTGCACACCGTCGGCCACCGCCTCCGGATCCGCGCCGCGCACACCCAGGTAGCCGTTGGCCAACGTCAGCAGCGCCTCCCTCGACGCAACGTCCCGCGCCTCGTCGTCGCGGTAGGAAAGCAGCCACTCCTGCTCCCTGGAAGTCGGCTCCGCGCACAACGCGCAGCCCTCGTAGCCGCCGCCGGGTTCGGTGGGCCGGTCGGTCGTCGATGTGGACATCGCTTCCCCTCAGTCGGTATCGGTGCCACCGAGCAGGTCGGTGGCGCTTCGGCGAGGGGTGGGTGGCACGGTGCCGCTCGGGTAGCCCACCCGCATCAGCAGCTGCGGGCAGCCGTCGATGTCCAGTTTCTCGGTCAGGGCGTCGCGGATCGGTGGCAGGTGCAGCGGCTGGGTCTGCACGGCCGCGGCGAGTCCGGCGGCCACGGCGGCCAGCCAGGTCCGCTGCATCGCGATCCCGGTGCGCACGTGGTCGAGCCTGCCGTCGCCCTCGGAGCTGAACAGCAGCACGGTCTCGCTCTCCAGCAGGCCGATGAGGGTCTCGCGGTCGGGCAGGTCGGTCAGCGGCCGAACCAGCCCCACCCACGGCAGCTGCCCCCCGGTTTCCGGTAGCGCGCTGCGGGCGATTCCGGCGCCGTGCCGGTGCGAGTCCTCGTCCCGGATCGTCCACAGCGCGCGCTCCCGCTGGTAGCCGCGGTCGGCCTGCTGGATGCGCGCGGCCTCCGTCAGCTCGTCGGCGAGCGCGGTCAGTTCGGCGCGGCCGCGTAACCGATCGGCGTGCACCCCGGCGAACGCGGAATCCTCGACGAGCCGGTCGGCGACCTCGTCGGGCACGGACCGGTGCGCGAACGGTTTGCGGTGGCTGGTTCTGCGAGGGATGGCACGGAACAGCTCCCGGTCCCGCCCGCTCGGCTCACCGGGCCCGGTGACGGTGAGCCGGGCGATCAGCGTCGGCTGCCCCTCGTCGGGCAGCAACGACATCGCGGTGTGCCTGCCGAGCACCCGGATCGCCAGTTCGGTGTTCGCCACCGCCGCGCCGCAGGAGATGACCCGGTCCCGGCCGAGCGGGTCGTGGTAGGGCAGCGCCACGTCGGCTCGCTCGTGCAGCAGCACCTCGTCGCCGCGCATTTCCAGCGACCAGGGCTGGATGTTGAGTATCGAAGGCGCCCGGCCGATCGCCTCGGTCAGTACCTCGGTCTCACCCGTTGACCACTCGGGTGCCGTCATGACTCGCCCTCCGGTTGCCGGTCTCGCGTCCAGCATCCGCCTTCCGTGCGCGCCTGGCAGGCGGCGGTCGTCACCGGCAGTTGAGGCTTAGTCCCCTAGCGGCGAGGGAATCCTGACCGACGATGGACCGGGACCTGCCGATCGAGCGGGCGAGCTCGAGCGATCTGATGATGCTGGCGACGGGCAGCCGCCGGGTGCCCGAGCAGATGGCCGCCGTGCTGCTCCTCGAACCAGGTCCGGCCTTCGACGCCCGCTCCGCCGCCACTCTGTTCACCCGCAGGGCCGCCGCGGTGCCACGGCTGCGGCAGCGGCTGGTCGGCACACCGCCGGGCTGTGGACGCCCGGTGTGGGTGGACGACCCCGGTTTCGACCCCGGCGCCCACGTGCACACCGCCCGCTGCCCCGCACCAGGCGACGAGCAGGCGCTGCTGGACCTCGCGTGCGCGATCGCGACGAGCCCGTTGCCGTGGTTCCGGCCGCTGTGGTCGGCCACGCTGGTGACCGGTCTGGCCGACGGCACGGTGGGCCTGGTCGTGGTGCTGCACCACGTCGTGGCCGACGGCCTCGGTGGCTTGGCGCTGCTCGGCGCGCTCACCGACGGGCCAGGCGTGGACGGCGCCACGGCGGCAGAAGTGCCGCGACCGCGACCGCGCGTCGCGGCGCTGGCCGCGGACGCGGTGGCGGACAAGGTACGGGGGCTGTCACGACTTCCGGGTGCGGCAGCGACCGTGCGCGGATCGATGGCGTCGGTGGGTGGCCTGCGGCCTGCCGGGGTCGCCGACAACTCGCTGCTGCGTCGCAGCGGCACGCGACGCCGGGTTGCGGTCGTTCGCACCGACCTCGAGGCGGTGCGCGCGGCCGCCCACCACCACGGCGGCACCGTCAACGATGTCGTGCTGACCGCCGTCGCCTCGGCACTGGGCGGGTTGCTGAGCCGCAGGGGAGAACGGGCGCACAGCCTCACCGTCGCCGTGCCGGTCGCGGCTCGCCGTCCGCAGGCCGGTTCGGGGCTGGGTAACCGGATCGGCATCATGTTGGTGCCGGTGCCCTGCGACGGTCCGCCGCGGCAGCGGTTGGCTACGGTGGCCGCGCGCACCCGGGTACTGCGTCGGGCCACCACCCATCCCCCACCGCTGGAGTCGCTCGGCCCGGCGTTTCGGCTGGCCGCCAGGTTGGGGCTGTACCGGTGGTTCATGGTCCGGCAACGACGGATGCACACGCTGGTGTCGAACCTGCGGGGGCCGCGCTCACCGGCCAGTTTCGCGGGCGCGCCGGTGCGTTCCATCGTCGCGCTTCCGGTCGGGGAGGCGGGCAACATCACGGTGTCGTTCGTGGTGCTTTCCTACGCGGGAACGCTCGCGATCACCGTGACCGTCGACCCCGACCACGTGCCACGACCGTCCACACTGGCCGAAGACGTGCTCGGCGCACTGCGGGAACTGGGCGCCGCCTGACCGCGGCTCAGTCGGGCCAGGCGAAATGTGGCTTGCCGGAAAGCGTGATCTGAGCCGCCAGGTGTGCCGCCCTGGCTATCGAGCTGTCCGCCGAGAGTTCGGGATCGGGTTCCAGCTGCTGCATCAGTGCCAGCAGCTCACCGCCGATGCGTTGCACCGCGGCGCCCATCACGTCGGGGTCCGGGCCGGTTTCCAGCGGCGCGGTGTCCGGCCGCAGCGCCGCGATCACCACCGCGGCCAACTGTTCGGCCACCCGCTGCGCCGGTTCGTCGAAGTGTGCCGTCGTCATAGGGTCCCCTCCCAGCCGCTGCGACCAGATTTCCCGCTGCGAAGCCGGAACTGAAGGGCCTAAGGTCCCCGGTTGGGCTCGCGGCGGAATCGGTGCGGCACGGTTGCCGGTCGGCTCAGTCCGGAACGGACAGCGGAGCCGTCCAGCAGAGCACCGTCCCTCCGCCTTCGCGTGGCTCGATCCTCGCCTCGCCCGCGCATGCCTCGGCGCGCCGGTGCAGGTTGCGAAGCCCGCTTCTGCGTCCCTGCGGGGGCGTTCCGATGCCGTCGTCGGCGACGGTGATCGTCACCGACTCGTGGACATCCACCTCCAGCAGCACCTGGCTGCCCTTGGAGTGACGCACGGCGTTGCTGATGCCCTCCCGCACGACTGCCTGCACGTGTTCCACCAGGTGCTGCGGCACGAGCGTGTCCACCGCGCCGGAGATCCGGATCGACGGCGACATCCCGGTGTCGGAGGTCAGCTCCGCCACGATGTCCAGCAGCGCCCTGCGCAGGCTGCTGCCGCCCTGGTCCCTGCCCATGGAGTGCAGGTCGAAGATCGAGGTGCGGATCTCGCGGACCGTCTGGTCCAGGTGCTCCACCGCTTCCTGGATGCGCCGGTACGCGTGCGGGTCGCTGACCTGCCGCAGCACGCCCTGCAGTCCCATGCCGGTGGCGAAAAGCCGCTGGATCACGTGATCGTGCAGGTCCTGGCCGATGCGGTCGCGGTCGGCGAGCAGCGCGAGCTGGCGTTCGCTGTCCTGCTTGTTCGCGAATTCCAGTGCCAGCATGGCCTGCGCGGCGAACGACGCCAGCAGCTGCACCTGGTGACTGTGGAACTGCGAGGCACCCTTCTCCCTGACCGCGAGCAGCAACCCGCTCGCGCCCGCCGTGCTGCGCAGCGGGCTGACCACCGCGGGCCCGCACAGCTCGCTCACCGGACTGGGCAGGGTCGTGGTGGCCGCGTTGAGGTCGGGGACCGCCTTCGGCTGCAGGGTGCGCATCACGTCGGCGAGCACGGAGTCCACCGTGAACACCCCACCGGTGGCGATGTTGTCGCCGAGCTGGCCCGACACCGCACCCACCGTGGCTGTCTCGCCGTCGCCGTTGCCGTCGACCAGCAGGATGGCGGTTCCGGCCGCGGCGGCGAGTTCCCTGGCGAACCAGGCGATCCTGCCGAGGGAGTCGTCCAGCGAGGCGCCGGCGAGCATCTCGGCGTTGATCGTGGCTACGGCTTCCAGCCAGCGTTCCCGCATCCGGGACTGCTCGAACAGCCGCGCGTTCTCCACCGCGACCCCCGCCGCCGCGGCCAGCGAGCGCAGCACGATCTCGTCGTCGACGGTGAACTCTCCCCCGCCGCGTTTCTCGGCCAGGTACAGGTTGCCGAACACCTCCTCGCGCACCCGCACCGGCACACCGAGGAAGCTGCGCATGGGCGGATGGTTGGGCGGGAATCCCACCGACGACGGGTGGTCGGCGATGTCGGCGAGCCGGATCGGTCTCGGGTCGTCGATCAGCAGGCCGAGCACGCCGTGGCCCTGCGGCAGGTGTCCCATCCTGGCCCGGGTCTGCTCGTCGATGCCTTCGTGGACGAACTCGGCGAGACCGCCGCCCTCGGCGCCGTCGAGCACACCGAGCGCGCCGTAGCGGGCGTCCACGAGTTCCACCGCCGCGCGGACGATGCGTTGCAGTGTGGCGTCGAGTTCCAGCTCGCCACCCACGGCCAGCACGGCGTCCAGCAGGCCCTGCAGTCGATCACCGGTCCGCGATATCTCGGTGAGCCGATCCTGAACACCGCCGAGCAGTTCGTCGAGTTTGAGCCCGGCCAGTTCCTGGGTCACCTGCGGGTGCCGGAGCTGTTCTCCTGCCGAGCCACCGGAGCCGTTCCTGGTTCGCATACCGGGTTCCCTTCGCCGAGAGGCGATGCCCCAAGCCGACTCACCCGGGCCACGCGCATGGCCTCGCCCCGTGGCGGGGCCGAGCGGGTCGGCAACGCCGTTCCCGCTACAAGACCTACCCGGCAAGCGGGCAACTAATCCCCGAGGGACTTTCGACCCTTGCCGCGCAGGCGCCCTCGGCCGAGGCCGCGCGCGGTTCAGTCGCGCACCAGCAGAATCCAGACCGGCCCCTCGGCGAGCGGAAGTGCCTGCCCGGTGTCGGTGGTGAAGCTGGTGCCGTCGTCGGGGTCGGGGCGTGACCATCCGGCGTCGAACGACCTGCCGTCACGCAATACCGTGGCGTCTCCCGTTCCGATGGTGTCGAGCACCGGCGAAGGCGCGCCCGCGGCGTCGCGTATCGCCGTCCCTGGCCGGGTGGTCACGTGCTGTACCACCACGGTCGCCGCTTGCAACTGTCCCGTCTCGGTCGACACCAGCGGCGTGCCGTTGAGCTCCACCAGCCACCGGCCCGCCTGGCCGTCCCACTCGAAGCGCAGGCGCGCCGCCGGGTAGCGCACGGTGTGCTCGGCGACGGGTGTGCCGCCACTGGGCGCGGGGGCGAAGCGCAGCACCTGGTCAGCTCCTCGACCGGAGCCCTCGGGCAGTTCGCGTGGCCGGACGTAGAGGTTGTGCGGTGCACGACGGGAGTCGTCGCGGAAGTAGGCGCCCGGCTGCTGCGCGGGCGAGACGTTCAGCAGCGGCGCGTCCGCCAGCAGCGGGCCGAGTTCGGGCGCCGCTCCGGAGAACGCCAGCGCGGGGCTGCCGTACTGCGAGAGCAGTTCCAGGTCGGTCTCGCGGGCGCTGCGCACCGGCCCGGCCACCTCGGGAAGCTCGCTGGTGTAGACAGCGGCCAGCCGGGTCAGCCCGCCTTCCACCGGTTCGCAGTAGATCACGTCCGCCGAGCCGAGCCCGGTCTGCGGGCGCGCGGCCGCCACGTTGTCGATCTTGATGGCCAGTACCGGCCTCTCACCGGGCTCGTCACCACCGGTGAGCAGCAGCCCGCCGACGATCGCGGCGGCGATCACCAGCACCGCTGCGGCTGCGGCCAGCGACAGCTTGGTCCGGCGCGTCACTGCGGCGCGGCCCGGTTACCTGGTCAGGTGGGCGGGCCGGTGGGTGACCCCTTCGATGTCGGCGGCGGTCGCCTCGATGAGCTGGTGGGACAAATCCGCCAGCGCCCTGGCGACGGCGAGTTCGTCGCCGATCTCGGGCACGTCGGTGTCGCTCGGGTTTCGGCGGGCCAGCCCGACGCCGGTGCGCTGCGTGCCGTCCCTGGTGTGGAGCCTGGCCTCGGCCCTGGTGGTGTCGGCGTGTTCGTCGATGAAGATCTCCATCTTCCACTTGATCGCGTGGCCCATGTCGGCCTCCTTGGCTTCGGGTGCGCCTCTCGACGACCAAGCCAAACCCGCGAAGCGCCGGGCACCGAAGGGACTTTGGTCACCGATCCGCGACCGCGCCGCTCACAGGGACACCACGAGCACTCCCAGGATCAGCAGGCACACCACCTTGCCGACCTCGAGCCCCACGTAGCCGAAGTGAGCCCTGGACCTGGGCAGTTCCTCGCCCGCGAGTGCACGGTCGGTGCGCCGGGACAGCGGCGGCCGCACGAGGGCGACCTGTACCAGGAGGATCGCCGCCACCGCGATGGTCAGGCCGAGCACCGCGGCCGGCGCCCCGCCGAGGAACACGGCCAGCAGCGCGGTGACGGCCAGCACCGCTTCGACGGTGTTGAGTGCCCGAAACACCAGCCGCCCGATGCCGAGCCCCAGCGGGATGGTGATGCCTGGTGCGCGGAACTTCAGTGGCGCCTCGATGAACGAGATGCCCACCACCATGCCGAGCCAGCCGAACACGACCGCGCCGGTGATCGCTGCTGCCGTTGAGCTCACGCCTCGCCGTCCTTTCGTTCGCGCGCCCACCACCTGCGGGCAGGCGCTCGGCCTCGCCTCAGCCTAACGCTGTTGCCAGCCTGCCAATTGTGTGGCCGGTCGCCCGCCTCCGCGCGGCGAAACGTCCGATTCACCGCCGGTTGTCATGATCTGCCGCCGATTGTCGCCGCTGCCGAGCACGTCACCACGCGGGGCAGGACCGAGCCGCCGCGGACACGCCGGGCCTTCGCCACGCGCGGTTGCGCTGACCAGTGGTTTTGATCTATACCCCTCGGGGTAGTGGAAACCAAGCACGGACCTGCGTTATCGTGGTGGGGTCAGATACCCCTTGGGGTATGCAAGACCATCGACGAGCGAAGGGCAAACACACAATGCCGATTGACGTCGAGGTCGTGGAGACCTCCTCCCTTGGCGACCGCAGCTACCTGGCCCATGACGGGCAGGTGGCCGTGGTGGTCGACCCACAGCGCGACATCGACCGCTTCCTGACCGCCGCGGGCAGGTTGGGAGTGCGGATCACGCACGTCGTCGAGACACATCTGCACAACGACTACGTCTCGGGCGGTCTGGCGCTGGCCAAGGTGACCGGCGCTGCCTACCTCGTCTCCGCCGACGACGACGTGGCCTTCGATCGCACCCCGGTGCGCGACGGCGACGAGATCGCCGTGTCCGAGAACATGCGCATCGGCGTGGTGTCCACCCCGGGCCACACCTTCAACCACCTGTCCTACGTGCTGCACGGCACCGAAGGGCCGATCGGCGTGTTCACCGGCGGGTCGCTGCTGTTCGGCACGACGGGGCGCACCGACCTGCTCGGCAAGGAGCACGCGCACACCCTGGCCAAGCACCAGCACGCCTCCGCGCGCAGGCTCGCCGACCTGCTTCCCGACGGAGCGCAGGTATGGCCGACCCACGGGTTCGGCAGCTTCTGCTCCGCGACACAGGCGGACGGCGTCGCGTCCACCATCGGGCGCGAGCGCACCCAGAACCCGGCGTTGCGGCTGGAGGCCGACGACTTCGTCAACCGGACCCTCGCGGGCCTGGACGCCTACCCGGCCTACTACGCGCACATGGGCGTGGCCAACGCCAACGGTGCCGACCTGGTGGACCTCAGCCCACCCAAGCGCGCCGAGGCCACCGAGCTGCGCGAACGCATCGAGGCGGGCGAGTGGGTCGTGGACCTGCGCTCCCGCAAGGCGTTCTCCCACCGGCACCTCAGCGGCACGTTGAGCTTCGGCATCGACGGCCCGATGTCGACCTGGCTCGGCTGGCTGGCGCCGTGGGGCGAACCGATCACACTGCTCGGTGAGTCGCCCGAGCAGGTCGCCGAAGCACAGCGCGAACTGGCCAGGATCGGCATCGACCGGCCCGCCGCCCAGGCCACCGGTAGCCCGGAGCAGTGGGCCGACAGCGAGCAGCACCTCAAGGAACTGCCGGTCGCCACGTTCGCCGACCTGGCGGCCGCCAAGCAGGGCAACCCGCCCAGCGGGTTCCCCTCGCCGGACGTCGTGGTCGACGTCCGGCTCGACAACGAATGGAAGTCCGGCCACATCGAGGGCGCCGTCCACATTCCGCTGCCCGCACTGCCGACGAGCATCGACAAGATCCCCGAGGGCACGGTGTGGGTGCACTGCCAGGGCGGCTACCGCGCCGCCGCGGCCGCGAGCCTGCTCGCCCGCGCGGGCAGGACCGTGGTGTGCATCGACGACAACTTCGGTAACGCCGCAGACCTCATCGAGGAGAACGCATGAGCAGCCCCGCCAACTCGCCGATCAGACTCGACGTCGTGGGGCTGCGGCGGCTGCTGGAAACCGGAGCGGCTCCCCGGCTGATCGACGTGCGCACTCCCGGCGAGTTCAACGGCGCGCACATCCCCGGCTCGTACAACGTGCCGCTCGATCTGCTCCGCGAGCACCGTGCCGAGCTGCGCAACCACCTCGACGAGCAGGTCGTGTTGATCTGCCGCGCGGGTGAGCGGGCGGCGCAGGCCGAGCGCGCGCTGGCCGAGACCGGATTGCCGAACCTGCGCGTGCTCGACGGCGGGATCGCCGCCTGGCTGGCCGACGGTGGCCCGGTGAACCGCGGTGACCAGCGCTGGGAGCTGGAACGGCAGGTGCGGCTCGTTGCCGGGTCCATCGTGCTGGTGTCGGTCCTGGTGAGCATCGTGTTCCCGCCCGCGAAGTGGGTCGCCGCCTTCGTCGGCGCGGGGCTGACGTTCGCGGCCGTGACGAACACGTGCGCGATGGGCATGCTGCTGGCAAAGCTGCCGTACAACCGGGGTCCACGCACCACCGTCGAGGACGTGTTCGCCGCACTGCGGGACGAGCGGTCGTGATCTGATGCTCGTGTTGACCATCGCCGCCGCCGTGTTCATCGGGCTCGCGCTCGGTGTACTCGGCGGCGGCGGCTCGATCCTCACCGTGCCGATCCTGGTCTACCTGGCCGGAGTCGACGCCAAGCAGGCGATCGCCATGTCGCTGTTCGTCGTCGGCGTCACCAGCGCGATCGGCGCGATCTCGCACGCCAGGGCAGGCCGGGTTCGCTGGCGAACCGGACTCGTCTTCGGCGCCGCGGGCATGGCGGGCGCCTACGGCGGTGGGCGGCTCGCGGAGTTCATCCCCGGCGTGTGGCTGCTCGTCGGCTTCGGCCTGATGATGATCGCCACCGCGGTGGCGATGATCAGGGGCAGGCGCACCCGTGGTGGCGCCGAGGCACCGAAGGTCCACGGCGAGATGCCCGTCGGCAAGGTCATCGCCGAGGGCGTCGTCGTCGGGCTGGTGACAGGATTGGTCGGCGCGGGTGGCGGATTCCTCGTGGTGCCCGCGCTGGCGTTGCTCGGCGGGCTGCCGATGGGTGTCGCCGTCGGGACCTCGCTCGTGGTGATCGCGATGAAGTCCTTCGCCGGTCTCGCGGGCTACCTGGCCAGTGTCGAGATCAACTGGCCGCTGGCACTCGCCGTCACCGGCGCCGCCGTCGTCGGCGGCGTGATCGGCGGGCGGCTCGCGGGGCGCATCCCCGAGGGTGTGCTGCGCAAGGGCTTCGGCTGGTTCGTCATCGTCATGGGTGGCTTCCTGCTGGTCCAGCAACTGCCCTCGCAGGTGTGGAGCGCACTCGCCGACCATCCGGTCGCCTGGATCATTCCGGTGGCGGTGGCCGCCGCGGCCGCACTGACCTTCGTCGGCTACCGGCGACACCGAGCCCAGCAGCGCAAGCGCGACGAGATCGACAGGGTCGACGTGGCGTCGTGACCGCCCGACGGCCTCACGACCGCTCGGCGGCCAGGGTGAAGTACGCCTCCTCCTCCTGCGCGAAGTGCAGGGTGAGCACCGCGTCCAACCCGTAGAGCACGGCACGCAGGTCGTCCACCTGGTCGGGCAGAATGCCTTCGGGCGTCTCCGCCAGGTGGCGACCGAGCCGCCGCGCCAGCCGCTGGATCTCGGCGTGGCCCCTGCTCATCGTGAGCGTTCCCTCGTCGGTGCCCAGCACCTCGGCCAGCGCCGGATACAGCTCGGTCTCCTCGGCAACTTCGTGGGGCAGCAGCCGCTCGGTGAGCACCTCGTAGGCCCTGCGCACGGCCATATCGGCCTGCGGGCCCGCGCCGTTCGACAGCGCGTCCGCCGCCTGCCGCACCGCCGCCCTCGCGGGCCCCAACTCCTCGTGTTCGGCGGCGAACCGTCGCAGCAGCGCGTCCGCCTCGTCGTGCCGCCTACCCCGGCTCGGCATGCGCAGCGAGCGCAACGCGTTGGCGATCACGGCGATGTCGATGCCCTCCTGCACGACCGCGCCGAGCACGGGGATCAGCCAGCCGCCCGCCGCGGCGAGCATGGCCAGCAGCGAAAGCGCGGTGCCCGCACCGGCGCTTTGCACCGCGAGCCTGCGCGAGCGGCGCGCTATCTCCACCGCGTCGGCCAGCCGGTCGATGCGATCGTCCACGATCACGGCGTCGGCCGCCTGCACCGCCGCCGTGGAGCCGCGCGAGCCCAGCGCGATCCCGACGTCGGCGGCGGCCAGCGCGGGGGCGTCGTTCACGCCGTCACCGACCATGATCGTCGTGCCGAGTTCGCGCTGCGCACGAACCCGCTCGATCTTGTCCGACGGGCTGGCCTGTGCCTGTACCTCGTCCAGCCCGAGCATCCCGGCCACCTCCCGGGCGTTGTCCACCCGGTCGCCGGTGAGCAGCAGGACATGCTCCACCCCGACCGCGCGCAGCCGCCGCATGGTGCGCGCCGCGTCGAACCTGATCCGGTCGCGCACCAGCAGCGCGCAGGCCAGTTCATCGTCGACCTCGACCCACACCACGCTGGCCAGGTCGAGCCTGCCCCTGCGCGCGGCAGCCCTGGCCCACGCGGGAAGCTCCCGATCGGCGTCGAGCCTGCCCAGGCGCACCGCCCTACCCTGCACCGTGCCCACCGCGCCCCTGCCGGGTTCCTCGCTGACGCCGTCGGCCGACGCGGGCTCGACTCCCGCACGCCGCACCGCGCGCATTACCGCCTCGGCGAGTACGTGCGGGGAGTACTGCTCGACCGCACCCGCCAACCGCAACACCTCGTCGGTGCCGAAGCCGGGGCCGCAGATGATGTCGGTGACCTCCGGCCTGCCCGCGGTCACGGTGCCCGTCTTGTCCATCACCAGCGACCTGGCGTGCCCGAGCAACTCCAGCGCGGCGCCGCCCTTGACCACGACACCTGATCGCGAGGTACGCGACATCCCGCCGGTCACCGCGATCGGGACGGCCAGCAGCAGCGGGCACGGTGTGGCGGTGACCAGCACGGCCACCGCGCGAACCGGGTCCGCGCTGACCGCCCACGCGGCACCGGCGATCAGCAACGCCAGCGGGAGGAACCACACCGCGACACGGTCGGCAAGCCGGGCCACCGGCGCCGTACTCGCGGCCGCCTGCTCGGCCAGTCGCACCACACCCGCGTAGGTACTCGCCTCCGCGGTGGCCACCGCCTCGATGTCCACCGCGGCGCCGGTGTTCACCACGCCGCTGCGGACGGTGTCGCCCGCCTGGCGAACCACCGGGGCGGACTCCCCGGTCAGCGCCGACTCGTCGAACACCCCTTCGATGAGCGCGGTGCCGTCGACGGGCACGACCTCGCCGGGTAGCACCACCACCCGGTCGCCCGCCACCACCCGCGCCACCGGCACCGTCTCGACCTGCCCGCCGCGGCGCAGGTGCGCGTCGTGCGGGGCCCGCTCCAGCAACGCCGAGAGGTCCCTGCCCGCACGGCGGCCCGCCGAGGCCTCCAGCAGCCTGCCGGTCGCCACCATCAGCGCCACCACGGCACCCGCCAGGTACTCCCCCGTCGCGAGTGTGCTGGCCAGCGCGAGCACCGCCAGCAGGTCGGCACCGTAGCGGCGGTTGCGCAGTTCCTGAACGACCCACCAGGTCGCGGGCAGCAACGCGACACCGGTCGCGGCGGCCCACAACGCGTCGGCAACCACTTCCGCGTCGAGCAGCCAGCCGAGGCCACCGCAGGCCAGCAGCAGCGCGACGGCCGCGAGTAGCAGGGTTTCCGGGGACAGGATGCGCCTCACCCACCGCAACCTAGGAACCGCGCTCGCCCCGGCGAAAGGGCTGATGGTCGGCCCGTGCTGGGGACCTTCGACACTGTCCGGACCCGGGCGCCGAATGATCACATGCTGCGCGAGGTTGTCCGCGCCGATACGGTCGAATGCGGCCGGACACGCAGCAGCGGCAGGCGAGCTTGCTCGCCGGAAAGGGGTCGCCACGGTGACCGCCGGAACGAACAAGGGCGAGGGCGCAGCAGGCCTCGACAGCGAACTGGTCGACGCGCTGGTGCGCACCCGCCGGTTCTTCACCAAGGGCGAGGTTTCCGCCGACCTACGCACGCTGCACCACATCGGGGGCAGGCAGGCCGACGAGTTCTACCGCGACCGCTGGAGTCACGACAAGGTCGTGCGTTCGACACACGGCGTCAACTGCACGGGTTCGTGCTCGTGGAAGGTCTACGTCAAGGACGGCATCATCACCTGGGAGGCCCAGCAGACGGACTACCCGTCGGTGGGGCCGGACCGCCCGGAGTACGAGCCCCGCGGCTGCCCGCGCGGTGCCGCGTTCTCCTGGTACACCTACTCGCCGACCCGGGTGCGCTACCCGTACGTGCGTGGGGTGCTGCTCGACATGTACCGCGACGCCAAACGCGAGCTCGGTGACCCCGTGCTGGCGTGGGAGAGCATCGTGGAGGACCCCGAACGCGCGCGCAGGTACAAGTCGGCGAGGGGTCGTGGCGGGCTGGTCAGGGCGAGCTGGGAGGAGGCGGCCGAGCTGGTGGCGGCCGCGCACGTGCACACCGTCAAGCGGTACGGGCCCGACCGGGTCGCCGGGTTCTCCCCGATCCCGGCGATGTCGATGGTCTCGCACGCCTCCGGTGCCCGGTTCGTCTCGCTGATCGGCGGATCGATGCTGTCGTTCTACGACTGGTACGCCGATCTTCCCGTCGCCTCCCCGCAGGTGTTCGGCGACCAGACCGACGTGCCGGAGTCCGGCGACTGGTGGGACGCCGCCTACCTCATCATGTGGGGCTCCAACGTCCCGGTCACCCGCACCCCCGACGCGCACTGGATGGCCGAGGCGCGCTACCGGGGGCAGAAGGTGGTAGCGGTCTCCCCCGACTACGCCGACAACGTCAAGTTCGCCGACGACTGGCTGGCCCCCCGGCCCGGCACCGACGGCGCGCTGGCGATGGCCATGGGGCATGTGGTGCTGCGCGAGTTCTTCGTGGACCGGCAGGTGCCCTACTTCACCGACTACGTCAAGCGCTACACCGACCTGCCGTTCCTGGTCCGGCTGGAGCCGCAGGGCGAGCACCACGTTCCTGGCAAGTTCCTCACCGAAGCCGATCTGGGCGGCGACAGCGAACACTGCGAGTTCAAGACCGTGCTGCTGGACGCACGCACCGGCGAGCCGGTGGTCCCCAACGGCTCGCTGGGTTTCCGGTTCGGCGAGCAGGGCGCGGGCCGGTGGAACCTGGATCTCGGCGAGGTGGACCCGCTGCTGTCGGCGGAGGGTGGCCGGCCGGTGCCGGTGGAGCTGGCCCGCTTCGACGGCGCCGACGGCGCGGGCGGCACGCTGGTCAGGGGCGTGCCCGCGCGCCGGGTCGGCGGGCACCTCGTCACCACCGTGTTCGACCTGTTGCTGGCACAGTACGGTGTCGCGAGGCCGGGGCTGCCCGGCGAATGGCCCACCGGATACGACGACGCGGCCAGCCCCTGCACACCGGCGTGGCAGGAAGTGATCACCGGTGTACCCGCGCGCGCCGCCGAGCGGATCGGCAGGGAGTTCGCCGCCAACGCCGAGCAGTCCAGGGGCCGCTCCATGATCATCATGGGTGCCGGGACCAACCACTGGTTCCACTCCGACACCATCTACCGCGCGTTCCTGGCGCTGACCACGCTGACCGGCTGCCAGGGTGTGAACGGCGGCGGCTGGGCCCACTACGTCGGGCAGGAGAAGTGCCGCCCGTTCACCGGGTGGTCGCAGCTGGCGTTCGGACTCGACTGGGCGCGCCCGCCACGCCAGATGATCCAGACCGCCTACTGGTACCTGCACACCGACCAGTTCCGCTACGACCAGTTCGGCGCCGACACCTTCGCCGCACGCGCAGGCGAGGGGGATCTGGCGGGGCGGACCACCGCGGACGTGCTCGCCAAGGCGGCGCGGATGGGCTGGATGCCCAGCTATCCCACGTTCGACCGCAACCCGCTTGAACTCGCCGACGAGGCGAGGCAGGCCGGGGTTCCCGCAGCCGAGCACGTGGTGTCCGAACTACGTGCCGGGCGGCTGCGGTTCGCCTGCGAGGACCCGGATTCGCCGCGCAACTTCCCCAGGGTGCTCAGCGTCTGGCGCGCCAACCTGCTCGGCTCCTCCGGCAAGGGCAACGAGTACTTCCTCAAGCACCTGCTGGGGGCCGACTCCTCGCTGCGCGCCGAGCAGACCCCGCCCGGCGCGAGGCCGAAGGACGTGGTGTGGCACGACGAGGCACCCGAGGGCAAGCTCGATCTGCTGCTGACACTGGACTTCCGGATGACGAGCACCACGGTGTTCTCCGACGTCGTGCTGCCCTCGGCGACCTGGTACGAGAAGCACGACCTGAACACCACCGACATGCACCCGTTCGTGCACTCGTTCAACCCGGCGATCGCGCCGCCGTGGCAGACCCGCACCGACTGGGCGGCGTTCCAGACCATCGCGACCTCGTTCAGCAGGCTCGCCGCCGACCATCTCGGCACCCGCGAGGACGTCGTGGCCACCCCGCTGTTGCACGACACTCCCGACGAACTGGCGAATCCTCACGGGTCGGTGCGCGACTGGAAGGCCGGCGAGTGCGAACCGGTACCGGGACGCACGATGCCGAGGATCACCGTCGTCGAACGTGACTACACGGCGGTCGGCGCGAAGATGAAGGCGCTCGGGCCGCTGCTCGATTCGCTCGGCGCCACCACCAAGGGCATCACCTACGGTCTCGACCGCGAGATCGACTATCTCAGGCACGCCTGCGGCACGGTGCGCGGCGGCCCAGCCGACGGCAGGCCGTCGATCGCGCGTGACGTGCACGCGTGCGAGGCGATCCTGTCGCTTTCGGGCACCACGAACGGCCATCTCGCCACCCAGGGGTTCACCACCCTCGAAGCGCGTACCGGCACCCCGCTGGCCGACCTCGCCGCCGAGCACGAGGGCAAGCGGATCACCTTCGCCGACACCCAGTCGGCGCCGGTTCCGGTGATCACCTCGCCGGAGTGGTCGGGTTCGGAGTCCGGCGGCAGGCGCTACTCCCCGTTCACCATCAACGTGGAGCGGCTCAAGCCGTGGCACACGCTCACCGGAAGGCAGCACTTCTTCCTCGACCACGACTGGATGGCCGAACTCGGCGAGTGCCTTCCGGTGTTCCGGCCACCGCTGGACATGACGGCGCTGTTCGCCGAACCAGCCGTCGGCGAGACCGGCGAGCTCGGCCTCGCAGTTCGTTACCTCACCCCGCACAGCAAGTGGTCCATCCACTCCGAGTACCAGGACAACCTGTTCATGCTGAGCCTCTCCCGAGGAGGACCGACCATCTGGATGTCCAAAGAGGACGCCGGAAAGATCGGCGTCTCCGACAACGACTGGATCGAGGCGGTGAACCGCAACGGCGTCGTGGTCGCGAGGGCCATCGTGTCACACCGGATGCCGGAGGGAACCGTCTACATGCACCACGCGCAGGAGCGGCTGATCGACGTGCCGCGCGCGGAGACCTCCGGCAAGCGAGGCGGAATCCACAACTCGCTCACCAGGCTGCTCATCAAGCCGAGCCACCTGATCGGCGGGTACGCGCAGCTGTCCTTCGCGTTCAACTACCTCGGCCCCACCGGGAACCAGCGCGACGAGGTGACCGTGATCCGCCGCCGTAGCCAGGAGGTGCAGTTCTGATGCGCGTGATGGCACAGATGGCGATGGTGATGAACCTCGACAAGTGCATCGGCTGCCACACCTGCTCGGTGACGTGCAAGCAGGCGTGGACCAACCGCTCCGGTGTGGAGTACGTCTGGTTCAACAACGTGGAGACCCGGCCGGGGCAGGGCTACCCGCGGACCTACGAGAATCAACAACGCTGGCTCGGGGGGTGGAAACTCAACCGTCGGGGCAGGCTGGCGCTGAAGGCGGGCGGGCGGCTACGCAAGCTGCTCACCATCTTCAGCAACCCGAAGCTGCCCGGCATCGACGACTACTACGAGCCCTGGACCTACGACTACGACAACCTCACCAGCGCGCCGCTGCAGGAACACACCCCCGTGGCGAAGCCGAGGTCGCTCATCACCGGTGAGGAGACCACCATCACCTGGTCGGCCAACTGGGACGACAACCTGGGCGGCGCGCCGGACATCGGCCACCAGGACCCGTTGTTGAAGGACATCGCCGACAAGGTCCGCTTCGAGTTCGAGCAGACGTTCATGTTCTACCTGCCGCGGATCTGCGAGCACTGCCTCAATCCCTCCTGCGCGGCGTCGTGCCCCTCCGGGGCGATCTACAAGCGCAGCGAGGACGGCATCGTGCTGGTGGACCAGGACCGCTGCCGGGGCTGGCGGATGTGCGTGACGGGTTGCCCCTACAAGAAGGTGTACTTCAACCACCGCACCGGCAAGGCCGAGAAGTGCACGTTCTGCTTCCCCAGGATCGAGGTGGGGCTGCCGACGGTGTGCGCGGAGACGTGTGTGGGGCGGCTGCGCTACATCGGCCTGGTGCTCTACGACGCCGACCGCGTCACCGAGGCCGCGGCCACGCCCGACGAGCAGCGGCTGTACCAGGCGCAGCGCGAGATCCTGCTCGACCCCGACGATCCGGAGGTGATCGCGCAGGCCGAGCGCGACGGCATCCCCTTCGACTGGCTGGAGGCCGCGCGGCGCTCCCCGATCTACAGCCTGATCAACACCTACGAGGTGGCGCTGCCGCTGCATCCGGAATACCGCACCATGCCGATGGTCTGGTACATCCCGCCGCTGTCGCCCGTCGTGGACGTCGTGCGCGACACCGGACACGACGCCGAGGACCCGGACAACCTGTTCGCGGCGATCGAGGCGTTGCGCATTCCCGTGGAGTACCTGGCACAGCTGTTCACCGCTGGAGACGTCGAGCCGGTCAACGCGGTGCTGCGTCGCCTCGCGGCCATGCGCTCCTACATGCGCGACATCAACCTCGGCCGCGAACCCAGGGAGCAGATCGCATCGGCCGTCGGGATGACCGGCGAGCAGGTCTACGACATGTACCGGCTGCTGGCGCTGGCGAAGTACGACGAGCGCTACGTCATCCCGCCCGCGCACGCGGAGCAGGCACACGGCCTGGAGGAGTTGGCCACCGAGTGCAGCCTCGACTACGAGGGCGGCCCCGGTATGGGTGGCTCCGGGCCGTTCGGGGAGTCCTCCGGAGGACCGTCCCCGATCGCGGTGGAGAACTTCCGGATGCTGCGCGACCGGCAGACCGTCGACACCCCGGCGGCGCCTGTCGACAAGGGCAGCAGAGTCAACCTGCTGAACTGGGACGGCAAGGGGCGCCCTGACGGGCTGTTCCCGCCGCAGGACCGAGAACGGCCGGGCGGCGGCGACCCGGCAGGCGAGACGGAGCCCAAGCCATGAGAATCGGTCGACGCCCGCAGGCGTCCCACAGCGAAGCACCGCGCATCACCGATCACGAGCGGACGGCGGCGTGGCAGGCCCAGTCGCTGCTGCTGAACTACCCCGACGAGCGACTGCTGGAACATCGCCCGCTGCTGCGCTCGGCGGTGAGGGCGCTGCCCGACGCGCTCGGTGAGCCGCTGGCGGGCTTCCTCGACCATGTCGACGCCACGCCGCTGACCGAGCTGGCCGCCGACTACGTGGCGACCTTCGACCACAAGAAGCGGTTCAGCCCCTACCTCACCTACTTCGCCTACGGCGACACCCGCAAGCGGGGCATGGCGCTGTTGCGGTTCACGCACGCCTACCGTGCCGCGGGCCAGCGGCTCGACGACGGCGAGCTGCCCGACCACCTGGCGGTGGTGCTGGAGTTCGCCGCGACCGTCGACGCCCGTATCGGGCAACGGCTGCTCACCGAGCACCGTGCCGGGTTGGAACTGATCCGGCTCGGGCTGCACGAGGCAGGCTCGCCGTGGGCGGGCGTGCTCGACTCCGTTCGCGCGACGCTGCCACCGCTGGGCAGGCGCGAGCACGAGGCGGTTGCCAAGCTGGTGGCGCAGGGACCGCCGGAGGAGGAAGTCGGCCTCGAACCCTACGCGACGGCTACCGATCAGGGAGTGAACCAGTGAATCTCTCCGGGCTCGACATCCTGCTGTGGGCAGTGGTGCCCTACGTGGCCATCGCGGTGTTCGTGGTCGGCCACATCTGGCGCTACCGCTACGACAAGTTCGGCTGGACGACGCGGTCCTCGCAGCTGTACGAGAACCGGTTGCTGCGGCTGGGCAGTCCGCTGTTCCACTTCGGCATCCTCATCGTCGCGGTGGGACACGTGGCGGGTCTGCTGATCCCCAAGTCGTGGACACAAGCCGTGGGCCTGAGCGAGTCCGCCTACCACTTCCTGGCGGTCGCTCTCGGGGTGGTCGCCGGTTTCTGCACTCTCACCGGCGCCGCGATCCTGGTCTACCGTCGCCGCACGGTGGGGCCGGTGTTCTCCGCGACCACCCGCAACGACAAGATCATGTATGTGCTGCTGGTGGGCACGATCCTGCTGGGGCTCGGCACCACCGTGCTGGGCAACCTCACCGCGAACCCGCACGACTACCGCGAGACGGTCTCGCCGTGGTTTCGGTCCATCTTCTACTTCCAGCCACAGCCGGAACTGATGCTGCAAGCCACGCTCGGGTTCCAGCTGCACGCGCTCGCGGCGTGGGCGCTGTTCGCGTTCTGGCCGTTCAGCAGGCTGGTGCACGTGTTCTCGATGCCGCTGGGCTACCTGACCCGGCCCTACATCGTCTACCGCAGCCGCGAGTCGAGGCTGGGCAGCCGGGCTCCGCGGCGGGGGTGGGAGCGCGTGCCGTAACGCAGAACTCGCGGGCAGCAGCGCAGAACTCGCGGGCAGCAGCGGGGGACTCGCGGGCAGCAGCGGGGGACTCGCGCGGAAATCAATCAGTGATTGACTGCGGGGTGCCCGGTGAGGTGTACTGCTGCCATGCTGAACACCTCAACGGGGCAGTCGGCGCGCGATCGCCTGCTGACCGTGGCCGAACGGCTGTTCCTGGAGTCGGGGTACGACAAGGTGTCCGTGCGGGCGATCAACACGGCGGCGGGCATGAACCCGGCCGCCGTGCACTACCACTTCGGTTCCAAGGACGCACTCGTGGCAGCGCTACTGGAGAGCCGGATGGCACCGGTGTGGCAGGACCGGCTCAGCGACCTGCTCGAGCGTCGCGACCAGGGCTGGACGCCTGCGGTCGCGGAGTTGGTCGACGTCGTGCTCACCCCGCTCGCCGACCTGACCGCCGATCCGATCGGCAGGCTGCACGTACAGTTGCTCGCGCGGTTCGTGCTCGGGCGCAGCGAGCTGGAGTGGACCTCGCGCTGGTTCAGTTTGCAACCGTGGGTGGCACTGCTTCGGGCGGCGAGGCCGGACCTGTCCGGCAAGGAGGCCGCACGCCGCTGGATCCTGGCGTTCGACCTGATCCTGCAGTCATTCGGAGCCCCGCTTACCACCTTCGGCGCAGTGGGAAGCTCGGGCACCGCCCACGTGGACACGGTTCGCGCCTTCGTCACCGCCGGGCTGGACGCACCGTGACCGCCCCTGACGTCTTCTCCCCCGGGCAGCTCGGCCCGGTGCGGCTGCGCAACCGGATCATCAAGTCCGCCACGTTCGAAGGCGCCACTCCACGCGGCGTGGTCACCGACGAACTGGTCGACTTCCACGTCCGCCACGCCGAGGGCGGGGTCGGCATGACGACGGTCGCCTACTGCGCCGTCGCACCGGAAGGCCGCACCGACCGCCACCAGATCCTGATGACCGCCGACGCTGTCGCGGGCCTGCGCGGGCTCACCGATGCCGTGCACGCCACCGGCGCGGCGATCAGCGCGCAACTCGGTCACGCAGGCCCGGTGGCCAACGCGGTGTCCAACCGGCTGCCCGCGCTCGCCCCGTGGCGAAGGATCAGCCCACTGAGCCTGCGGCTCACCAGAACCGCGGGCAAGGCCGACATCGAACGGATCGTGCGAGCCCACGCCGAGGCCGCCGTGTGCGCCGCCGAAGCCGGCTTCGACGCCGTCGAGCTCCACTTCGGACACAACTATCTCATCAGCTCGTTCCTCAGCCCGAAGCTGAACCGGCGTGACGACGAGTTCGGCGGCGCGCTGCGCAACAGGGCACGGCCCGCTCTCGAGGTCGCGCGCGCGGTGCGGGCCGCGGTGGGCGATCGGATCGCCGTCACCGCCAAGCTGAACATGGACGACGGCGTGCCGGGCGGATTCTGGCTGGAGGAGAGCATCGAGGTCGCGCAGTGGCTGGAAAGCGACGGCAGCCTGGACGCGCTCGTGCTCACGGCCGGAAGTTCGCTGCTGAACCCGATGTACCTGTTCACCGGCGAGGTGCCGCTTCGCGACTTCGCCGCGCAGTTCCCCGCGCCGCAGCGGCTGGGCATCCGGCTGGCGGGCAGGGCGTTCCTGCGGGAGTATCCGTATCGTGAGGCGTACCTGCTGGACAGGGCGCGGCAGTTCCGCAGAAACCTGCGCATGCCGCTGATCCTGCTCGGCGGGATCACCGAGAAGTCCACGATGGACACCGCGATGGCGGAGGGATTCTCGTTCGTCGCGATGGCTCGCGCCCTGCTGCGGGAGCCGAACCTGCCCCGGCTGATCGAGGCCGATCCGGGCACGAAATCGGCGTGCATTCACTGCAACAAATGCATGCCCACGATCTACGACGGCACCCGTTGCGTCCTGGTGCCACACTGAGGAGGAACAAATCGTGTCCCTTACCGTCGTCACCGGTTCGGCCTCGGGTATCGGAGCGGCCACGCGTGCGGCATTGCTGGAGGAGGGCAAGGATGTCATCGGTGTCGACCTGGCAGGCGCCGACATCACGGCGGACCTGAGCACCAGGGAGGGCAGGCGCGGCGCCGTCGAGGCCGTCCTGCAGCGGTGCGGGGGCACGCTCGACGGCCTCGTACTGTGCGCGGGACTCGGGCCGCATGTCGACGACGCCGAACGTATCGTGGCCGTCAACTACTTCGGCACGATCGCGATGCTGGACGGGCTGTTCCCCGCGCTGCGCAAGGGTGATCACCCCGCCGCCGTGGTGGTTTCGTCGGTCTCCTCCACGCACATCACCTGGGACGACAACCCGCTGGCCGCTGTCGTGGAGTCCGGCGACGAGGCAGGTGTCGGCCCGGCTCTCGAGGTCGGCGGGGAGTACAAGGGCCAGTTCGCCTACGCCGGGTCGAAGAACGCGCTCACCGTCGCGGTGCGCAGGCGCGTCGCCGAATGGGGTGCTGCGGGGGTGCGGCTCAACACGGTCGCCCCGGGTTCGGTGGAGACCCCACTGTTGTCGCAGGGCATGGCCGACCCTCGCTACGGCCAGGCCATCAGGGACTTCGTCGCGCCCATTCCACGGCACGCCAAGCCCGAGGAGGTGGCCACCCTCATCAGCTACCTGCTGAGCCCGAAAGCCGGATTCGTGCACGGTTCGCAACTGGTGATCGACGGCGGTGTCGATGCGCTGCTGCGCCCTACCCGTTTCTGATCGCGTTCGCGCGGGCCGGGAAGATTGCCCGGTCAGGGCCCGCGAAATTCGCGAACAATCGGTGATCAGGAAATTGTCGACACCCCTTCGTTGAATTCCTTTCGCATTATCGAACGCGGGTCTTCGAACGTCACCCTTCCCTGTGACCGTCCTTCTCGTACGGCGATTCTGGTGTAGGGTTTTGCCGTCAGCACAGTGCAAACAGCCCTGCCGATCCGGCGATGCTGTCGAGGTGTGCAAGGGGCGAAACGCGGACGCGAAGGGAGCCGTCGTGACCAAGCGTGCCCACGATGTCCATGTCGGTGACCGGATCACCTACCTGGCGAGCACGCCCGCGACCTGGCGTGGGCTGTGCAGGCACGGCACGGTCGTGGCCAATCCGATCGCCGATCCCTATACCGCCGTCGTCTGGATTCCCACCCAGCCGGACGAATCCGCCGAGGACACCGAGCCGACGTGGGTTCGCCACGACCGTGTCGTGGACGTCGCCTCGGTGGAATAGCGCCGATTCGCGACGGCCGCGCGGTGTCAGATCGTGACGGCCACCGATATCGTGACGGCGGTTCATATTTTTTCGCACCGGTCGGGTCGCACCGAAATGCACGGGGCGCGGCCACGCGGAAAATCCCGACCGTGCCGGCGGCCGGTCGATCAATCACGTTCCGCCGTGACGTCCAGCAGCATGGTCTGCCACCTGCCCGTCATTGCCTTCATGGCGGTGATCGCGAACGCGTACCGGTCGATCCGGCAACTCGCCGTCAGCCGAACCGTCGTCGCGTCGGCTTCGGAGCTGTCCACCCGCAGTTGGACGGGTGCGGTGCTTTCTCGGACGGTCAGCGTCCCGTGCAACAACAGCGCCCCTTCGGACTCCTCCAGCCGGTCGGAGGCGAAGGTGATGTGTGGGTGTGCCGTCGCGTCGAGGTAGGTCGGCGAACGCAGCATCGAGTCCCGTGTCGAGTTGCCCGTGTCCACACTCGCCGCGGCGATCGTCGCGCGGGCCGACGAACCACCGACCGGGTCCGCCACGTGAATCAGGCCGTCCTCGATACGAAAGCTGCCGCGTACCTTGCCCAGCCCGAACAGGTGGCTGGTGGTGAACGAGACGGTCGATCGGCCGGGCACTATCCGGTACTTTCCCTCGGCGGGGAACTGGATGCCGGTGATCTCCGGGTGCGAGGTACTCATGCGGCACAGCTTGTCCGGTGAGATACGGTGGCGCATCACCCGCCGGGGTTGCGATCTGCGCCGCCTGACCGGCGTCGGCCTCGGTCGCCTTGCCGGGCCGCGCCGCGGCCACGTGCTCGGCTCAGCCAAGCTTCTCCGACGCCGCGCGCAGTACCGAGGACGCCGCGGCGGTGACCGGCTCCCCGTGTCCGAAGCAGGCGATGGTCGGGTCGAGCCGCGCAAGCCTGCGCATCGACTCGACGGCTCGCTCCCGGTCGAGGTTGAACACTCCCAGCATGACCTCTCCCCCGTGCTCGGCGATCGTGTCACCGGTGAACAGCACCCCCTGCGAAGGCAGGTGCAGTGCGATGCTTCCGTCGGTATGGCCGGGAACCGACAGCACCCGCGCGCCACCACCGAAGTCGAGGACCTCACCACCTCGCAGTTCGCGATCCACATCGGCGGGCGGGCCGGCGAGGTGGCTACCGACCCGCTCGAACAGCGGACGTTCCCAGTCCTGCAGCACCGGGGCAGGCGCGGGGCACTCCCCGCGCACGTAGCGTGCGTCGAGCCGGTGCGCGAGGACCGGCGCTGCGCACCACTGCCGGATCTCGGCGAGTGAACCGGCGTGGTCGCCATGGAAGTGTGTGAGCACGATGCGGTCAACGGTCACACCGCGTGGCGCCAGTTCGGCCACGGCCGACCGAATCGGCGAGCCGTGGCCGGCCGGACCGGCATCGATCAGTGTCAGGCCGTCGTCGTCGCGCCACAGATAAGCCTGGCCGACGTCGAATCGCAGCAGATACAGCCGGGCCGTGACCTCGATGATCTCCATGGCCGCAGCGTATGCGGCCGGGGCAGGCCGGTGGCGAGAATCCGCTTACGGCGAACCCCGGTTCAGGCCGGGGTCACCTCGGCCATGCGCGCCCAGCCGTCGCCGGGCACCTCGACGTTCACGATCCGAGGGGTCTGCGCGACCACGTTCGGCAGCCACGCCATCGCGGCCTTGAAATGGGCGGACTCGACGTGCTCCTTGCCCGCCTCGGCCGAGGCGAACGCCTCGAGCAGCACGAACTCGTTGGGGTCGGCCACCGAGCGCGACCACTCGAAGAAGAGGTTGCCCTGCTCCGCTCGGGTGGCCTGGGTGAACTCCTCGATCCGGTCCAGAAAGGTGTCGGCGTACTCGTCTCGCACGGCGAACTTGACGACGATGAAGATCACGCCTGCCTCCCACGGTCACGATCTGGCTCTGGCGTCGGCGGGTCGTTGCTGGGTCGCTGGTAGGTGGTTGGTAGGTCGTGGTCCGGGACCCGCGACGTACCCGGACCACGACCAGCTCACGGTCGGCTTCCACTCAGCCGACGGACGGGCCGAGCCCGAGCGACTGCGGGGTGCTCGCGTCCGGCGACGGTTGCCGCAACCCTTCGTCGAGCGGGCCGAACTCCGTCATCAGCGCCGGGCTGCCACCCCACGGTGTCTGTTCCTCGGCCACGAGCGTGTTGGTCGTCAGCAGCAACCCGGCAACCGAGGCACCGTTTTGCAGCGCCGACCGCACCACCCGCAACGGGTCGATGATGCCCAGCGCCACCATGTCGCCGTAGCGGCCTCGCAGCGCGTCGAACCCGTCGTCGACGCCCTGCCGCCCCACGTGCGCGGTCACCTCGTCGGCGTCGTAACCGGCGTTGGCGGCGATGAGATACACCGGGTCGCTGAGGGTGCGCCGCACGATGTCCACGCCGGTGGCGTAGTCCTCGTCGACGTCGAGGTCGTCCAGCGCACCGGCGGCGTGCAGCAGCGCCGCGCCACCGCCTGCGACGATCCCTTCGGCCATTGCCGCCCTGGTGGCCGACAGCGCGTCCTCCACCCGGTGCTGCAGTTCCTTGAGCTCCGAGGGCGTGTGCGCCCCCACCCTGATCAACGCGACCCTGCCCGACAGCGCGCCGATCCGCTCGGTGAGCACGTCCTCGTCGGCGCCGAAGGTCGCGCGCTCCAACTCCGCCCGCAGCTGGGCCAGCCGGAAATCCACCCGGTCGGCGGTCGCGCCCCCGATGATGTTGGTCCGCTCGGCGGTCACCCGAACCTGCCTGGCGCGGCCGAGGTGCTCGGTGCCCATCGTCTCCAGCGTCAGACCGGAGTGCCTGCTGTAGACGGAGCCGCCGGTGAGCGCCGCGATGTCCTCCAGCTTGTGCAGCCTTCGATCACCGAATCCGGGCGCGCGCACGGCGACGCACTTGAACACCCCGTTCACGTGGTTGTGCACCAGCATGCTCAGCGCGGTGCCCTCGAGGTTCTCCGCGATGATCAGCAGCGGCCGGGGCGCCTTCATGATCTTGTCGAGCAGCGGCATCAACTGCTGCACCTTCGTGATCTTCTCGCTGCACAGCAGGATGTAGGGGTCGTCGAGCACGGCCTCGAGGCTGCCGGGATCGGTGACCATGTAGGGCGAGAGGTAGCCGTTGTCGATCTCGAAGCCCTCCACGAACTGCACGGTCATCCCAGGCTCCGGGGACTCGTCCACGGTGACCACACCGGTATCGCCGACGGTGTGCAGTGCCTTGGCGATGACGGACCCCACCGCGTCGTCGTCGTTGGCCGAGATCGCCGCCACCCGCGCGAAGTCCTGCTCGGTCTTCACCGGGTGCGCGACCGACCGCAGGTGCTCCACCAGCCGGTTCACGGCGAGGTCGATACCGCGCCGGATCAGAACGGGGTTGCCGCCCTTGGCGATGGCGGCCATGCCCTCCCTGATGATCCCGTGCGCCAGCACGGTCGCGGTGGTGGTGCCGTCGCCGACGACGTCGTTGGTCTTGATCGCGGCTTCCTTGACCAGCTGGGCACCCATGTTCTCGAACTGGTCCTTGAGGTGGATCTCCCGCGCGATCGTCACGCCGTCGTTGGTGACGACGGGCGAGCCGGTGATCTGCTCGAGGATGACGTTGCGTCCCTTGGGCCCAAGCGTCGACTTGACCGACTCGGCCAGCTTGTCGACACCCGACAGCAGCAGGTCGCGCGCCGTGGGGCCGAACCGCAGTTCCTTCGCCATTTACGTCACTGCCCTTCTGTGCGAACGAAAGCCGATCAGTGTGCCGTGTCCGGCACGAGGATGGCGCGGCCACGTACCCGACCGGCGTCCAGATCGGACAGTGCGTCGATCGCGGCGTCCAGTGGGTACTTCTGCGTGTGCAGCCGCACCTTGCCCTGCTGTGCCAGCACCATCAGCTCGGCCAGGTCGTTGTAGGTCCCCACGAGGTTGCCGACCACGTTGCGCTCGGTGGAGATGATGTCGATCGTGGGGATGTCGATGTTGCCGCCGTAGCCGATGACGAAGTGCGAGCCGCCGCGCCTTGTCATGGCGAAGGCGTCCTGCTGTGCGCCCTGCTCGGCGACGAAGTCGAGTACGACCTCCGCGCCGTTGCCTTCGGTCAGCTCCTGCACCGCGGCCACGTGCTTGCCGTCGGCGAGCACGGTGTGGTGCGCCCCGAGTTCGGCTGCCAGCGCGAGCGCCTCGGCGTTGCGATCCACCACGACGATGGTGGTGGCCGTCAGCGCGGCCAGCGACTGGATGCCGATGTGGCCGAGCCCGCCCGCACCGTTGACCACGCACGTGGTGCCCGGGTACAGCGACGGCACCGCCTTGCGCACCGCGTGGTAGGCGGTGATGCCCGCGTCGGCGAGCGCGGCCACGTCCTCAGGGCGGGTGCCGCTTTCCAGCTTGACGCACGCCCTGGCGGAGGTGAGCAGGAACTCGGCCATGCCGCCGTCGCTGTCGATGCCGGGGAAGGAGTTCGCGCGGCAGTGCATGTCGTCGCCCGCGCGGCAGGCCCGGCACAGCCCGCAGGTGGGAGTCGGGTGCAGGATCACCGGGTCGCCGACGGCGACGTTGGTCACCGCGGAGCCGATCTCGTGCACCCATCCGGCGTTCTCGTGGCCGAGCGTGTACGGCAGGGCGACCCCGGACTTCTCCTCCCACTGCTGCTCGATGATGTGCAGGTCGGTACGGCACACGCCGGCGCCACCGATCCTGACCACCACGTCGAAGGGTTGCTTGGCCCTGGGTTCGGCGACGTCCTCCACCACCGGCCTGCTGTGGTAGCTGTGCAGTCGTACCGCCTTCATCTGCTTGCCTCCGATTCCGGGTACCTGGTGTGCAACAGGCCGCGGCAGAACGCGGCATTGCCGTCGATGCTCACCCGCACCGTCCTGGCGAACCTGAGCCGGGCAGGTGCGTCTGCCGCCGATATCGGCGCGCCGTCGTCGTCGAGCAGCAACGGCGACTCCGGCTCGGTCGGCAGGCCCAGCGCTCCTCGGCGGCGCAGCAGGCTGTCACGCTCGGGCGAGGACGGCACGTCCGCCAGCCGCAGGCCGGCCAGCGCGTCGATCTGCCAGCCCTGTGCCAGCAGCCGGGCACAGGCTCGTTCCAGACCCGCCGCGTGGGCCTTGCGCTGGAAGGTTCGCCGCAGTTCGGCCAGCTCGCCGACCGCCTGCTCGGGGAAGGTGCCCGAGAAGCCCGCGGCCCGCGCCACCCCGGCGTTGATCTCGTCGGCGGCGAAGTGATCCTCCAGCCGCACGTCCACCTCGCTCACTCCCGCCACGTCCGTCACCGCGTCGTGGGCGTCGGCGACCATCAGGTAGGCGAAGTTCGGCGCGCAGAAGTAGGTCGGCAGCCGAAGCCGCACCCGAACCCGCCCGCCGTCTTCTACATCGGCTTCCCGCACGAACCCGAGTTCGGTGATCGGCTGGTCCAGCTCCGGGTCGCGGACCGTGCCGAGCGCCTGCCACACCCTCGACGAAAGACCCGGCGCCGAGCGTGCCGAGACCGCGCGGGAGCTCATGCCGGCACCGCGGGCGCCGAGCCGACCGCCTCACCGCTGTCCGCGGGCTCGGGGCGCACCCTGGCCTCCTCCGGGACCGGGATGTCGTACAGCGCGGCCGCGTTCAGCCCGAGGATCTTCTTCTTCACGTCGGTGGTGAGCTGCCCGTACTCGTCCTGCATGTCCTGCGGTATCTGGAAGTCCACGAACCTCTCCACCAGCCAGGTCGGTGACCAGATGGCGTAGTCGCTGGCGAAGGTGAGCCGGTTCTCGTCCAGCCAGTACAGCAGTTCGCCGAGCACCCTCGCGAAGTAGCGTGGCCGGGTGTGGATGAACGGCATCACCACGGCCAGTCCACCGTAGACGTTGGGCTCCTGGGTGGCGATCCAGCAGAAGTCCTCCAACCTCGGCAGCCCGACGTGCTCAATGATGAAGTTCAGGTCGGGAAACGCGGTGGCGACGTCGTCGACGTCGGCGACGTCGAAGGCATCGCGGTTGAGCGGGTAGATCGTCGGGCCCTTGTGGATGTGGATGTTGCGGATTCCCAGTTGCCTGCACTTCTCCAGATACCGGTAGGACCAGTCGTCGGTGAGCTTCCAGCCCTTGGACTGCCCCTTCCATTCCGCGGTGTAAAGCTTCACTCCCCGCAGCCCCCAGCGCTGGGCGAGCTGCTCGAGCCGGTCGAGCCCGGCCTCGCCGTCACGCGGGTCCCACGAGCCGTTCACGATGAACTTGTCGGGGTGCCGCTGCGCGATCGCGCCGTCCTGTTCGGTGGTGTTGAAGCCGTTCACGAAGAAGTCGGTCAGGTAGGTCGGCTGGAAGATCGCCTTGTCGACGTAGCCGATCTCGAACAGGTCGTGCATCAGGTCGGCTTCGGTGTACTTCTCGAACTTCTCCAGCGGCCAGACCCACTCCTGCGGGCTGAGGTTGCGTGAGTAGTCGTAGAAGCACTCGATGAAGCCCTTGCCGTACCGGTTGGCCTGGTTGGCGGGGCTGCCGTCCCAGAAGTGCACGTGACTGTCGACGATGAAGTAGTTCTCGCCGTCCTTGGTGTACATCGCCTGACGCCTCTCTGTGTGTCGCGGTTTTGGGGGAAAGGGGTCGTGAGTGGACAGTGGTGGATCCGCGGGCTTCCACTCACGACCCCGTGGATCTAGCGAATCGGCTTGAGGTCGAAGTCGAGATACTCGGCGGCGTCCTCGGGATTGGCGAACATGATGGTGCGGTCGTCCAGGTGGACCATGCGGCCGTAGTGGGTGGACATGCTCTCCTCGAACTCGGCCTGGTCGAACCAGCCCTCCTCCTCGCCCGCGGCCTCGTCGATCTCGGAGTAGACGACGTCCGTCCGGCCCTTGGCGTCCACCCGGATCATCGAGGGCAGGTGGGTGACGGTGACGTTGTCCTTGCCCTTCATCACCTCGGCGACGATGGCGCCGACCTGGTTGTTCATCAGCGTGAACCCGCACATGTTCGACGCGGTGTTGTCCGGTTTGAACGGGCTCTCCGGGTTCTTGAACGTGGTCACTGGTTCAGCTCCTTCACTACGTTCAGGCCCAGGTCGGAAACGATCCCCGCGAACCGGCTCTTCGCCCGGTCAAGGCCGTCCTCGAAGCGCGGCGGTTTCGCGTCCGGCTGCGACCACAACGGTTGCAGGCTGCGTGCCGCCTCAAGGCAACGCGGCACCCACGTGCTCAGCCAGGACCGCATGATGTCGGTGTTGTGGCCTGCGAACTCCTTGTCGGTGGTGAGCAGTTCGAACATCGCGCGGGTGTAGCGCAGATCGCGCTGCGCGTACTCGTACTCCTCCGCGCCGATGAGTGTCGGTGTGACGAAGTCGCCGTTGCCGGGTGCGGCCTGCTGCACCAGGTTGCTGCGGAACAACTCCCCCACCAGCGGCTGGAACACGATGTTGGCGGCGAACACCGCCTCCGCCCAGTCCCACACGCCGGTGAGCTGCTCGGTCACCTCCCGCACCCCCTGCCAGGCCCGGTCGGAACTCCACGTCGACAGGTGCGCGGTGCCGTCGAAGTCGCCGATCTCCTCGCTCAGCGTCAGGTTGTACAGCGCCAGATCCTGCGCGGACCTGATGAGGTGCATGCTGTTCACCGAGATCGCGGTGTTGTGCATGTTGGTGGGCGCCCTGCGGTTGGCATTGGCGAACAGGTAGAGCCCCAGCCCGTGGTCGACGTGCATCCACGCCCCGACGTGCTGGGCCACGAACTGCACCCAGTTCGGGTTCCACTGGCTGAACGCGTCGGCCTCGCGGGCGGCTTCGACGTTCTGGTTCAGCTGGCGAACCACGTTGGAGTTGTTGCGGTAGATGGTCTGTTCCCACTCCTCGTTCGGATCGCGGAACTCGTGCCAGCCGTGTGCGGGCCAGTCGTAGCCCTTCCCGCCCGAACCGGGGTAGCGGCGAGGCTCCGGGCGGTCACTACCCCAGGCCTTGAGCACCGTCCACTCCAGCGGATAGCCGCCCTTGCCGTCGGAGAAGGCGTAGAGCCAGCCCTGGCTGAGGTAGTGCCTCGGGTCGGGCTGCACCTCGACGGTCACGTCCTCGTAGTGGCTCTGCTTGCGCTTCTTCGGTGAGAAGTAGTTGAAGCGGCGTGACTCGGAGTCGGGGAACTGCCTCGCGCCCGCTTCGGCGTCGGTGAAGACCGGCTTCGGTACGCTGCGCTGTTGTTGCGCGGGTTCCTGCGTGGTTGTCATCGTTGATCCTTACTGTCGAAGTGGATCGGACCCGTCGGATTCCCCGGTGGTGGTGAACTTGTCGTAGAACACGCGATCGGCCGCCACACCCAGCGAGGGCAGCAGTTCGACGGCGGCCTCCACCATCGGCGGCGGGCCGCAGACGTAGGCGTCCGCGCCTGAGAGGTCGGTCTCGTTGCGCGCGACCACGTCCGTGATCAGGCCTACCTCGCCGTCCCACTCGTCGGAGTCGTCCGGTTCGGACAGCGCGGGGATGTAGCGGAATCCGGGGAGCGTGCGTTCGAGTTCGCGCAATTCGTCGGTGAAGCACAGATCCCTGCGCCTGCGTGCTCCGTAGTAGAAGGTCGCCGTCCTGTCGCTGCCCCGCTCGGCCATGGAGCGAAGCAGCGACAGGATCGGCGCCATGCCGGCGCCACCCCCGACGAAGACCAGGTCCTTGCCCGCAGCGTCGCGCAGGGTGAACGCCCCGAACGGCCCGGTCACCCGCAGCCGGTCACCGATCGACACCTTGGTGTCGAGGAAGTTGGAGAACAGGCCGTCGGTGTAGATCTTGATGACGAACTCCAACCGGCCGGACTCCAGGCTGGAGGTGTTGGCCATCGAGAACGACCGCGTCCGATCGGTGTCCGGTATCTCGAAATCCACGTACTGACCGGGAAAGAAGCGCAACGACTCCGGTTCGACGAGCCGCACCACCAGGTGGCGCATGTCGTGGGTGACGTGCTCGTTGGAGACGACCTCGACCACGGCCTCCTCGATCGGCAGTCCGGAGTGGATCATCTCCTCGTCGTAGTTGAGCAACTCGATGGTCAGGTCCTCGTACGCGTGTGCCCTGCACAGCAGGGTGAAGCCCTCCTCCTTCTCGAACTCGGGCAGCGCGAAGGTGGAGTACCGGTCGTGTTCGACGTCCTCCCCCTCGAGGATGAAGGACTTGCAGGAGCCGCACTGGCCCTCCTTGCAGCCGTGCATGAGCAGTACACCCTGCTCCGCCGCACCCCGCAGGATGGTCTGCTCCTCGTCGACCTCGATCTCGATGCCGACCGGCTCGAAGCGCACCAGGTGCTTTTCTGCCATGGGTTCGCCCGTCCTCGTCGGTCGTGGACGAGGCGCGGGGCGGGCACCGCCCGGCCCCGCGCTCGTCCGGTAGGTGGCCGTCAGTCCTGCGCAGGGGCGGGCCGGCCCGCGGGCCCCTGCCGCACGTAGTCGGCGTAGAACTCCTCCCGCTGCTGCGGGGTCATCTCGTTCAACGTCACGTTGGGGCTGGCGAAGGGTGGGCAGCGACGCAGGTGGTCCAGCGTCCACATCTTCTTGGGGTCGAGGTCGAGGTGCGGCTGGGCCACGAGCGTCTTGCCGTCGTCGCGGACGAAACCCATGTCCTTGACGATGTCGGCGAAGTTCCAGCCGTGGTACAGCGTCTCCCACTCCCTGGAGCCGACCAGCTTGCCCATGTTGGGTGTCTGGCGACCCTGGTAGGTCGGCCGGAACGCGACCTTGTCGGTCCAGTGGCAGCCCTGCGAGCAGTAGGTGCGCCACTGGCCGTCCACTTCGTCCATCACCATGTCCTCACGGATGAGGCACGGCACCATGCACGTCCAGCAGCGGTGCGGGTAGACGTAGTCGACGTCCTCGAACGCGATGGGGTTGTGGCCGTTGGGCACGGCGAGGCGGTTGTAGTTCTCCCACCACTTGCCGTACTTGTCGTACCAGCCGGGGTACTTGTGCTCGAACCACTCGAAGTCCTCGTCCGTCATGGGGTCGATGCGCCAGTAGTTGGCCAGCCACCCCGTGGCGAAGAACTGCGCGACCTCGTGCACGTAGCCCTTGTTCCAGATGCGGTTCCAGGATTCCTCGACGAGGTCGTGCGGGATCGTCAGACCGTACTTCTCCAGCGGCACCAGGTAGCTGCGGTAGTAGTCGTCGTAGATCCAGCGGCGCCACATCTCCGCGTAGCTCTCGCGGTCCTTTCGGCGGTCCTTGGTTCCGTACTCGATGAAGGTGCCGATCGCGGCGTCGACGACGCAGTGGTTGTTCCACCACGCGTAGCGCAGGTCGCGCTCGAGCAGTTCGTGGTTGCCCTCGTCGGACAGCGCCATCAGCAGCGTGGCGTAGCCGTTGCTGATGTGCCTCGATTCGTCGGACTGCACCGAGTGGAACACCGTCGGCAGCAGGTAGTCGCCGTTGGCGGCCGCCTCGGCGGGCATGGCGACGAACAGCGTGTTGGTGAACGCCGTCTCGGCCACGATGGTGAGGTAGACGCTGGCGGCGGTGATGGCGTCGCCGGTGATGAAGCCCTCGGCGAACTGCCTGCCGATGGTGCCGCAGTAGTCGTTGTGGAACCCGCGCAGGCTCGTGTTGAAGCCGGCCGGGTCGATGTAGTTGTTCATGTACAGGCGCTTGAGGTTCTGCTGGATCGTCGAGTGCCTGACCTCGTCGATCATCTGGATGGCCTGCCCGTTGTGCAGTTCCGGGTTCGGCACCGTGCGAAACAGCAGTGGCATCGCGCGGGCGGCCGAGATCTCCGGCAGCGGGATGATGGAAAGGAACAGCTTCTGCCACTCCAGCCAGCGCTGCTGGACCTGCCGGAACATGTTGCCGCGGATGGCGCCGTCCTCCGCGCCGTAGACCCGGTGGTCCTTCTCCTCCTGCATCGGGAAGTAGGAGCGCAGTACCTGCTTGAGCGGGTCCTTCTTCTTCGCCTTGCGGAAGGTGTAGTCGGTTCCGTAGTGGGAGACCGGCGTGTGGTACGCCGGTTCCCAGGACAGTTCCTGGATCTTCTGGTGGGCTTTCGCCACGCTCTGGCGGCTCATCTTGTCTCCTTACCCGTCGCTGGCGGCCGGCGGCGGCCGTCGCCGGTGGCGCGTCGATGCGATCGGCCGCGCGTCGGACACCAGAAGTACAACCCGGCGTTGGCGTGATATCGGTCTCAATATGAGACAGCCCGTGGGTCTCACGGTTCGTCGAGCAGTTCGGCACGCAACGTGGCCAGGTGTTGCTTGGCGTCCTCACTCACGCGGGCATCGCCCTCAGGGGTCGGCCGGACTCCCAGTGCGCGCAGCAGTGCGGCCGCGGGCTCACCCGGCGGGCCCGCCTCGCCGAGGGTCGGGCGCAGCCCCTGCTCGACGAGATGGTCGAAGACCAGGTTCACGACGGTCCACGGGTTGTAGGTCTGCTCCGGTTCCATCTGGTGCCTCCCTGGCGTGAATGTCGCCTTTGAGCACCCATGACACCGCCGGCCGCCCCCGGTGGCCGTCTCAAATTGAGACACCCGCGAGCACCGCGGCCCCCGTACTCTGTGACTCGGCCCACAGCGAGGTGCCGGTACCGGCCCTGCCGTCACAGCGGGGAAGGAGGTCGACGTGGACCCCAGAAGTTCGGCACGGCGGCTGACGCCTGTTTCCCGTAAGACGGGCGTCGACGACGACCGGGTTGCGCGCAGCCGGGTGCGCTTCCTGACCTCGGAGGCCATGGAGCCCGACGCGGTGCGCGACGCGATCCTCACCTCGTGGTGGCGCTCGCAGCAGGCGCGGGTGCCGCCCGACCACATCGACCTGCCCTACTTCGAGGACCGGAACCTGGACACCCCGCTCATCAACAGCGCAGACCCCGTGTTGCGCAAGTTGGGTGAGCAACTGGAAGGGCAGCCGATCAGCCTCATCCTGACCGATCCGAACGGCGTTGTGCTGACCCAGCACACCGGCGACCGGGACCTGCAACAACACCTGGACCGGGTCGCGCTCGTGCCCGGTTTCAGCTACGGCGAGCGGTTCGTGGGCACCAACGGCATCGGGACCGCGTTGGAGGACGGCCGCCCGACGCACGTGTTCGGCCACGAGCACTACGCCGAGCACCTGGAGACGCTGGCCTGCGCCGGGGTGCCGATCCACCATCCGGTGTCGGGAAAGGTGGTCGGAGCCGTGGACCTGACCTGCTGGCGCAAGGACGCGGGCAGGTTGCTCATCGCACTGGCCAGAACCACCGCCGAGCAGATCCGACAGTCGCTGATGACCAACACCAGCCTTCGGGAGTTGGCGCTGTTCCAGGCCTACCTGCAGGCCTGCCAGCACACCACCGGCGTGGTCATCGCGTTCAACGACGACATCGTGATGCTCAACGACAGCGCGCGGCAGTTGCTGGATCCCTGCGACCAGTCGGTGCTGCTCGGTCACGCCCGGCAGGCACTTGCCGAGCGGCCGAGGGACACCGCGGTGCTCGCGCTGCCCACCGGCAGCAGGGTGCGGTTGCGCTGCCGCAGGGTGTTCGGTGCCTGCGACAGCGACATCGTCGGCGGCGTGCTGACCGTGCAGCTGGTGGAGCCGGAGGAGTCGCGTCCCGCCCCGGACGCGTCGGTGCCGCTGTTCCTCCCCGGCATCGTCGGGTCGGCGCCAGCGTGGCTGCGTTGCTGTCACGACGTGGACGCCGGCTACCGTGCGGGCGAGTGGTTGGCGCTGGCGGGCGAGCCGGGCGCGGGCAAGAGCGCCGTCGCTCGCGCGGTGCATCAGCGGCGCGACCCGGCGGGCAGGTTGCTCACGGTGAGTGCCACCAGGTCGAGCGGCACCGCCTGGGTGGACGCGCTCGCCGACGAGCTGCGTCAGGACGCGCCGCGTGCTGTACTGATCCGCTACGTGGACCGGTTGCCGCAGACCACGGCACACTCGCTGGCGGGCGTACTCGGCGGGCTGCGCGAGTCGGGATCGGATTCCACGGCGCCGTGGGTGGTGGTGACGCTCAGCTCCGACGCCGACGCGGGCGCCGCCCTCGCTCCGCTGCTGGCGCTGTTTCCCCGTACCGTCGAGGTGCCGCCGCTGCGCCATCACGTCGACGATCTGCGCGAGCTGGTGCCGTTCCTGCTCAGCAAGCTCGGCCACGCCGACCGGTTGACCTGCTCGCCGACCACCATGCATCTGCTGATGCGGGCGAGCTGGCCCGGTAACGTCACGCAGTTGTTCAACCTGCTCAAGCAGATCGTGAGGCACCGCAGAGCGGGCACCATCCGGCCCGCCGACCTGCCCGCCAGGTACCGCACCGCCGCCCGCCGCTCGCTGAACCGGCTGGAGTCCATCGAGCGGGACGCGATCGTGCAGAGCATCGAGGACGCCGGCGGCAACAAGAGCAAGGCCGCGCAGTTGCTCGGCATGTCACGAGCGACGATCTACCGCAAGATCCACGAGTACGGCATCGTGCTGCCGGAACGCTGAGGCGGAACTCGCGGGCAGGAACGCAGGACTCGCGGACGGGAACGCAGGACTCGCGGGCAGGAACGCAGGACTCGCGGAGGGGTCAGGCACGCATGAGGCGTGCCATCGCCTCGAGGCGGTCCGCGATGTCGTCGAAGGCGAGGTAGCCCATGCCGGCGAGCAGCATGCCGCCGACGAATGCCATGGTGACCGCGCCGCTGACCTCTTCGCGCGCGGGCTCCAGGGTGTCGGACAGCTGCCTTGCCAGCTCCGCCCCGATCTGCTCCCGTAGCCGCCGCACCTCCGGGTCGTCGGACAGCAGCGCGGAGGTGTAGGCCTTGCTCAGTTCGGGTTCCTCCGAGAACACCCTGGTGATGCGGCGGACCACGTGGTGCAGTTCGCCGTGCTCACCGTCGGCGGCAGCGCCGCCGCCGTCCTGCTCGGACAGCTCCTGGACCTTGCGCCACACGATCGAGCTGACGAGGTGGTCCTTGGAGGAGAAATACGTGTAGGCCGTCGCGGGCGAGACACCGGCGCGTTTGGCCACCGAGCGTACGGACAGCTCCTGGTACTCCACCACGCGCAGTTCCTCGACCGCGGCGTCCAGCAAGCGGGCGACGGTACCCGCCCTGCGCCCGCCGACGATGCGCCGAACCGGCTCCATCAGCGCGTTCGAGCGGGTACGCGTCGTCCGGCTGCCGGGTTCCTCACTGAGCTGTCCTCGGTCATGTCCCGATCGTAGCCGCGCGTGCCACGACCGACGGACGCACCGTGCCGGGCGGTCAGTCCAGCGGTCCGATCTCCGGCCCGAGCACGCGTTCGGTCAGCTTGCGTGACTGCGGTGGGATGCCGTTGACGTCGGCCCGCAGCCCGGCGCCACGCGCCTGGTCGAGCACCGAGCGCAGCATCAGCGCCCCGGTGGTGTCGATGCGGCCGAGCCTGCCGAGGTCGATCACCAGTGCGTCGGCGTCCGGATGTGCGGCGAGCGCGTCGAGCAGCACGGTGTCGAGGCGTTGCGCGGTGCCGAACCACAGCACGCCACGCGGAACGAACCGCAGTGTCGTGCCCTCGGTCTCCACGTCGATCTCCAGTTGCAGCGACCGCCACAGGAACACCGCGACCGAAAGCCCCACACCGATCAGCACGGCGATGTCGAGGCGGGGCGCCAGCAGCACGGTCGCCAGGAACGTGGTCCAGGCGATGACCGCCTGCGGGGTGGAAAGCCGCCACAGTCGCAACAGCGGCCGAAACCGCATCAGGCTCACCACGGCGACGATCACGATGGCGCCGAGCACCGCAAGCGGCAGCGGCCGCAACACGGTGGCGAACGGCAGGAACGCCAGCACCGTCAACCCGGTGAAGGCCCCCGACCACCGCGTTCTCGCGCCTGACATCCGGTTCACCGAGCTGCGGGAGAACGAGCCGCCACACGGCATGCCACCGACCGCGGAGGCGGCCACGTTGGCCACGCCCTGGCTGATGAACTCCCGGTTGGCGTTCCAGCGCGTGCGCTCCTCGGAGGCGAACCGGCGTGAGATCGACGCCGCCTCGGTGAACCCGATCAGCGCGATGATCGCGCCGGGCAGCAGCAACTCCGGCAGCCTGTCCCACGGGATCTCGTCGAGGGTGAACGGCAGGAAGCCCGAAGGGATGTCGTCGACGACGGGTGCGGGGTAGAAGCCCAGCGCCGAGACCGCGATGCCGACGACCGCCGCCAGCAGGACCCCGGGCACCAGCGGATGCAGCCGCCGCGCACCCAGCACCACCAGGACCGTCATCGCGCCCATCGCCAGCGCCGCCAGGCTCCACTGTGCCGGATGCGCCAGACCCCAGCCCGCCTCGACGATCTCGTTGCCGTACCCCGGTGGCGAGACTCCAAGCACCTTGGGCAGCTGCGAACTGGCGATCAGCACCGCGGCGGCGGGTACGAAGCCGAGCAGCATCGGCTGTGACATCAGGTAGGCCAGCCAGCCTGCCCGCAGCAGCCCTAGCCCCACCCGCACGACGCCGACCACCAGTGCCAGCGCCAGTCCCAGCCCGACGTACTCCGGACTGCCCGGCGTGGCGATGGTGCTCAACGCGCTGTAGGTCAGCAGCGCGGTGATGGCCACCGGCCCGGTCTGCAGGTAGGGCGAGGACGCGAAGATCGCGGCCAGCAGCGGCGGCAGCGCCCCCGCGTACAGCCCCGCGATCGGCGGCAGCCCGGCCAGTTCGGCGTAGGCCAGCGACTGCGGGATACCGACCATCGCCACGCTGACCCCGGCGATGGCGTCGTACATCCACCGGCTGCGGGTGCCGCCTGCCGCGCCGCCGTGTCGTCGCCTCACACGCACGGTTGTGGCCACGGTTTCAGTTCACGACCGACAGCGGCAGTGCCAGCCCGGCGATGCTGCGTCGCACGACCGGAAGCCGCTGCGCCAACTCGGTGAACGCGGCGGCGGACTGCGCCAGCGGCGCCCCCGTCACCACGGGCACCCCGATGTCGCCTGCCTCGCGCAGCGCCACGTCCAGCGGTATCTGCGCGAGCAGCTCGGTGCCGAGTTCGTCGGCCAGTTGCTGCCCGCCGCCGGAGCCGAACATCGCGGTGTGCTCGCCACAGCTGGCGCAGTGAAGTGTGCTCATGTTCTCCACCACGCCCGCCACCGGCATCCGCATGTCCTTGGCCATGCGGCCGACCCTGGAGGCGACGTTGCGCGCGGCAGGCTGCGGCGTGGTGACCGCCAGCAGCGCGGCCTGCGGCAACAGCTCGAGCAGCGACAGCGTGATGTCGCCTGTGCCGGGTGGCAGGTCGAGCAGCAGCACGTCCAGCTCTCCCCAGTGCACATCGGACAGGAACTGTTCCAGCGCCTTGTGCAGCATCGGGCCGCGCCAGACGACCGGCTCCTCCTCGGAGACGAAGAAGCCGACCGACATCAGCCGCACCCCGTGCGCCTCGACGGGCAGCATGAGCCCCTTGAGCGCGACCGGGTTGCGCCGCACGCCGAACAGCTGCGGGACCGAGTAGCCCCACACGTCGGCGTCGATCAGCCCGACCCGCTTGCCCGAGGCGGCAAGCGCCACCGCGAGGTTCGCGGCGACGGACGACTTGCCGACGCCGCCCTTGCCGCTGGCCACCGCGTACACCGCCGTCCGCGAACCCAAGGCGTTGGCGGGGCCGCCGCCTTCGGTGTTGCCGCGCAGCCGCCCTGCCAGCTCCATGCGTTCGCGCTCGGTCATGCTGGTGAAGCTGACCTGCACGCTGCTCACGCCGGACACCTCGGTGGCTGCCGAGGTGACGTCGGCGGTCAGCCGGTCACGAAGCGGGCAGGCGGGGGTGGTGAGCGCGATCTCGACGTGCACGGCGCCGCCCCGGCCGACGGTGACCGAACGCAGCATCTCCAGCTCGCCGATGCCGCGATGGATCTCCGGATCGGGTACGGCGGCCACCGCCTCACGCAGTGCCGCCTCGTCGACGGTGGCTTTGCCGGCTTTGCCTCTGTTACGGGTCAGCATGACCTCACCCGTCCACCTGGTAGCCGCGGAGCTTGGGCGCCAGCGGGCGCATCATGAACTCCGGCCTGCGCTTGCCACCGGGGCCGAGGGTCGCGCGGGTCTTGCCGAGCCATTCCCGGTAGACCTCGGCCGAACGCCGGGTGTCCACGTAGACGTCGCCGTAGCGGTCCTGCGGCCTCGCGTGCTCCATGCGAATCTTCTGCAGCCACGCGTGCATGCCGGAGTGCGGGTCGGGATGCACGGGGAACGCCAGGTTCTGGTGCACGCCGGGGTCGGTCCAGTCGATTCGGCTGGAATCGGGGTCGGAGGACTCGAACGGCGCGACGCCGCCCTTGTGCCGCAGCAGCCAGGTGTGCTCACCGTCGGGATGGGAAAGCTCCACCATGCCGCTGACCCAGCGACTGCCCTCGCCCGGGTGCAGCCGCCACCGGCCCATGTGGTGCGACAGCGCGCACACGCCGGGACGGATGCCCTCGGTCACCCAGACCCGCGCCACGAAGTAGCCGATCTCGGTGTTGATCCGCACCAGGTCGTCGGTGGCGACGCCGTGCCGCGCGGCGTCCACGGAGTTCAGCCACAGCGGGTGGGTGTTGGAGATCTCGTTGAGGTACTTCGCGTTGCCCGAGCGGGTGTGGATCAGTGTGGGCAGCCGGAAGGTGGGCACGAGCACCAACTCACCGGCCTCCAGGTCGATCTCGCTCCTGGCGACGTGCGAGCGGATGTAGCCGGGCGTGGTGTGCTCCGGCCAGCCCCAGTCCCGCATCGAGGTGGAGTAGACCTCCAGCCTGCGCGACGGTGTCGGCCAGCCGAACGTGGCGGTGCCGTCCTCGTGCTTGAGGCCGACCGCGCCCGCCTCGCCGATCACCGGTGCCACCGAGTCCGGGGTCACCGGGGTGCGCAGCACGCCGTTCTCGTCGGCGGTGGCCTCGGCGAGCTGGCTTTCGGTCACCGGCCGCTCGTCCACCCGGTACACGTCGGTGTCGACCTCGACGACGCCGTAGCGGCGCATGTACTCCAGCGGTTCCATGCCCTGATCGGCTGCCTTCTTCGGCAGGCCGGGCACCTCGTTCTCGAACATCCACCGGTAGTACTCGTCCACCGTGATCTTCTCACCGGGCCGGTACGGCGACTCGAAGTAGCGGCGGATGCCGAGGCTGCCGTCGGGGTCGATGCGCCACGACAGCTCGAACCAGAACTCGTTCTCCTCCCACACCTCGCCGGGGTTGGCGTCGCGGGTGTCGGTGTATTCCTTGCCGAGCTTGTCCATTGCGACCCTGCGCACCGGCTGCCGGAAACCCAGCCAGCGCCCGGCGTGCGTCTCGTAGGACTGCGTGTCGTGCCGCTCGCTGGAGTGCCCCATCGGCAGCACGTAGTCGGCGAACTCGGCGGTCTCCGACCACGTCGGGGTCAGCGCCACGTGCAGGCCGACCTTGTCCTGGTCGGTCAGCGCCTCCATCCAGGTGAACCCGTCCGGGTTGGTCCAGATCGGGTTGTAGACGCGGGAGAAGTACACCTCCAGCTTGCCTCGGCCCTCGGCGAGGAAGTGCGGCAGCAGGATCGACATCTCGTTGGTGGCCAGCGGGTACTCCCGCGGCCAGGTCAGTTCGTTCCACCGCTCGTGGGGTTCCGGCTTGTTGGGGCCGTGCGGGATGAACTTGTGCCAGCCGTTGGGGCTGGTGCCACCGCGCTTGCCGATGCTGCCGGTGAGCGCGAGCACGAACCACAGCGCGCGCGCCACCTGCCAGCCGCCGAGGTTGCCCGCGGTCGCCGCGCGCCAGACGTGGGCGGCGAGCCTGCCGTCGCAGTCCGCGACCAGTTCGGCGATCTCGGCGATGCGCTCGGCCGGGATCTGCGCCTCCTCGGCCGCGAACTCGAAGGTGTACTCGTCGTAGTCGGCGGTGATCCGGTCGAGGAACACCTCGAAGTCCGGCTCGACGTCGGGGTGCAGTTCCTCCAGGTAGGTGCGCCAGTTGAACCAGCGCCGCACGAACTCCTTGTCGATCCTGCGGGTGCGCAGCAGGTAGGAGGCAACGGCCAGCAGGATCGCGGCCTCGCTTCCCGGCCACGGCGCCAGCCACACGTCGGCGTGGGAGGCGGTGTTGGACATCCGGGGATCGACCACGATCAGCTTGGCCCCGGACTGCTTGCCCTCCATGATCCGCTGCGCGTGCGGGTTGAAGTAGTGGCCGGTCTCCAGGTGGCTCGACAGCAGCAGGATGACCTTGGCGTTGGCGTGGTCGGCGGAGGGCCGGTCGAAACCGGTCCACAACGACATGCCGAGGCGGGCTCCCGCCGAGCAGATGTTGGTGTGGGAGTTGTGCCCGTCCACGCCCCACGCGGTGAGGAACCGTTCGGCGAAGCCGTCCTCACCGGGCCTGCCGACGTGGTACATGATCTCGTTGTGGCGGTCCTCGCTGATCGCCTTGCGGATGCGACCCGCGATGTCGTCGAGCGCGTCGTCCCAACTCACGCGCTCCCACTCGCCGCCACCGCGCTCACCCTTGCGCCGCATCGGGTGCAGGATGCGCTCGGGGTCGTCGAGCTGGTTGACCGTCGCCGGGCCCTTGGCGCAGTTGCGGCCACGCGAACCGGGGTGTGCGGGGTTGCCTTCCAGCTTCTTGACCGACAGGTCGTCCTTGTCGACGTAGGCCAGCAGGCCGCACGCACTCTCGCAGTTGAAGCACGTGGTGGGGATCAGCATGTAGGAGTGCGGGACCTTGCGCGGATGCGCCTTCGCGTCGTACTCGATGTGGTTGTCCCAGTCGGACACCGGAGGGAAGTTGCGCAGGTGCTCGTGGGTTCGCGCTCCCGGCAGCACCGGTTCGGTCCCGGTCATAGTGGGAGGCTCCTTTCGTGATGGCATGGGGTTCAGGACAGCGGGACGTCTTGCCCGGCGCGGACGAAGACGCTCTCGTAGGCCAGCAGCGCGGCCTGCACCACGAGCCCTGCCAGCAGCCCGAGTGCGAGTGATCCCGCGGCCCAGCCTGCGCCCGCGAGCGCCGTCGCGAGCAGGGCGAGTCCGATGCCTCCCGCCCAGAACAGCCGTGCGTAGCGACCGGAGACGACCATGTGCGCGGCCGCGGCGGCGTGCCTGGTGGCGTGCCTGCCCAGGTATTCGAAGAGCAGCATGAACACGTGCAGCAGTGCCGTGACGGTCAGCGCGGACAGCACGAAGGTGCGGCCCGCGGCGTCGGTGCCCTCGACCAGTGCGGCGACGGCGAGCGCGCCGGCGCCGACCATGAAGGCCTGCACGACGAGGTGCCAGAACAGCAGCGGCGACTGCCACAGGTCGCGTCCCTCGGCCTGGCCGAACAGGAACCCGGTGTAGCCCGCGGTCATCGCGGCGGCGAGCAATGCGGGAACGGCCAGCCACGTGAACACCGTGTCCACGGTGGAGGCGGCGACGATTCCGGCGGTGCCCAGCACGCCCATCGCCAGCCACGCCACGAACAGCGCCGCTCCCGCTCCGAGCACCACCGCGCCCCAGAACATCCACGAGGTCGGGTTGGGTTTGAGCAGGATGTACAGGAAGCGCTCGGGTCGCTTGAGGTCCCACACCAGCAGCACACCGGTGATCGCGATACCGGCCACACCGACGGCCGGAGCCACGATGTCGCCGACCGCGCCGAGGTCCACACCGAGCAGGTGTGCCAGGGCGGCGAGCAGCATCGCGCCCGCGCCGACGGCCTTGGTCCACAGGTAGGTCGTGACCCGCCAGCCCCACGGCCTCGGGTGCGCGGTGTTGAGCGTGGTGCGTGCCTTGCTCACCGGGTCGACCGGGAGATCCTTGGACGCCGACTTGCGGTGCTCGTCCGGGCGCGCCCACAGGTACGACTCACCGGTGGGTGCGGCCTGCGGGTCCAGCACGGCGCGGTCCGCCCCGAGGTAGAACACGTTCGGTCCGGTGTTCTGCTCAGGGGCCCTGACCTGCACCGGGTTCTCGTTCACGAGCTTGGCGATCCCGCTGGTGGGGTCGTCGAGGTCGCCGACCCAGATGGAGTGCGTCGGGCACACCACCACGCAGGCGGGCTCCAAACCCTCGTCCACCCGGTGGGCGCAGAAGTTGCACTTCGCGGCCGTGTGGGTGTCCTCGTCGATGTAGATCGCGTCGTAGGGGCAGCCCTGCATGCAGGCCTTGCACCCGATGCAACGCTCGTTGTCGAAGTCGACGATGCCGTCGTCCCGCTTGAACAGAGCCTGGGTGGGACAGATCTTCACGCAAGGGGCGTCGGTGCAGTGGTTGCACCGCATGACGCCGAAATCCCGGGTGGTGGCGGGGAACTCTCCCGACTCCACGTACTTCACCCAGGTGCGGAACTGTCCGACCGGAACCTCATGCTCGGTCTTGCAGGCGACCGTGCAGGCGTGGCAGCCGATGCACGTGCGCTGGTCGATCGCGAAGCCGTACCGCAATGGAACCTCCGTACTGTGACCCGCTGTGACGCTAGTTCCGTGGCCACACCCCCGGTAGCAACGTCGATCCTGGGTACTCCAAAGCTGAACTTTGGAGTACCGTGAACGCGTGCCACTGCCGCCACGGGTACCGGAGATCGGTGCCCTCGATCTGCTGCTCAGCGTCGCCAAGCTGGGAAGTCTGGGTAAGGCCGCGCGCGAGCACGGCATCTCGCAACCCGCCGCCGCGTCGCGCGTGCGCAACATGGAGCGCCTGATCGGGGTACCCCTGATCGTGCGGTCGGCGACCGGCTCGCAGCTCACCGACGAGGGCGCGGTGATCGCCGACTGGGCGGGTCGCGTTGTCGACGCGGCCGCCGAACTGGACGCGGGGATATCGGCGCTGCGTAACCAGCAGGCCAGCCGTATCCAGCTCGCGTGCAGCATGACCATCGCCGAGTACCTGTTGCCCGGCTGGCTGGCGGAGCTGCGCAGGCGGCTGCCTGCCGCGACGATCGGGCTGCAGGTGGTCAACTCGGCCGAGGTGGCCGAACTGGTGCTTTCCGGCAAGGCCGATCTGGGGTTCGTGGAGGGCGCTCGACCGCCCGAGGGGTTGCGCGCGTACCCGGTGGCACGTGACCAGTTACTGCTCGTGGTGCCGCACGACCACCCGTGGGCCCGCCGCACCGAGCCGGTGAGCGCGTCCGAACTCGCCGCGACGCCGCTGATCAGCCGGGAACCCGGGTCGGGCACCCGCTACGTGCTGGACCACGAGCTTGAAGGGCTCGGTTACCACTCGCGCCCGGCCCCGATCATGGAGCTGTCCTCCACCACCGCCATCAAGGCCGCCGTCGAGGCCGGGATCGGGCCTGCCGTGCTGAGTTCGCTTGCCCTGGCCGAGGACGTGGCGCAGGGCAAGCTGGTCGTGGTGCCGATGCAGGGCCTGGATCTACGGCGGGTGCTGCGGTTGGTGCTGCGGTCCGGGGAGCAGCTCCCGCCGGTGCTGCGTGATGTCGTCGCGGCAACCGGTGCCGGTGGCGCGGCTAGCCGCGACCGGCCAGGCCCCGGCGCCGCCCGGCCTCAGCGGCCATGATGTCGCGCAGCAGGTCGATGGCTCGCAGCAACTGGGGATAGCGCAGCGAGTAGATGATGCTGTTGCCGTTTCGCCGGGTGCCGACGATGCCACGCTCCCGCAACATCGCCAGGTGCTGGGAGACGTTGGGCTGTGTGGTGTCCAGAATCTCGCACAGCTGCCCCACCGAACGCGGGCCGTCGGCGAGCGCGTACAGCAGCATCAGCCGCTTTGGCTCGTTGAGCGCCTTGCACAAGCTGGCGGTGAGCTCGTGCAGCTCCGCCCGTAGCGCGGGGTCGAGCCCGGCTGCCTGCCCGTCGGCGGTGTTCGGCATGGTCACACCCTAGACGGCCGCGCACCGAAGTGTCGGCGACTCCGAGCGGTCGGACGGTCTCGCCGTGGTGCCGATCGACGACTGCCGACGACTACCGACGACTGCTGGCTACCCTGCGACGTTCCCCAGTGGTTCGAACGCCGTGGGGTCGGCGCAGTAGCGGCGAACCGCGTCGGCCAGCCGGGCGGCATGGCTGCCGTCGGCATAGCGGTGGTCCACGGTGGCGGTCAGGGTCAGCATGGGGCGGACCGTCACCGCGCCGTCGCGGACGACGGGCCGGTCGGTGATCGCGCCGACCAGCACCAGCAGCGGCACGCGGTAGTACGACGCCAGCGGCGAGAAGCCACGCGCGACGCCCCACATGCCCACCGACGTCACCATGGCCGCACCGAAGGCCTGGCGCGGCATGCCGAACCGGGACAGGTCGAGGTTGAGGTCGGAGGTGAGCCAGGCAGCACCCCGCAACGCGGCGCGAAGCACCGGCCGGGGCAGCCTGGCCAGCAGGGCCTTGCCTCGGTCGAAAGCGGTGTCGGCGCCGCGTTCGATGCCCTCGACCCTTCGCGCCACCTCTTTCGCGACGTCGATCGCCGACTTGCGGTCGACGTGCTCCACCTTCACCCCGTTCAGTTCCGCCTGCGCACCGGCGGCGATGATGAAGAAGATGTCGAGGCTGTCTCTCGGGACGGCACGGCCTCCGGTGAGCCGCACCGCGAACTGCGGAACCTCGCGCAGCCCGTGGGCGACGGCCTTTCCGATCAGGTGCGTGACGGTCACGCGGGTGTCGGATCGCGCGCGTAGCCGTTCGACGTGCGCCAGCAGTTCGGTGGCGTCGATGTCCAGCTCGCCGTAGAACTGCGGGTCCGTGGGGCTGCCCCAGGTGGCTCCCGCGAGCTTGCGCCAGCCGTGTACTCGATCACCCATGGCCGGAGTATCGAAGCCGGGCCGCGTTCCTGCCACTCGGCGCGAGTCCCCCGCTCCCACCCGCGAGTCCCGCGCTCCCACCCGCGAGTCCCGCGCTCCCACCCGCGAGTCCTGCGCTCCCGCCGGTTGCGGAACCGGCGTCGCGTACCGGCGCGGGCAGCTTCAGGTCACAGCCACGGACCGAGCTCCGGGGCCGTGTCGGCCCTGCCGGTGAGCCACCTCGCCAGCGCGGGCCCCTCCCCCGCGGCGATTCGCCGGTCCAGCACATCGACGAGCAGCGCACGCACGAGGTCGTCGGGAAGGCCGGTGAAGTCGGCACCGGCGTCGAGGTCGACCGCGTGCACCACCACCTCGCGGGTGCGCATCCATGGCAACGCCGAGGCAGGTACCAGGTTTCCCTGTGCGGTGCGAACCTGCCGCTCACGGCCTTCCGCGGACAGCTCGTCGTACTCACGGGCCAGCGTGGTGGCCGACTCGCCGACCAGCTCACGCAGCCGCGCGGCAGGCAGCCGGGCACCCGATTCGATCTCCTCGTCCCGGTGCTGCCTGCTGGGGTACATCTGTGCGGGCTCCCCGGTCCGCGCCCACCCCACGAGTCGTCGCAGTGCCTCGGCGTTGAAGTGCACATGCGCCACCACATGCGCCCGGCTCCAGCCCGGCAGGCGGCTCGGTGCGGCGAAATCGGCGTCGGACAACTCCTCCACGGTCGACAACAACAGCTGCGTACCTCGGTCCATCCACTGCCGCGTGCTCATCCGGCCCCTCTCGTCGTGCTCTCCTACCGTAGGAGTTCGCCGGTGCACGCCACCAGGCCTGCGCCGTCCGGTCAACCTGGCCAAGCCCGGGCTCGTCGATCGAGCGCGCGGTATACGACCACCTTCAACTGGTCCAGAATGAAGAACCACACTGCCGCCCAAGCCCAGGCCAGCCCGATGAGCCCCCATCCCAGCGGTTCCATCAGCAGGCCGAGGCCGGCGATCGCGGTCGCCAGCATCTGGGTACCAACAACCGCCGCGAGCAGGATCCACGCGGGCCGGTGGGACCAGAACCGCTCGCGCGTGCGGGCGACGAACACGGTGAAGTGTCCCGCCACCGACAGCTTGAGGTAAATCAACGTCTGCGTCGTCGTTCGGGTCAGCTCGAGCGGGCCAAGAGCCAGCCACACCAGCAGCAGCGAGGAAACGACGCCGGCCAGGCCGAGCGCCGAGGCGACGATCGTCACCTCGTCGAGGTTCCAGCGCTGCGGCCGTGGCGCCGCGCGCACCCGGTCGTAGGCGATCGCGAGGATCGCGGCGTCGTTGAGTATGGCCAGCAGCACCACCTGGACCGGCGTAACGGGAAAGAAGTCGTAGATCACGATTGTCGCCGTAACGAAGACGACGACGCGGATGGTTTCGGCGATCCGGTAGATGGCGTAGTTCTTCATCCGCCGGAACACCTCGCGCGAGCGGTGGATCGCCTCCACGATCGTGGACAGGCCCGGCGCCAGCAGCACGATGTCGGATGCGGCACGGGCGGCGTCGGTTGCCCCGGCGACAGCGATGCCCACGTCGGCGCGGCGTAGGGCGGGTGCGTCGTTGACGCCGTCACCGGTCATGCCGACGATGTGGTCGCGGTGTTGGAAGGCTTCGACGATGCGGTACTTGTCCTCGGGTACCACTTGGGCGAAGCCATCGGTGCGTTCGACTGTCTCGGCCAGTTGGTCACCGTGGAGCGCCTCGATGCGAGACGATTCCATGATGTCGGTACCCATGCCGACGTCGTGGGCGATTTCGTGGGCGATTTCGGCCCGGTCGCCGGTGATCATGGTGACTCGCACACCCAGTTCGTGGGCTCTGTGCAGGGTGTCGCGGGAGTCCTGACGGGGTGGGTCCTGCAGTCCGAGCACACCGGACACGCTCCAGCCGCGGTTGTCGGCGTGGGCGACGGCCAGTGCGCGGTAGCCCCGGTCGGCGAAGGCGCGGGTGCGCTCCTCCACCCTGTCCCGGACGTGTTGCTCGGCGTGGGCGAGGTCGAGGATGGCCTGGACGGCGCCCTTCGCCACGCGCGTGGTTGTCCCGTCGGGTGCCCGCAGGTCGGCTCGGGCGTACTTGCGACTGGAGTCGAACGGTGTGAACTCGGTGACCCGCCAGTCGCTGAGCCGGCCGGTGTCGGTGGCGGCGAGCACGGCGGCGTCGATCGGGTCACCGGCGTCGCGCTCGGCGGTCAGTGCCGCCTGCCGCAGCACCCGCTGCTCGCCCTGGCCGTCCAGCACCGCGACCTCGGCGACAGCCAGTTCGTTGCGGGTGATCGTGCCGGTCTTGTCGGCGCACAACACGTCCACCCCGGCCATCTCCTCCACCGCGGGCAGATGGCTCACCACGGCATCACGCTTGGCGAGGTGGCGCGCCCCGACCGCCATGGTCACCGACAGCACCGCGGGCAACGCCACCGGAATCGACGCGATCGTCACTACCAGCGCGAACTCCAACGTGTGCACCAGACCAGTCCCGCGCAGCAGGGAGACCACGACGATCACCCCGACGAGCGCGACGGCCAGCGCGATCAGGTACCGTCCGATTCGCACGATGGCACGCTGGAAGTGGCTCCGCGGCGCTTGCCTGCCCGCCAATTCGGCCGCGCGGCCGAACTGGGTGTGCTCGCCGGTGGCCAGCACCCGCAGCGCTACCGCCCCTCGCGAGACCACCGCCGGCGAGTACATGTCCTCGCCGGGTCGCTTGCCCACCGGCAGTGACTCACCCGTCAGCGCCGATTCATCAGCCTCGCACTCCCCCTGGGCGACCCGACCATCGGCGGGCACAAGTTCACCACGGCGGATCCGCACCAGGTCCCCGGGAACCAGCTCCTCGGCGGCGAGCCACCTCCACTCGCCGTCGCGGTTGACCTCAGCCCGCCTGGCCAATCGCTGCTTCAGTGCCGCGATGGCGCTACGGGCCTGGTGCTCCTCCCAGAACCCCACACCACCGTTGAGTAACAACAACGCCAGGATGATCCCGAAATCAGCCCACCGTGCGGTCAACGCCGTCAACAGCAGCGCGGCCTCGATCATCCACGGGATCGGACCCCAGAAGTGCGAAAGCAGCTCCGACCAGACGCTACGCTCCTCCTCCTTGAGCGCGTTGCGCCCGTAATGGTCCAGCCGCGTCCGCGCCTCCAGGGAGGTCAATCCCTCCGTGGTGTCGCGCAGGTTGTCGACGCGCCGATCCTCTTCGGTGCGCTGATCACGAACAAGCTGTCGGCCGCTGGTTGGCTCCGGCATTCGGGCCGCCCCTCCTCCCGGGAACACGGCGGACATCGTGGCTTTGGAGCCGACTGTATTGCCGGGTCCGGCACCTCGCTCGGCGTTGACAGGCGCGCTTGACGGGCGTTTGGAGGTGCTCGGAGGGACGAAAGCGCAGAACTCGCGGGCAGGAGCGCAGAACTCGCGGGCAGGAACTTAGAACTCGCGGGCAGGAGCGGGGGACTCGCGGGGTTGGCGTGGGGTTGGCAGCATCGGCGGAATGGACGCATACCGCGCTGAGGGGTGGGCGGATTTCGCGGTCGCTGTCGCGGGTGCGGGCGCGGCACTGGCCGGGCTGCTGTTCGTGGCGCTGTCGATAAACCTGGAGCGCATCCTCGCCGGGCGGCGGCTGCCCGCCCGGGCAGCGCACACGCTGGTACTGCTGGCCACCCCGCTGGTGGTGGCGCTGGTGCTACTCGTGCCAGGACAGTCGGAGCGCGCGTTGGGAATCGAGCTGGTGGCGGTGGGGGCCACGACCGGTCTGCTGCTGGCGGCCTTGAACCACCCTGGCCGGCGTGCCCCGCAGCAGCCGCTGACCTGGTGGTTGATCGCGGAAGCGCTGCCCGCCGTCGCGCTGTCCGGCACCACGATCGTCGCGGGCGCGGGGCTGCTCACCACATCGCTGTCGGGCTTGTACTGGCTGGTTGCCGGTATCGTCGTCGCCTTCGTCGGCGCCCTGCTGAATGCGTGGGTACTGCTGGTGGAGATCCTGCGCTGATCCGACCTGCCACGTCACTGCGGCGGAAGCCGTCCGCGCGGGTGTGGGCATGATGAGTGGATGGACGCACCTGCCGTTCGCCCTGCGCGACTGCTGCTGGTGGAGGACGACCCGGAGCTCGTCGCGATGCTGTGCGGGGTGCTGGCCGAAGAAGGCTACGTGGTGGATGTCGCCCGCGACGGGCAGCGGGCCCTTCATCTCGCCTTGACCAGCACCTACGACGTCGCCGTGCTCGACCGTCGACTGCCCGCCATCGAGGGTCTCGACCTGCTCGGCAGGCTCCGCGCGAGCGCGGTGACCACCCCGGTGCTGGTCTTGTCCGCACTGGCCAATCCCGCCGATCGGGTGCGCGGCCTGGACGCGGGCGCCGAGGACTACCTGGGCAAACCGTTCGACCTCGACGAACTGCTTGCTCGGCTACGGGCACTGCGCAGGCGCCACCTGGACACGGCGCGGCTGCTTCCCGTCGGCGCGTGGCGGCTGGATCTGCGGACCAGGCAGGTGGTGCCCGCGCCGGGTGCCGAGACGACGCTGCCGGTGGCCGAGTTGTCCGAACGCGAATGCGATCTGCTCGCCGCGCTCGCGGGCCGTCCGGGCCGCGTGTTCTCCCGCCGCGAGCTGCTGTCGCTGGCCTTCCCCGAGGCGCGCAGCGAGGCCGTCGTCGACACCTACGTGCACTACCTACGCCGCAAGCTCGGCGCCGAGGTGGTCACGACCGTGCACGGGCGCGGCTACCGACTGGGCAGGAGCCGCACTTGACCACCCGACCCCGCGACAGGTCCGCGCCCGCCGATCCCGACGGCAGGCTGCTGCGTCGCGCCTCCTGGCGGCTCGGGGCCCAGGCCGGGCTGATCGTCGCGTTGATCGTGACAGTACTGTCGGCGCTTGCGGTCCTCGTCGTCGTACAGGGACAGCATCGCGGCGCCGCTTCGCTGCTGGCACAGGCGGTGGCAAGGGCCGATGACGTCGCCGATCCCCCTGCCTCGGTCTGGCTGGTCGCGCAGACCTCCGGAGGGCAGGTAGCCACGCCGGGGCTGCCACCGGGGTTGCCGGACGAGGCCGCCCTCGCGAACACCTCGGCCACCGGGCAGGACAGCACCGTCGACTACCGCGCCGGCGGCGTCGAGTACCGGGTACATACGGTCCGGCGGGGACAGCAGACGATACAGGCCGCGCTCGATCTGTCTTCGGACCACGCAGAACGGGTCCGGCTGGCCTCGGCTCTGCTGCTCAGCGGCGGACTCGGACTGGTGCTGGCCGCCGTGGCCGGGGTCTGGCTCGGCCGCCGCGCGGTGCGGCCGATGGCGCAGGCACTGGCCCTGCAGCGCCGCTTCGTCGCCGACGCGGGCCACGAGTTGCGTACCCCGCTCACCCTGCTTTCCACCCGGGTGCAACTGCTTCACCGCCACCTGCGCCGGGACCCAGGGCACGCCGATCTCCGTGGCGAGGCGGCCGCCGTGGCGGCCGACGCACGACACCTGGCGGCCATCCTCGACGACCTGTTGCTGGCGGCCGAACCCGGCTCGCCACTTCCGAGTTCTACTGTGGACCTGGCGGAACTGGCCGAGCGAGTTGGAGCCGCATCGACCAACGACCCGGTCCCCGTCCAGGTCATTCGGCCCAGCGCACCGGTCGCGGTCCGGGGGTCGGCGGTCGCGTTGCGCCGGGCCGTGACCGCGTTGCTGGACAACGCCTCTTCTCACGCCCGCGCGGGCGTCACCATCAGCGTCAGCTCGGCGGCACGCCACGCCAGCCTCGAGGTCGCCGACGACGGCCCCGGGTTCGATGCAGACCTGCTTCCCGGTGTGTTCGAACGGTTCGCGACGGCCCGCGACGGGCAGCAGCCACGTGGCTACGGCATCGGGCTCGCGCTCGTCAGCGAGATCGCCGCCCGCCACGGCGGCACTGTCAGCGCGAGCAACCAGCCCGGCGGCGGGGCACGGCTGCGGCTGACCCTGCCACTCGCGGCGTCCCAAGAATTCTCCAAGGAGCAGCCGCCATCATCGCTGGGGTAGGCCCGGCCCTCACCGTGGTGCCGGGCGACCGATCGGCTCACCGAAAGGCATCCGCAAATGCCCACGTTCGTCGCAGGGCTGCCCCTGCACGTGCTCGTCGTGCACGCCGTCGTCGTGCTCGTCCCGCTCGCTCTGCTCGCGGCCGTCACCGTCGCGGTGTGGCCGGCCGCGCGCCGCCGCTACGGTTGGGCAGTAGTCGGCCTCGCCTCGCTGGCCGCGGTGTCCATCCCGATCGCGACCAGCAGCGGTGAGGGCCTGCGCAGCAGGCTCGCGGCAACGCCGCTGATCGCCGAACACGCCGAACTCGGCGACCAGCTACTGGCCGTCTTCGTGCCTATGGTGGCCGCCGTGACGGCCGTGGTGGCGATCGAGCACTTCCGGGGGCGGCGGCGCGCCAACACCGAAGCGGGCACGCGCACCGTCCCGGTGACCACGGCACGCTGGGCCCGCCCGGTCGCAACCCTGCTCGCGTTGATCACGATCGCCTTCGCCGCCGGCTCCGCGGTACAGGTCGTGCGGATCGGCGACTCAGGAGCCCGTGCCGCCTGGTCCGGGACCCACTACGTGGCCGCCCACGACGAGGAGGACGACTGAACGACCGTGACGGCTACCTCTTCGTCGGCTACATCTTCTCCGCCGCGCTCCTGATCGCCTCCCGGATGCGGGAATAGGTGCCGCAGCGACAGATGTTGCGGATCTCGTCCAGGTCGGCGTCGCTGAGCTCGCGGCCCTCGGCCTTGACCTTTCGCACCTTGGCGATGGCCGCCATGATCTGGCCGGGCTGGCAGTAGCCGCACTGCGAGACGTCGCGCTCCAGCCACGCCTGCTGCATCGGGTGCAGCTCGCCGGTGTCAGGATCGGCGACTCCTTCGATGGTGGTGATCTCGTCGCTGGTTTTGATCTTCGAGACCGGCACGGCGCACGGATTGAACGCCTTGCCGTTGATGTGGCTGGTACACGCCTTGCAGACGTTGATGCCGCAGCCGTACTTGGGCCCGGTGATCCCGAGCAGGTCACGCAGCACCCACAGCAGGCGCACGTTGTCCTCGGCGTCGACCGTCACCTGCTCGCCGTTGACGGTGAAGGTGTGTTGAGGCACTGACTAACTCCTTGTCACTGGGCGTACTTGAGGCCGTCCACCGGCGAGGCAGGCACCGGGGGGACCTTCGGCTTCGGCTCGAAGCTCAACGTGGCGTGGTTGATCGGGAACCGGGTGGGCAAGGTTCCCGTGGCCCTGCCGTAGGCACTCGCCACCGCCGCGAGCGAACTGGCCACGCCGAGTTCGCCCGCGCCACCCGGCACCCCGGTGGTCGGTGGCATGACCACCACGCGCATCTCGGGCGGGGTGTTCCACTGCCGGGTGTAGAAGTAGTTGTCCCAGCTGGCCTCCAGCGGCAACCCGTCCTCCACATGCAGGCTGGAGGTCAACGCGAGCGCGATACCGTCGTTGATGCAGCCGATCATCTGCGCCTCCAGACCGCGCGGGTTGATCGGCAGCCCCGCGTCGACCACCCCGACGGCCTTGGTGACCCGCGGGCCGGTGACCGCGTCGCGGACGGAGCGATTCACCGTCTCCGGCCTGCAGTCGATCTCCACCAGCACGGCGCTGACGCTCTTGTACTCCAGGTGGAAACCGACGCCCTGCGCCGTGCCCTCCGGCATCGGCCTGCCCCACTGGCCGACCTCGACGAGCTTGTCGAGCACGGCGCGGAAGCGATCCTCCTTGAGCAGTTCCCGGCGGAACGCCACCGGATCCTTGCCCATCTTCTCGGCGAGGGCGTCCATGACCAGTTCGCGGGCACACACCACGTTGGGTGAGTAGACGTTGCGCATGCTGCCGGTGTGGAACTTCAGCGGCACCTCGTTGAGCGTCTGCGTCGTGACCCCGAGGTGGTAGGGGTTCGACTGGGACAGCAGGAAAACCGTCTGCGAGAAGCTGACGTCACCGACGGGCAGTCGCGCTGCCACCGAGGTCAGGATCTCACCGAGACCGTGCCCGAAGTCGGTCTCGACGCTGGTGTGCCGGTGCTCGAAGCTCACCACGTTGCCTGCCGAGTAGTTCGCCCTGATCCGCGACACCGACATCGGGTGCGCGCGGCCGTGCCGGGAGTCGTCGGCCCGGTGCCACATCAGCTTCACCGGCTTGCCGAGCTTCTGCGAGATCTCGGCGGCCTCCAGCGCGGCGTCACCGAACAGCTTGCGGCCGAAGGAGCCGCCGCCGGTGACGACGTGCACCCTCACCGCGCTGACAGGCAGCCCGAGCCTCGCCGCGATCTGCTCCTGCGCCACGATCGGTGACTTCAGACCGGACCAGATCTCGGCACGGTCGGCACGTACGTCGGCGATGGCGCAGTTGGTCTCCAGCGCGCTGTTGCTGGAGAAGTCGAAGACGAACTCGGCGTCCAGGCTCTTGGTCAGCAGTGGTGGGACCGCCGCCGGGAGGGTGGCGGCCTTCAGTTTCGCGAGGACGGTTTCGTCGGACTCGCCGTCCACCGTGCCCGGCCCCCAGTCCACGCGCAGTGCTCGCACGGCGTCGATGCACTGGCCGAAGGTCTCGCCCCGCACCGCGACACCGGTGGAGATCACCGTGACGTCGGTGATGCCGGGCATCGCCTCGACCTCGGCCGCGTTGTGCACCGCCCGAACCGTTCCGTTGATCGTCGGCGGGCGGCACACCATGGTCGGCTTGGCACCGGGTACCCGTAGGTCCATGGTGAACTGCTTGCGACCGGTCACCGCCTCCAAGGCGTCGATGCGTGACTGTGGGGTTCCGACGAGCGTGAACTGTCCCGGTGCCTTGGGCTCGGCACTGACCTGCTCGGTGCTGGTGCCTGCCGCCGCCTCGGTGAGTGAGCCGTAGTCGGCCTGCTGCCCGTTCGGCCCGAACACCACGCCCGCGCGAACCGACAACGTACCCACGTCGACGTTCCACCGCGCGGCCGCGGTGGCCAGCAGCCGCGCCCTGGCGATCGCGGCAGCGGTGCGCACCGGGTCGTACAGCGAGCGCACCGAGTTGGAGCCGCCGGTGAGCTGGTTGAACACCAGTTCCGGCCGCGCGTCGGCCAGCGAGACGTTGACCTTGTCGAGCGGAAGGTCCAACTCTTCGGCGATGAGCATGGCCACCGTCGTCGTGATGCCCTGCCCGACCTCGGCACGCGGCACCGCGAACGTTGCCGTGCCGTCACGTTCGATGGTGATCGTGATGAGGTTCGCCGTGGGGGCGGCGGCGAGGGTGAGCGCGTCGCCGAGGTCGAGGATGTCGGCCGGGCCGGGCAAGGACGGGACCGCCGCGCCGGCGGTGCCCGGGTTGGCCGCGCCGGCGCCGACCTGCGCGGACACGGCCAGCGTGGGCGCCGCCAGTAGGTAGCCGAGGAAGCGGCGCCGCCGCATGCCCTGCGGTTGCGCGTCCGGTATGGGGTGTTCACCTGCCATGAACTGTCCTCTCGAACGGACCTGAGCTGCCCGTCAGGTGCGATTGGTGCGCCGAAGTGTGACACGGGACACCCGGTCGAGTCATGAGCCGCATGCCTACTTCTGGCGCAATGAGGCTGTGCGAACTGCCTAACGGCACCCTGCGGCTGGTCTACTCCAGCCCGGTGTGCAGCCCGGTGGCGAACTGGTGGGCAGCGGCGTCCACGATGTCGGCGGGCCCCGCCTCGATCTCGCCGCTCAGCCAGGCCACCAGCAGCTCGGCGAGCCCTCCGACGAACAGCAGCGCGTTCACCTCGTCACGCGGGGGCGGCAGCGCGGCAGGCCCGAACAGGGCCTGTGCCTGGGTGACCACCAGGCTCGCGAACGTTTGCAGCAGTTCGTGGCGGCGGCTGCGCAGCGCCTGCGACGCGAGGGACTCCACGAGCGCCGCGCGCCCCTTGCGCGGATCTTCGGTGAGCAGGTCGACGAACGAGCTCAGCGCCGCTCGCGCCTTCGCGGCGGGATCGCCGGGGTGTTCGCGCAGTGCCCGCAGCGCGGTGTCGCGGATCTCTTCCGCGACCTGGTCCACGACCGCGACCAGCAGCTCTTCCCTGCCCCGGAAGCTCTCGTAGAAGTAGCGCTCGGTGAGTTTGGCCCGCGCGCACACTGCGGTCATGGTGGTCTGCTCGTAGCCGACGGTGCCGAGCAGGTCCAGACCGGCCTCCAGCAGCCTCGCCCTGCGCTGCGCCTTACGGTTCTCGGCGCTGACGCCACGGTAGGGGCGGATCGGCGAGGACATGGCACCATCTTGACAGACTCACCTGTCGATTCCGTGGCGGGTCGACCGCGCACCAGACTCTAGATTGGGCCGATGCGCCAACCCCTCTCCCTGGCAGTGGCCCAACCGTGGTGCGTCGGGCTCGATGTCGCGTCGAACGTACGGGCGCACGCGCAGGCCGTGCGCGCCGCGGGCGCCCGCGTCGTGGTGTTCCCCGAACTGTCGCTGACGGGGTACGAACTCGACGCGCCCGCCGTCGCCACCGACGATCCCCGGCTGGCCCAGCTGGAGGTCGCCTGCGCAGAGACGGGATCGATCGCGCTCGTGGGCGCGCCCGTCGCGGACCAGCGGGGTCGGGCGTACATCGCGATGCTCGCGGTGGACGGGACGCGGACGACTGTCGCCTACCGCAAGATGTGGCTCGGCACCGCCGAACTCGAGCGGTTCAGCCCCGGCGAGGAACCAGGGTCGCTCGAGGTCGACGGGTGGCGCCTCGGCCTGGCGATCCGCAAGGACACCGGGGTGGCCAGCCATTCGACCGACACCGCGGCACTCGGCATCGACGCCTACGTCGCGGGAACGGTGAAGGCGGCGTCCGAGGCACCCACGCAGCGCGGCGGGCCCGGCGGATCGCCACCGAACACGGCATGTGGGTCGCGGTGGCCAGCTTCGCCGGGCCGACGGGCGGGGGCTTCGAACACACCGCGGGCGGGTCCAGCATCCGCGATGCCACCGGCGGGATCGTCGCCGAAGCGGGCACCGAACCCGGCGACCTCGCGCGGGCGCTGCTTTGTTGAGGCGCCGTCGGCGCCCCGAGTCAGTGCCGAGTCAGTGCCGAGTCAGTGCCGAGTCAGTGCCGAGTGAGGGCTTGCGCGCGACGCCGCCGTAGGCACCCGACCGTACGGGGTCCTCGGTGACCACACCGTCCGCTCGCCACCGGGAAAGCCACACCAGTACCGGCGTGCTGGACCGGGCCGCTCCGGAAGACACACGTGCCCGCGCCGGTCCGGCGCGGGCACGTGTACTCCGGCAGCGGCGGGAGATCAGCTTTCGGCCGGCTCCGAACCGGTCTGCGATCCGGCCGCCGGTTCGGTTCTGCGATCGGCCGGGTAACGCAGGTTCTCCACCATCTCCTCCAGGTGCTTCGGTGGCGGCGCCGTCAGCTTCGACACCACGATCGCGACGATGAAGTTGACCGCCGCGCCGATCACACCGATCGCCTCGGGACTGATGTTGAGGATCGGCTCGTTCGCCTCGGTTCCGAACACCTCCAGCGTGTAGATCATGTAGCTGATGGTCAGCGCGAGACCGACGATCATGCCTGCCGCCGCGCCCTTGGCGTTGCACCGTTTCCACAGGATTCCCAGCACGATCGCCGGGAAGAAACTGGACGCGGCCATGCCGAAGGCGAACGCCACCACTTGCGCGACGAACGCGGGCGGGTTGATGCCCGCGATCACCGCGACGACCACGGCTCCCGCCATCGCCACCCGGCCGATGAGCAGCCGCTCCCGGTCGTAGGCGTGGGTACGGATGCGGCGGAAGTAGAAGTCGTGCGACACCGACGACGCGATGACCAGCAGCAGGCCGGCCGCCGTCGACATCGCCGCGGCCATGCCGCCCGCGGCCACCAGCCCGACGATCGGCGCGGGCAGCCCCGCGATCTCCGGGGAGGCCAGCACGAGGATGTCGTTGTTGATGGTCAGGTCGGCTCCGGCGTCGGCGCTGTTGCTGACGGACTCGATGGTCGTCGCGTCCGGGTTGATCGAGACCAGCCCGGTCGCCGCCCAGTTGCTGATCCACTGCGGCAGCTCGCTGACCGCCTTGCCCTGCACGCCGTCGAGCAGGTTGAACTTGGTGAACGCGCCCACCGCGGGAGCGGTCGTGTACAGCAGGGCGATGAACAGCAGCGCCCAGAACGCCGAGTACCGGGAACCGCGCACGGTCTTCGTCGTGTAGAACCGGATGATCACGTGCGGCAGACCCGCCGTACCGATCATCAGGGTCAGCGTCACGAGGAAGATGTCGATCATGGGCCGTGCCGTGAAGGCGTCGGTGTAGCGGTCCAGCCCGAACTCGGTGCTCAGCGCGTTGAGCTCGTTGAGGATCTGCCCGAAGGACACCTGCGGGATCGGGATGCCCGTGATCAGCTGTGCCACGGCGATCGCGGGGATCAGGTACGCGATGATCAGCACCGTGTACTGCGCCACCTGGGTCCAGGTGATGCCCTTCATGCCGCCGAGCACCGCATAGGTGAAGATGATCGCCGCCGCGATGATCACACCGCCGGTGATGTTGATGTTGAGGAACCGGCTGAAGACGATCCCGCCGCCGTTCATCTGCCCGACGACGTAGGTGAACGAGATGATGATCGCCGCACCGGCGGCCACGGTGCGCACCAACTCGGAGTAGCGGTCACCGACGAACTCCGGAACGGTGAACTTGCCCCACTTGCGCAGGTACGGCGCGATCAGCATGGCCAGCAGCACGTAGCCACCGGTCCAGCCCATCAGGTAGATCGAGCCGTCCGAGCCGAGAAACGCGATCAGACCCGCCATCGAGATGAACGACGCGGCCGACATCCAGTCGGCGGCGATGGCGGCACCGTTGGCGACGGTCGGGATGCCCTGACCCGCGACGTAGAAGCCCTTGGTCTCGGCTACCCGGCTGCGCCACGCGATGCCGATGTAGATGGCGAACGTGATGACGATGAAGACCAGCGTCCAGACCTGAATGTTGCTCATAGCCGGTTGCCCTCCCCATCGCGCTCACTGACACCGAACTTGTCGTCCAGCCGGTCCATGCGGACCGCGTAGATGAGGATCAGCACCAGGAAGGTGTAGATCGAGCCCTGCTGGGCGATCCAGAAGCCCAGCGGGTACCCACCGAAGCTGACCTGGTTCAGCTGTTCCACGAACAGGATCCCGCCGCCGAACGGCACGACGAACCAGATGGACAGCAGTATGAGCTTCAGGCGGAGATTTCGCCGCCAGTACTCTCGACGCCAGTCGCCCTGGGAGGCGACCTGGCCTTCTTCTCCAGTGTGAGCCACCGTTGGCTCCCTTCGAAACCGCGTTACGGGTGTCGGAAGGATCGAGCGGGCAAATCGGGCGAGGCAAGAATTGCTTCGCGAGCGTCCCGCATTCGCCGACGAACGGTCGCGGACCCGGCGCGGACACCGCCCGCGGGACCGCTCGTGCCGCTCGCGGCGGCGAACCGCCCGCTCACACCCGCTCGACGACCGCTGGTGGAGCCGGCGCTCGGGATCGGCCCGAACGCCGCCCTACACTGCCCGGCATGTCCTCGATGACCAGCGCGGCAGCGGCAACGACCGGCCGTCGCCGCATCATGCACGTCGGCAGCGTCCGCATGATCTTCGGCGGCTTGCTCATGCTGGTCGGCTCGCTCATGCCCTGGGTGTCGACGCCGGTCGGCCACCTCTCCGGCGTGGCGGGAGCCGGGCTGTGGACGATCTGCGCGGGCACCATCGCCGTCGCCGGAGCGCTGCTGCCCTACCGGCGGGTGGCCTTCGCGCACGCACTGCTGCCCGGCATCGTCGCCGCGGTGCTCGTCGGCTGGCAGCTACTGCGCATCGTGCAACTGTCCAGCAGCACCGACAGCTGGGGCAGCCTGCTGCCCGGAATCGGGCTCGTCCTCGTCGGCGGCGGGGCGTTCCTGCTCATCCGCGCCGCACTGCGCATTCGCGCAGCGCAGTAGCGGCGGCCCTACGGAACCACCAGCACGGTCCCACGCGGTGCGGCGGAACAGTTCTGCTGCGCCCGTTGCGGCAGTAGGGTCCCGATGTGCCTGCGACCGACGACGATCCGCGGTTCACCGGCCACGACCCCGGGGACGAGTACGACGCGCCCGCGGACGTGGACGCGGCCTTCCGCACCGTGCGCCGCGTCGTGGTCGGGCACTTCGTCGTGTTTCTCGGCGTTGTCGTCGCCGTGCCGGTACTGACGCTCACCGTCGACTGGTGGTCGCGGGGTCGCCTCGTCGGCGGCATGACCCCGAGTTTCGTGCTGGCCGCGTTCGGGCTGTACGTCTTCTTCTTCCTGCTCGCGGCCGCGGCCGCGACACTGTCCAACGCGGTGGAGGACCGCATGCTCGGTGAGCAGCAGGACCTTCCCGACACCGGAGACGAGCGACCGTGATCGCCGCGAGCCTCGCGGTGCTGGCCGCCCTGCTGGTCAGCGTCCTGGTGGTCGGCCTCGTGCTGCGACCGCGCGGAGCCTCGACGCTGGAGTTCTACCTCGCAGGCAGGCGGGTCGGCGTCGTCACCAACGCGTGCGCCATCTGCGGCGACTACTTCTCCGCCGCGTCGTTTCTCGGCGTCGCCGCCGCGGTCTACGTCTCGGGGCTGGACGGCGTCTGGTACGCGACGGGGTTCGCCGCCGGTTTCGTGCCGGTGCTGCTGTTCGTCGCCGCTCCGCTGCGCCGCTTCGGCGAGTTCTCCATCCCCGACTTCCTCGGGCGCAGGCTCGACTCGGAGCGGGTGCGGCTCACCGCCGTCACCGTGGTGCAACTGGTGATCCTCTCCTACCTGGTGCCGCAGGCGGTCGGCAGCGGCCTGACGTGGGAGCTGCTCGTCGGAGCTGGCTTCGCCGGGCTCTCGCCGTACGTCACCGGCGTGCTGGTGTCCACAGTGGTCATCGCACTGCTCGTCGTGGTCGGCGGGATGCGCGGCACCACCTGGACGCAGGCGGTGCAGTTCCTGCTGCTGCTCGCGGTGTTCATCTGGCTGGCGGTCGTGGTGATCGGCTCGGGCTTCGACTACCCGAGCGCGGTCGACAAGCTGACCGACGAACCGCTCGCCAACCCGGTCCAGGTCGACGGGCAGTGGCAGCTGCGTACCGAACCCAGCCGACTGGAGTCGGGCGAGTCCGCGTTCTTCGGCCACCCCGGCGGCCGGTACGGCCCGCTGGGGCAGATCACGCTCATCGTCACGCTCGTGTTGGGCACGGCCGGGCTGCCACACGTGATGAACCGGTACTTCACCAGCCCCACCGGCACGGCCGCGCGCATGACGACCGTGTGGGTGCTCGGATTCGCTGGCGCGTTCTACGCGCTCGCGGTGATGCTGGGAACGGCGGCGCGGACGCTCGTGGCCGACGCGGCGACCGATCGGCCGTGGCTGGCCGCCCTCACCGTCGACGGCGTGCTGCGGGTGCCCGAGTACGCGCCGCTGGTGCTCGGCCGGATCTACGGTGGCGAAGCCGGACTCGCGATCGTGGCGATCGGCGCGCTCGTCGCGGTCCTCTCGACCATCGCGGGACTGCTGCTGGCGTCGGCGGCGTCCTGGGGCCACGACGTCTACGAGCGGCACATCAACCGCGACGCTACCCAGCGGCAGGCGGTGTGGGCGGGCCGCTGGGCCGTGCTGGTGGCCGCGGCGCTGTCGGCGGGGCTGGCGCTGCTGCTGCGCCCGTACTCGCTGACCGCGCTGTTCCCCTCGATCGTGGCCACGATGGTCACGTGGGCGTTCGCGCTGGCGGGGTCGGCACTCGCGCCCGTGTTCATCCTGTCGATCTGGTGGCGGCGCACCACGGCGACGGGCGCGGTGGCCGGGATGACCGTCGGCGCGCTCACCGCGGTCGCGCTGGTCGCCGCCGCGCCCTCGGTCGGCGAAAGTGACCTCGGCGAGTTGCTGCTCACCCCCACCATCGTCGCCGCGCCACTGGCAAGTGTGGTGACCGTTGCCGTGTCACTGCGCACCAATCCGCCCTCCGATGTGGACCGGCTGTGGCTGAGGCTGCACGGCACCGCGGGCGACCGCAGGGCGGTACGGCTGGCGAAGCTCACCATCGCGGGCGTCGGCACGGGGAAACGGCGATGAGGAACGGCAGCCTTCCGCTGGCGATCGCGGTCGTGGGCACATGGGGGTTCGTGTACCTGTTCACACAGGTGCTGCCGGACCCGCCGCTGGGCGTCGAGGCAACCATCGCGATCGGCCTCGGCCTCACGCTCATGGTGACCATCGGCTACCCGTCCGCGCTGCGCGGCCCCCGGCGCTCGCCGCGCCGCGTCGCGGGACGGCAGAGCCACACGATCGCCGCGATGGGCCGCTCGATGCCGCTGCGTTCCGGGCTCACCACGGAGGCAGCGGGCCGCGCCGTCCGGTTCCTGCATCCCGTCCTGGGCGGAGACGCCGTCGCGATCACCGACCGCGAGCGGGTGCTTGCCTTCCTCGGACCCGGCTCCGACCACCACACCGTCGGCGACCGGCCGAGGACCGAGGTGTCCTCCCGGGTGCTCGCCAGGGGCAGGACGATCGTCGTACGCGCAAGGGACCGCCTGGGCTGCCCCGAACCGGACTGCCCACTGCGGACCGCCGTCATCGCGCCACTGGCCATCGGCAAACGCATCGTGGGAACGCTCAAGGTGTACCGGTTGGACGACATCCCGCCGCCCAAGGACGTGGTGAAGGGCCTGGCCGGGATCATGTCGCTGCACCTGGAACTGGCCGAACTGGACCACGAGCGCAAGCTCGCCGTCGACGCCAAGCTCGACGCGCTGCGCGCCCAGATCAACCCGCACTTCCTGTTCAACACCCTGAACACGATCGCGTCCAAGGCCCGTACCGACCCGGAGGAGGCGCGCAGGCTGCTGCTGCGCCTTTCGGACTTCTTCCGCTACGCCGTCCGGCAGGAGGGGCACCTTGTCGAGTTCGGACAGGAGTACTTCTTCGTGCGCACCTACCTGTCCCTTGAGCAGGCCCGCTACGGCGAGCGGCTGCGCGTGCGCTACGACGTCGACCCGCAGGTGCTCACCGCGCACGTGCCCGTGCTGACCATCCAGCCGCTGGTGGAGAACGCGGTCAAACACGGCCTCGCGAGCAAGGTGGACGGCGGCACCGTGACACTGAAGGCCAGGGTGGACCCGCTGACCAGGACCACCTCGATCCGGGTCTGCGACGACGGCGTCGGCATGTCCCCGGAACTGCTCGAACGGCTCACCACGGGCGAGGGTGACGCCGAGGGCGGGGTCGGGCTGCGCAACATCTCGCAACGGCTCGAGGCGCTCTTCGGCGAACGTTACCGTCTCGACATCCAGTCCGACTACGGTGACGGGACCATTGTCGACCTGCGAATACCCTTGGGATGATCGGCATGCGTGCCCGTTGCCTGATCGTTGACGATGAGGCGCCGGCCAGGGAGGAGCTGCGCTACCTCCTCGGCACGTTCGACCACGTCCAGGTGGTCGGCGAGGCGACCAACGCCGAGGAGGCGCTGGTCCTGCTCCGATCGCTCGCCTACGACCTCGTCCTGCTCGACATCAAGATGCCCGGCGGCACCGGGCTGGAGGTCGCCGAGGCGGTGCGCGACGCGCCGAACGCGCCCAAGGTCATCTTCACCACCGCCTACCCCGACTACGCGGTCGACGCGTTCGACGTGGACGCCGTCGACTACCTCGTCAAACCGTTCGACGCGCAGCGGCTGGGCAGGGCACTCGACCGCGCGCTCACCGCGACCCCCGAGGAGACCGAGACCGCGCCACCGGCCAGGAGCGAGCAGGCCAGGAACTCCCAACCCGACCCGCTCGGCCGCATCCCGGTGCAGCAGGGCGGTCGCACCGTACTCATCGACGAGTCCGCGATCCTGTACGCCAGCGCCGCACGCGGCTACTCCTACCTGCAGCTCGCCGGGGAACGGGTACTGGTCAGCCTCTCGCTGAACGAGCTGGAACGCAGGCTCGGCAAGCACTTCTTCCGCACCCACCGTGCGTACCTCGTCAACCTCAACCACGTTCGGGAACTGCGGCCCGACTTCAACGGTGCGCTCGTGCTGGTGATGGACGACCACCGGCGCAGCCGCGTCGAGGTCTCCCGCAGGCACGCCCGCGAGCTGCGCCGGTTGCTCGGGCTGTGACCGGTGCGGACCCAACGGGGTCAGCGCCGCGAGAAGTCCGCCGCCACGAAGGACTCCTCGGCGTTGTTCCAGCGGTAGTCCCGCTCGCCGAGCAGCGCCATGGCCCGCGCGGTCTGGGTGTGCATCGCCGCGAGCGCCGCGATCTTTCGATCGAGCGCGGCTCCCTCCAATCGGAGCCGGACGGCCAGTTCGGCGGCGGGCACCCCGCGAGGGCGCTCCTGGGTCATGAACACGCCCCACCGCTCGTAGGTCTCGCCCCACTCGCGCAGGTGTTCCTCGGTCACGCACGCGTGCAGCACCCGTCCTGGACGGCCCGCTTCCTGCCAGGCGCGCGTGACCCACGCCGACACGGTCCGGTGGTCCGGGTGGAAGGTCATGCCGTCCTCGCCGAACGTCAGGATCGTGTCCGGCCGCACCTCGGTGAGGATCTCGCTCAGCGCACGGACCGGGCCGTCCGGGTCCAGCCCGGCGAGCCCGCCGTCGGGGTAGCCGAGCCAGCGGTGTTCGGTCACGCCGAGGATCGCCATCGCCGCCGCGGCCTCCCACCGACGCACCCGCGCCAGCCGCTCGGGCGGCCAGGCGGAGGGGTCGTCGGTGCCGTGCTCCCCTTCGGTGGCGCAGACGCACACCACCCGCAGGCCCGCCTCGACGGCGGCGGCCATGATCCCGCCGCAGAGGTAGGTCTCGTCGTCCGGGTGGGCCCAGATCGACACGATCGTGCCGAGCCGGGCCACCCCCGTCACCTCAGTCACCTCGGGCTCGCTCACCTGAGCGCCACTCCCTTTACTCCGTTCGTCATGGCTTCGACGGTGCGCGGCGGCGTCGCCTCCCGGGGAGCACTCGCGCTGGCGTCGTCGCCGAGCAACCTGCGGTACAAGGTCCGCGAACCCGGGGCCGGGGTCGATCCCAGCTCGGCCGCGAAGCGCCGCCGGTAGGCCTCCGCCGCGGCCAACGCTTCGGCGGTGTGGCCGCACCGGTGCCTCGCGCGCATGAGCAACAGCTGCACCCGCTCGCTCAACGGGTCGGCCCTTGCGGCTTGCTCCAGGTCCGGCAACAACCCCAACAACGCTCGTGCCGCAGCTGTCGCCGCCATTCGGTCAGTCGTGCCCGTTCGGACTCCAGCGGCAGCCGGTCGGTCAGGTCGGCCAGTGGCTCCCCACGCCACGCGCCTACCGCCTGCCCCAGCAGCCGCGCGGCCTGCTCCGGGTCGGGGCAGGATCTCGCCTGTTCGGCCAGCCGCTCGACCCGGCCGATGTCCACCTCGTCCTCGGCGATGTTCAGCCGGTACCCGGCGGCCTCCTTGGTGATCCGGTCGGTACCCAGCAGCCGTCGCAGCCGCGATAGGTGGCTTTGCAGGTTCCCCAGCGCGTTCCCGGGTGGTTCGTCCGGCCACAGTGCCTCGATCGGTTCGGCGGTGCTCACCGCTCGCCCGCGCGCGAGTGCGAGCTCAGCGAGCAGTACCCGCTGCGGTTCGCCGGCAGGTGTGGCCTGCTCGGCATCGAGCAGGACCCGCACCGGTCCCAGCAGTTCGACCTCCACCCGTGCACCGGACACCCCGACATTGTTGCCCTGCTGACCCACCAGGGCCAACGCCCCCTGCGTGAAACAGTGTGGACCGGCCGGTCCTCACTTCTGGACCACGTGTGGACCACGCGGTCCACACGGTTTACGATGGTAGCTGTGAGCGATTCCGCGACAACGTCACTGCCTCCGGAAAGGCGGCGACGACTGCTTGAGACCGCGGCGAGGGAGTTCGCGGCCGCAGGCTACGAACAGGCCTCCCTCAACCGGATCATCCGCGCCTGCGGCATGAGCAAGAGCTCCTTCTACTACTACCTCGACTCCAAGCGAGAGCTTTTCGAGCTGGTCGTACGTGAATTGAGCGACAGCCTCGTGCGGCAGCTGCGGATTCCGGAGGCGGAGGAGTTCGCGGTCGATTTCTGGGCCAGCACCCTGCGACTGCTCGAACGACTGGCCGACCTCGCCGAGCGCGAGCCACTGTTCACGGACCTGGGCAGGATGTTCCACCTGCCCGGCGTGCCGACCGGGCACGGCGCCGCCGTGGACTCGGCCGTAGCAGCGGCCGAGGGCTGGCTCGACCGGGCGCTGGCAGCGGGGCGCGCACGTGGCGCGGTGCGCGACGACCTACCGCTCGGCCTGCAGCGGCACGTGACGTTCGCGGTGCTGCGGGCCTTCGACGAGTGGACCCTGCGGCACCTCGCCGCGCTGGAGCGAGCCGAGAGTGAACGGCTGGTGCGCGCGCAGTTCGAAGCGCTGCGGCGACTGCTCGCGCCCCGGCACGAGACGGAGGAGAACGCGTGAACCCGCAAGCCCCGCCCGGCATCGCCATCGACTGGCACATCCCACCGACCCGGCCCGGACCCGCCGGGGCGCTGCGGCGCTTCCTCGGTCCGGGCCGGACACGCGGGGAGAACATCGCCGAAGCGGCGGGACAACTGGTGGGCATGTCGCTGCTGGCGGCCTACCTCGCCGCGACGGGGGGCTGGAGCGACCGGTCCCCGCTGCAATTGGCCGTCCTCGCCGTCATGGTGTTCGACCTGGTCGGCGGCGTGCTCACCAACGCGACCAACCCGGCGAAGCGCTGGTACCACCGCCCCGGGCACGGGTCGCGGCGGCGGTTGCTGTTCGTCGCCTCGCACCTGGCGTATCTGGTGGCGGTCCCCGCCGTGCTCGACGCGGGCGGGTGGGTCTGGTTCGTGGTGAACACCGCGCTGCTGCTCGGTTCGGCCGTGCTCATCGAGGCGTTACCCGTCGAACTCAAGCGCGTCAGCGCGGTGGGCCTGTATCTCGGCGCGGTGCTGGTGAACCTGACCTGGCTGCCGCTGCCCGCATGGCTGGCGTGGTTCGGCCTGCTGTTCTACCTCAAGCTGCTCGTGTGCTTCCTCGTGCCGGAGGCGCCGATGGTCGGCACGCGAAGGTCCCCTACCGGAAACGGAGTGCGCGGATGAGAATCGTCAAGGAAGTCCGGCCCCCTCGCGGCGTGCTGCGGTGGGCGTTCCGGTTGCCGATCCACCTCTACCGCGCTCGTCTCGGTTGGCTGCTCGGGGCGAGAATGCTGCTGTTGCACCACACCGGCCGTGTCTCCGGTAAGCCGCGCCGGATCGTGCTGGAGGTGGTCGAGCACACAACAGACGGTGGCTACGTCGTGGTTTCGGGATTCGGGCGCAAAGCCGACTGGTACCGCAACGTTCGCGCGAATCCCGACGTCACCGTCCAGGTGAGCGGTCGCACGATCCCCGCGACAGCCAGTTCGGTGCCCCGGCAGGAGGCCGAGGAGATCATGGTGCGCTACGGCACGAAGCGACCCAGGGTGGCCAGGTACCTGCTGCGGACGCTGATGGGCCTGGAGGTGGACGGCAGCGAGGCGGACTTTCGCGAGGCGGGCGGGCACCTGCCCATGGTGCGGTTCGGGCCCCGAAGCTGAGCCGGATCACCGCCGGATCACCGTTTCGCATCGGTGCGCCTTCGCCCCGGCGGCCCGTGTGATGATCCCCGGGTGCGACGGGACGGGCAGTGGCGGGTGCGGCTGCACAACGACGAGGTCAACTCCGCGCCGCAGGTCACCTACGCGCTCAACCGGGTGTGCGGCAAGCCTCCCGAGGAGGCGGTCGAGCTGATGCTGGAAGTCCACAGTCGACGCATCGCCGAGGTCGCGACCTTCGCCGAACGGGAAGCAGCGGAGGAGTTGGCGGTGCGGCTGCAACGGTACGGGCTGCACGCGAGCGTGGCCCGATGACCGGCGACGCGCTGTGGCACGACATCACACTGGACCACTTCGAGGCCGTCCGGGTGGCTGACGGCGTCGCGGTTCGCATGTCCGCCAATGTCGCCGCCACCCTTTCCCACCACGCCGGCGAGCTGGTCCGCTTCCTCGACGCCGACGAGGTGCCGCGTGGCGCTTTTCCACGACGCACGCCGGCCGCGGCCACGGTGCTGGCTCGGATGTTTCCCGACGCCTACCGGAGCAGGGACCAGGCGCGGGCGTTTCGGGAGCGGCACCGGGACCGGCTGCGTGACAGCGCGGCGGCCCGCCGGGTGCGCGACCAGCTTGCCACCGCACCCACCCTTGTGCTCGGCGCCGACGATCTCGACGACTGGCTGACGACCTTCGCGCTGGCCCGGTTCCTCTACAGCAGGCGAAGGCGGCGGCGTGCGCGGTTCGATCTGACCGCTGCGTGGTTCGCGTTCGTGCTCGACAGTCTCGTGCTGGCCGCGGCACCTGAGTTGGCGGCGCAGCCGTGACCACCCCGGCGCCCGAAAGGCGCGCGGTAGCCCGCACCCGCCGCCTCAGCCAGGCTCGCGGTGCAGCGCGACGCCCGCGACGACCAGCGCGACGCCGAGAGCTTCGACCGGCGTGGGCAACTGCCCCAGCACGGCGATTCCGATGACGGTGGCGGTGGCCGGTAGCAGCGCGACCATGACCGCGTAGGTGGCCCGGGCCAGCCGCCGCATGGCGAGCTGGTCCAGCACGTAGGGGATGACCGACGAGGTCACCCCGACGCCCACCGCCGCGCCGATCGCGACCGCATCACCGAACGCGGGCAGCGCATCGGTGATCCCGACCGGAAGGGCGACCACGGCGGCGATCAGCATGGCCATCGCCAGACCGTCGATTCCCGCGAGTTGGCGGTGCCGCGACACCCGGTGCGCGATCACGATGTAGCCGGTGAACAGGAGCATGTTGGCGGTCGCGAACGCGAAGCCAGCGGGCGAGCCGCTCAGACGCACGTCGGCCAGCGCGGCGACGCCTCCGACCGCGAAAACCAGGGCCGCGACGTTGCGCGGACTGCGGACGCCGATCGCGGCCAGCAGGACCGGACCGGCGAACTCGATCGCCGCCACCGTCCCCAACGGCAGCCGATCGATCGCCAGGTAGAAGCAGGTATTCATGATCGCCAAGACGCACGCCCACCCGACGATCGCCCGCTTCTCCCCCGCGTTCGCCCGCGCCCACCGGCGCCACGGACGTCGCCATGCCGCGAAGACGACCCCGGCGGCCAGGATGCGCAACCAGGCGACGCCGAGCGGCTCGATCCGTGCGAAGAGCAGCACCGCGAAGGCCGGGCCGAGGTAGTGAAAGATCGCCGAGACCACGAAGTACAGCTCCGCGGGGATCCGGTCGGCCGCGGTGGGAGCCGCGGCGCGGGTGCCTTCGGGCGGCTGCGGGTCTCGGGTGTTCCGGCGAACCATGGCGCGTCCCTAATGCTCTAAGTGATTGTAGGTAGTTAGGAATGGCAGCACGACTCTGCTAACATGTCAACAAAGATTCGACCGTTAGGAGCGGAGTGGCTCGTCCCGTCGACCTGGACCCCGGCACCTACGCCGGGACGTACAAGCTCGTGGGTGGCAGCCTGGCCCTGGATTTCGCGAACCTGGTCAGCTACCGGGGCGACCACAGGGAACACGACTGGCTCGATCCGCCGAGCAACGTCTCACGTTGGTGTGCCGCCGTGGGTCTGGACGCGGCCGTTGCCGAACCGCCTGCCGAACTGAAGCGGTTTCGCGAGGTCACAGCCCGAACCTTCCTCGCGATCGCGGAGGGTGCTCGGCCGACGGACGCCGACCTGTCCGAAATCGGAGCACGGGCGGCCGGCGTGTGGGCCCGTCGACGGCTGCGGTTTCCGGCCGAGGCGAGCGCGGCCGAATGGGTGGTTTCGGCCGCGTCGTTGTCGGACGAGGTCGCCGCCGCCGCGGCGGCTCTGCTCACCTCGGCGGATGCCCTGCTTCGCGTCTCGGCGTGCTCCGGTTGTGGCTGGCTGTTTCTCGACACGAGCCGCAACCGTCGACGCCAGTGGTGCGACCCGGCCGACTGCGGCAATCGTGCGCGCCAGCGACGGCACTACGAGCGACACGCGCAGTCCGCGCAGGCGAAATCACGGTCGTCGCCCCGCGGCGCCGCGGCTTCGTCGCAGCGGTCGGCGACCTGAGAACCGAGTGGAGCCGTTGCAGAGATGAACCCCACTGTGGTCCTGCTGCACAGCCCGCTTGTCGGCCCGCACACCTGGCGGGCGGTGCGGGCTCACCTCGACGCCGCTGGTAGGAGGGCCATCCTGCCCGACCTGCGCCCGCCCGCGCGGCCGAGGCCGACCCCGGGCCGCGTCGCCGCCGCGGCTGCCGCCGCGATGGAATCCAGCACCCCACCCGGGCCGGTGACACTGGCCTGCCACAGCATGGCCGGGATGCTGCTGCCAGGGATCGCGCAGGCCACGCGACGCCGCGTCACCGGCGCGGTCCTCGTCGACTCGGCGATGCCGCGACCAGGCGTGACGTGGTTCCAGACGGTTCCCCCCGAACTGGCCGGGCAACTTCGCGACCTCGCCGAAGACGGGCGGCTTCCCCCGTGGCACCACTGGTTCCCACCCGAAACGCTGACCTCGATGCTGCCCGACTTGAGCATCCGAAAACGGTTCGAGCAAGAGATACCCAGGCTGCCGCTGTCGTTCTTCGATGAACCATTTCCCGGAAAGTCCGGGTGGGCCGCGTCGATCCCGGTGGGCTACCTGCTGCTCAGCGAGGTCTACCGCACGACGGCATCACAAGCGAGCGCACTGCGGTGGCCGGTGTCGAGACTCGACCTGCATCACCTCGCGCCCGTGAGCCATCCCGAAACCGTGACCGACGCGATCCTGGCTGTCCTCGGCGAGCTGCACGCCGGGTCCCGCTGAACAGAGCGCGACGACGACTCGGCGAGAGTTCCGTGCTCACCTCACGATTCCGCACTTCTTCTCGGGCGACCTTGCGGGCGATCTTCTCGATGTCAGCCTTGGTGGACTCACCCGTCCTGGGCTCGTGCACGGCCTGCGTAAGCAGTCGCCGCACCAGTGCCGATGTAGGGATGTGCTCAGCGGCGGCACGCTGCCGCAGCTGAGGCGTCAAGGGTGCGGCTGATGCGCAGGCGGAGGGAGACGTCCGAAGCGGCGGCATTCTCCGCAGCTTGGGCCTCGGCGGCCTCCGCTTCTGCTGCGGCGACCTGTGCGCGGATCTCCCTGCGCCGGGCACGACGCGACATCGTGCCGCGCAGTGAGACGGCTTCGAGCAGCTCGGACTCGCCGATGGAAGCTGGTCTTACCAGTTGACCTCTGGCCACTGGCCGGCCTAGGGTTGCGGCATGACATTGCGGCCCGTCTCTCGTCGCTCGGTGCCCGACGAGGTGTTCCAGCAGATCCTCGACGGCGTGGTCGGCGGCGACTTCTCCCCCGGCGACACGCTGCCGAGCGAGCGCAGGCTCGCCGAGGTGCTGGGCGTGTCCCGCCCCGCTGTCCGGGAGGCACTGCAGCGGATGGCGCAGGCGGGGTTGGTGGAAGTGCGGCAGGGTGGTAGCACCAGCATCAGGGACTTCCGCACGCACGCCGGTCTGGACCTGCTGCCTCGGCTGCTGCTGCGGGCGGGCAACCTGGACCTGCGGGTGGTGCGCAGTGTCCTGGAGGCGAGGTTGGCCGTCGGTCCGAAGGTGGCGGGCCTGGCGGCGCGCCGCGCGGGCGAGGCGCTGCGCGCGCCACTGACGCAGGCCATCGCGGCACTGGAATCCGACTCCGACCCGGTTTCCCGGCAACGGCACGCGCTGACGTTTTGGGACCACATCGTCACCGGTGCGGACTCGATCGCGTTCCGGTTGATGTTCAACAGCCTGCGCGCTGCCTACGAGCCCGCTCAGCAGGCCCTCGCGGGCGCGATGGCGTCCGAAGTGGATCGGGTCGAGGCCTATCGCCTGCTCGCCGACGCGATCACCGAGGGCGATGCCGACGGTGCCACCTCGGCCGCCGAGGACCTGCTGGCACCGGCCACCGAAAAGCTGCTGGCCATGATCCGCGACCTGGAGCAGGAGGCGACGTGAGCCACCATCGCCTTTCCGCTCACAGGAGCCGACCGGAGTGGGCCCCAGCTGCGGCACGGTCTTCGGCCACAGCAGGGAGGATACCCCGCGGAACACCGGAACCGAAGTGCGCAACCGTCCTCGACCCGCTGTCCCGCAAGGAAACGGAGGCATCGTGACACGCCCCGAGCAGACCGAAAGCACCACTGTGGACGCTTCCGCGCGGGCACGGGTTCGCGCCGACGAAGCGCGCCTTTCCGCGAGGAGCAAGCCGCTGCCGCTGGCGGGGGCGTGGCGGGAGTTCTGGCGGCACCCGTCGCCGTGGCTCATCAGCGCGGTGTTCGCGGCGAGCGTCACCGCCCGGCTGTTCGTCGGTGACTGGCGGCTCGGCGACGCGATCGTGCCCGCAGCCATGGTGGCGTCCTTCCCGTTCGTGGAGTGGATAATCCACGTCTGCGTGCTGCACTGGCGGCCGCGTCGGGTCGCGGGTGTGCGGATCGACCCGCTGGTCGCCCGAAAGCACAGGGAGCACCACGCCGATCCGAGGGATGTGCCGCTGGTGTTCATCCCGTGGCAGGTGTTGCTGTGGCTGTTGGCGGCGCTCGCGCTCGTCGCGTGGCTGGCCTTCCCCCGCACCGGTCTCGGGCTGACGTTCCTGGTGTCGGTCAGCGCGATCGGGTTCGGCTACGAGTGGACCCACTATCTGATCCACAGCGACTACCGGCCCCGCACCCGGCTGTACAAGGCAGTCTGGCGAAACCACCGCCTGCACCACTACAAGAACGAGCACTACTGGTTCACGGTGACGACCGCGGGTACCGCCGACCGGTTGCTGCGCACCTACCCCGATCCCGCGGACGTGCCCACCTCCCGCACGGCGAAGAACCTGCATCGCGACGCGGCCTGACAGCGGACCTGCGCCACCTCCCACGGCCCTGCCGGGTGCCGCTCGAAGTCCACGCACCTGCGGGACCTTCGGCCCTGTCCGCCCTGGTCATCGCGGCGTTGGCTCGGCGGTGAGTGCTGTGGGACCCACAACCGGTCCCGCGGCCTGCGACCGAGGGAGGTAGCACATGCTCTGGCTGTTCGTCGGGGGATGGCGCTGGTTGGCCGTTCGCGGCGTGCTGGCCATCCTGTTCGGGGTCGCCACGCTGGTGTGGCCCGGCGTGACGCTGTGGGTGCTGATCCTGTTGTGGGGTGCGTTCATGCTGGTGGACGGCGCCTTCGGGCTGGTGGCCGCCATCACCGACCGGGTCGAGCGCAATCGCGGCTGGTGGGCGCTCGCCGGGATAGCCGGGATAGCCGCGGGCGTCATCGCCCTGGTGTGGCCGGGTGTCACCGCGCTGGCACTGCTGTTCATCATCGCCGCCTGGGCGCTGATCGTCGGCATCTCCCAGCTCGCTACCGCGGTGCGGTTGCGCAAGGAGATCGAGCACGACTGGGTGATCGCACTGACGGGAGTGCTGTCCGTTGCGCTCGCCGTGGTGCTGTTCGCCTCGCCCGGTGCGGGCGTGCTCGCGATCACCTGGGCGATCGGCTGGTTCGCCACGCTGTTCGGGGTGCTGCTGTGCGTGCTCGCCTGGCGGGTGTGGCGGCAGAGCCGCGAGCGGTCGCAGGCCGACCTGGCCAGCCGCTGAAAGCCCGGGCCGCTGAGAGCCACCGCCGAGAACCACTGCAAGCCACGAAACGGACCGGCCCGGTCCGGTCGACGGGTGCGGCTCAGCCGCCCGCGTCGACCGGCTCGCCGCGCGGGCGGGGTTCGAACCCGGCGGCGCGGTAGCAGGCGTCGATGAGTTTCATCGTCTCCAGCGCGTCGTCGGCGTCGTTGCGCAACGGCGCGCCTTCGCGCAGGTGGGCAGCGAACGCCTCGAGCTGGTAGGTGTAGGACGCTCGCCTGCCCGGTTTCTCGACACGGCTGCCGTCACGGCCGCTGACGGTGACGCGGTCGTCGATGTCGGGTCGCACGAAGTCGGCCGCGACCGCTTCCGCCTTGCTGCCGATGATCCGGCAGGTGAAGCGTCGCTCGCCTGCCGCCATGTGGCAGCGGGCCCTGCCCGTTGCCCCTGCCGGGAACTCCAGGTCGGCGTACAGCCACTCGTCGACGCCTGGCCTGCCCTCGCGTTGCCCGCCGCCGGCCGCGACAAGGCGAGGCGCTCCGCCCGCCCACGGTGCGAGCATCCTGTGCGCGTGCAGGCTGTAGCATCCCAGGTCCATCAGCGCGCCCCCGGCGAGCCGGTGTGACCAGCGCGGATCGTCGTCGGCCGGTGCGGGCATCATCATGTCCACCTCGACGGCTCTCAGCTCGCCGAGTTCTCCGGAGTCCAGCAGTTCGTGCAGCCGCTTGGTGACCGGGTGGTGCACGTAGTGGAAGCCCTCCATGATCGGCAGTCCTGCTTCGGCGGCCACCGCGCGGACCTCGGCGGCCTCCTCGGCGTTGCCTGCGAACGGCTTCTCCGTGAGCACCGGCTTCCCCGCGCGTAGTGCGGCGATGTTCCACGGGCCGTGCAAGGCGTTGGGCAGTGGGTTGTAGACCACTTCGACGTCGGGGTCGGTGACCACTTCGGCATAGCTGCCGAGCACGCGTTCGACACCGTGACGCTCGGCGAAGTCCCGTGCCCGTGCCTGGTCGCGGGCGGCGACGGCGACCAGCCGATGCCCGGTCTCGGCTGCCGGTGCGGCGATCGCCTTGCCCGCGATTCTCGCGGCGCCGAGAATGCCGATACGGAGTGGCCGCACCTGACCTCCAGCAGTTCGATTGGTCCACACCCGAGGCGTTCGGTTCACCTCGGCAACAGCACGACCTTGCCCGTGGCCCTGCGTTCGTCCAGTTCGGTCAGCGCGGCCGCCGCCTCGGCCAGCGGATACGCGTTGCCGATGGGCGGGTCCAACCTGCCCTGTTGCAGCAGCGGCAGCAGTTCCTCCCACTGCTGGCGCAGGTACTCCGGCCGCCGCTGCCAGAAGGCTCCCCACCCGACGCCGACCACCGCGATGTTGTTCAGCAGCAGGCGATTCACTTTCACGGTGGGAATCTCACCCGCGGTGAACCCGATAACGAGCAGTCGACCTTCCGGCGCCAGCGCGCGCAGCGAGTCGGTGAACCGGTCGCCGCCGACCGGGTCGACCACCACATCCACCCCCGCCCCTGCGGTGAGCTCACGCACCTGTTCGAGGAAGCCGTCCGAGGAGACCACGTCGTGTGCGCCCGCGGCCCGCGCGATCTCGGCCTTGCCCGGCGTGGAGGTCACCGCGATCACCCGTGCGCCGAGCGCGGCGGCGAGCTGGATCGCCGCCGTTCCGATCCCGCCCGCGGCGCCGTGCACCAGTACCCGCTCACCCTCGCGCAGTGCCGCACGCCGGCACAGTGCGAAGTGGACGGTGAGGTAGTTCATCGGCAGGGCGGCGGCCTTGCGGAACGAGATGTTGTCGGGGATGCCGAACACCGCCTTCGGGTCGGCGGCGACGACCTCGGCGAATCCGCCGAGCCCTGGGAAGGCCGCGACCCGATCGCCGGCGCGCACCCCGGCGCCCTCCGGCGCCGAGCGGACCACCCCCGCCACCTCGGTGCCGGGCACGAACGGCGGGTCCGGTTTCAGCTGGTAGAGTCCGCGGGTCTGCAGCAGGTCGGGGAAGGTCACCCCGGCGGCGTGCACGTCGATGAGGACGGCGCCGTCACCGTCGGGCTCCGCGATGTCGGTGACCCGTACCGCCGACGGCCCGTCCAGGGTGACGATCTGCACTGCCCGCATCCGGCGTTTCCTCCTCGGTAGCGGGCCGCGTGCCCGCATCGGCGGCCCGCGTCAGCGGGCGTGGACATGATCGCATCGAGACTGTAGCCGCAGCGGCCGCGCGCACGCCAACACCAACTCGACACCTCGCCGCGGCCGGCGCCCGAATTCAGCGCTCGATGGTTTCCAGCACCGAACGCAGCCGCAGGGTGTCGGCGGCCGTCCAACCCGGTGGCGGGGCCACGGCCGCCCAGGTGTCCGCGAAGAGCGCCCGGTAGTTGTGCCCGTGGCCTGGCGGCACGTCCTGGGCGTAGGGCAGGTCCGCGGTGAGCTGCCAGAAGGTGAACAACGGCAACCACGTCAGGTGCGGTGAAACGTCCGGAGCCCTCGGCTCGACCAGCCAGTCCGGCCGGGCCACGGCGATCTCGGGGTCCCAGAACACCACCGGGTCGGAACCGTGCTGCAGGTACACCATCCGCGGCCACTGCCACCTCGCCTCGGGCGCCCACAGGTCCCGCGAGGTGGACGCGAACCGCACGGTGCGGCCGGAGTCGTACACCGGCAGCCACTGCGGGGAGCCCGGGTCGCGGTGATTCACCAGGAACTGGTGCAGCGGGCCGGCCGACGGCGGCCCCGCCAGCACGACACCGTCGGTGCGTCCGCGTACGTCGGCGAGGTCGTCGAAGGCGGCCTCGATGCCGAACGCGCCCAGGCTCGTCCCGGTCACCAGCAGCTTCGGCCGCCGCTCCGCCGGCAGCGCCGCCCATGCCCGGTGCACCTCGTCGAACAGTTCCTTACCGGTCTGCTGTGCCCGCTGCCGGTCGGTGACGAAGGAGAACCAGCTCGGCAGGAACGAGTACTGCATGCTCACCACGGCGGTGTCGCCGTTGTACATGTACTCCAGCGCCTGCACCGCGGCGGGATCCACGGTGCCGCTGCCGCTGGCCTGCGCCACGACGAGCACCTTCCTGTCGAAACCGCCCGCCCTGCGCAGGTCACGCACTGCGAGCGCGGCACGGGTGGCGACATCAGGTGCGGAGTTGAGCCCGGCGTAGATCCGCACCGGCCGTTGGGCGGGTGCCCCGGAGAATTCCGACAGCCGCGCGACAGTCGGCGCGCTGGTGACGAAGTTCTTGCCGTGACGGCCCAGTGAGTCCCACGGCAGCAGTGAGGCGGGGCTGCCGGAACGCTGCGGTGCCAGTGGCATGGAGACGTCCTCGCTGACGGGGCGGTCCGGTGTGCCGAACGCGTCGCCCGAGGCGTTCACCAGCGCCCGCCACAGCAGGCCGTTGGCCAGCGCTGCCACCAGCACGAACACCACGGCGACAGCCAGTGCCCTCGCCACGCGCGGCCGCACCCGGGGGGTGAGTTTGGCGGTGAGTGCCCGTACCAGCCAGCGCAGCAGCCGAAACGCCGCGATGATCAGCAGCAGCGCGGCCGAGGCCACCGCGAGCATCGGCAGCCAGGCGTAGGGGTCGGGTGGCGGCATCCCCATCAGCAGGTGGAGCCTGCGCTGCCAGTCCTGTCCCAGCCACAGCGTCCAGGCCAGCACCGGGATGCCCAGCAGGGCCAGCAGCAGCCACGAGACGCGACGGGCCTTCGCCGAGGGGGACGTGCCCGCCAGCGTCCGCACGAGCCGGCCCAGCGCCACGCCGACGCCGTAGCCCACGGCGGCCGTGATCCCGGTGAACGCTGCCTGCAGCAGCCAGCCTCGCGGCAGCAGCGAGGGGGTGAACGAAACGCTCGCGAACGCGACGGTCCCGATGAGTCCGGCGAGGCTGTAGCGAGGCGGCCACAGCGCCCGCAGTCGCCGGGCCGCGCGCGAACCCAGGCGCTTCCATACCGGCTGCTTGGCCTGCCGCCGGACGGTTACCGACCCCACCACGCCGCCATCATGGCAGGTCATGAGCAACCCGGGGTGGTGACAGCGACGCGCGTCGCCTCTCCTGATCGGGTGGCAGGCTCAGGCAGCCAGCTGCCACGCCACAAGGCCGAACAGCACACCGAGGGAGTTGGTGGCCCAGTGCATTCCCGCGCTGGCGAGCACACTGCCGCTGCGTCTGCGCAGTTCGCCCGCCACGATGCCGCCGACGGCGGTGAAGGCCACCGTCCCCGCCACCACCAGCACCGTGGTCCACGGGCTTTGGCTGGACACGACGTCGCTCAGCCCCTGGTTGGCACCGGTGACCTGCAGCGACGGCAGTACGTGCCACAGCCCGAACAGCGCCGAGGAGGTCAGCAGCACCCGCCATGCGGTCATGTGACGCGACAGCATGCCCCACAGCACCGAGCGGAAGGCCACTTCCTCGAGCAGGATCGTGCCCAGCGGGATCAGTACGAAGGCGGTCAGCAACGCCTGCGACACGCCGGAGTGGTACCTGGCGTCGAGAAACAGCGACCGGGTCATCGGTAGTGACACGCCGATGACGTAGATGCCGATCACGATGGCGATCGCGGCCAGTCCCCACAGCAGGCCCGAGCGCAACCGGTCCCTGCCGAGCCCGAGCTGTGCCCAGCTGAGCCCGTGCCTGCGGGCGAACAGCAGCAGCCCTGCCGCCGCGACGACGCTCACCGACACCCCCGCCCAGGGCAGCAGGTTCTTGGCCAGGTTGAGCACCACCAGCGCGGCGATCACCACGGCCGTTCCTACCAGCGCCACCTTGCGGGGCACGGGGCGAATACGCGCATGTTTTCCGGTCAGGTGCGCCAGTACCGATTTCACTCCAGCCATCACAGACCAGTATGCGTCGCGCCCGTGGCCGGGTGCCCTGCTCACGCCGTGGCAAGGGCCACCGGCGGGGGCGGAATACCGCTGGGCCCCGATCCGGTCCGACGGCACTATGGGGACGTAGGGATCACAATTTGGCTCCTGTTTTGATGATCCGGCGCTTGCGGTACGGCGCAAAACCGGAGTCGAAACATCATCCGCACGGCACAGCGGTAGGCTTGGCCGGCCCGCCAGAACCGGACGAGAGCACCCACCCAGCCATGACCACCACCGCACCGCACCGACCCAACGGGGCGCGACCGCAACAGCTGCTGAGGTCGCTGCTGGGTGACTTCTGGTACTGGCGCGAGGAGCATATCCCCTCCGCCGCGCTGGTGGAGCTGCTCGCCGAGTTCGACATCACCGCCGCGGGTGCTCGCACCGCCATGCGCAGGTTGGCCGCCCGAGGTCTGCTCACCGTCCGCCGCGACGGCCGCACGACCGCGTACGGCATCCCGCCCAGGACGGCGGCGGTGATCGTCGAGCACACCCACCGGATGCTGACGTTCGGCTCCTCGCCCCCGGAGTGGGACGGCGCGTGGACCGTCGTGGCGTTCTCCGTGCCCGAGGAGGAACGCGGGCTGCGAACCGCCCTGCGCACGAGGCTGCGGGTACTCGGGTTCGCGCCGCTGTACGACGGCGTGTGGGTATCCCCGCACGAGCTGACCGACGCCGCGGCGGCCGCGCTGCGGGAGCTGGGCGTCAGCGCGGCGACGGTGCTGCGCTGCACCGAGCCGCGACACCGCACCGGCAGGCACCCCGCCGACGCCTTCGACCTTCGAGAACTCGCCCAGGAGTACCGCGGGTTCGTCGAGCGCTACGAACCGGTGCTGCGGCGGGCGACCGCGGGCCGGATCGACCCGGCCGAGGCGCTGCGCATCCGCACCGAACTCGGCGCGCAGTGGCGCGATTTCCAGCGGCTGGACCCGGACCTGCCCGCCGAACTGCTGCCGCGGGATTTCCAGCGCGACAAGGCGCAACGCGTCTTCGTGGAGATCTACGAACGCCTCGGACCCGTCGCCGAGCTGCGGTTTCGGCAGGTCCTGGCCAGGCGTGCACCGGAGCTGGCGGAGTTGACCACGCGCCACGACCTGGCGAGCGTGACGAAGCTGCTGCACTCGTTGGGCGACAGGGCACACGGCGACACCCCCTTCGAGCAGGCGACGGCGGCGTGGCGACTGGCGGAGGCCAAGCGCGAGCACTGGTGAGATCACCAGAGCTGGTTCCGGTGTAGGGCCGTGCGGCAAATTAGGCGTCAATCTGTTGACGACCGGATCACCAATCGGCGATAGTGTTGGCGCCATTCGGCCCGGGTCTCGTGCCCGACCGACCTCGAGGAGGAGTGGGACATGGATGTCCTACCCAAGCGGGACAAGCCCGACCCGGTCGTGCGGGTCAGCGGTCTCGCGAAGCGATTCCGCCGCAGGGACGGCTCCACCGTGCCCGCCATCGACCAGGTGTCCTTCGACGTCGAGCCCGGTGACTTCGTCGTGCTGCTCGGGCCGAGCGGCTGCGGCAAGACCACACTCCTTCGCTCGATCGCGGGCCTGGAGACGCCGGACGAGGGCAGCATCAGTTTCGGCGGCACGGTGCGCTTCTGCTCCGCCTCACGTATCAACGTCCCGCCGGAGCGGCGCGGCGTGAGCATGGTGTTCCAGTCCTACGCGCTGTGGCCGCACATGACCGCGCTGAGCAACGTCGCCTACCCGCTGCAAAGCCGCGCGGATTCACGGCGGGACAAGGCCGAGATCGCCCGTCGGGCCCGCGCCGCGCTGAAACTCGTGGGCATCGCAGAGCTGGAAGGGCAGTACGCGGCGCAGCTCAGCGGTGGCCAACAGCAGCGGGTGGCGCTGGCACGCGCACTGGTCAGCAACGACTCGCTGGTGCTGTTCGACGAGCCGCTGTCCAACGTTGACGCCAAGGTCCGCGAACAGCTGCGCATCGAGCTGCTGACGCTGCAGCGAGAGCTCGGCTTCGCCGCCCTCTTCGTGACGCACGACCAGGCGGAGGCGATGCAACTCGGTAACCGGATCGCTGTGCTACAGGCCGGGCGCATCGTGCAGCTCGCCTCGCCGCTGGAGGTCTACACGCGGCCGGCCAACCGGTACGTCGCCTCGTTCGTCGGAACGATGAACGAGGCGCTCGGCAAGGTCACCGCGATCAAGGCGGACACCGCGGTGGTGGACACCGACCTCGGCACCGTCACCGGCAGGCTCGGCGCGGGCCGGATCGGGGTCGGCGACCGCGTCGCGGCCATGTGGCGCCCGGAGAACTGCACCCTGTCGACCTGCGACCCGGTGGCCGCGAACAGGTTCCGTGGCCGGGTGCGGGCGTCGCTGTTCGTGGGCCCCTACACCGAGCAGGTCGTCGGCATCGGCGACCGCGAGCTGCGGGTACAGGTTCCTGGAGCCGGTCTGCTCGACGCAGGCAGCGACGTGTGGGTCGAGGTTTCCGAGGTCGATGTGCTGGTGCTGCCCGCGGAGGACGCGTGATCACCTCGACGCCACCTGCTCCGGTGGGCGGGCGGACCCGGCTGCGCTCCCGGCTGCCCGGCCCGTTCGACACGGTGAGCCTGCTGATCGGCGTGGCGCTCATCGCGATCGTCATGGTTCCGCTGCTTCGCGTGCTCGTCGGCATGTTCTGGGTGGACGGCGGCTTCACGATCCGACCGATCATCCGGACCCTCACGCTGCCAGGGCTCGGCGAACTGCTGCTGAACACCCTGATCGTCGTGCTGGCCAGCAGTGCGGTCGCCTGGGTGATCGGGATCGGGTTGGCCTGGCTCAACGAGCGGACCGACGCCAGGATGGGGCCGCTGACCGACTCGCTTCCGCTGCTGCCGTTCCTGCTTCCGCCCGTGGCGGGCGCCGTCGGGTGGGTCATGCTGCTCTCCCCCCGTGCCGGTCTGCTCAACAGCTGGCTTCGCGACGCGCTCTCGGTTGTCGGGATCTCCGTGGACAGCGGGCCGTTCAACATTCACAGCTGGTACGGCCTGATCCTGGTGTACGCCTTCTACGCCGTGCCGTTCGTGTTCATGAGCGCCTCGGCGGGGTTTCGCACCCTGGACTCCTCGCTGGAGGAGGTCTCGCGGCTCAGCGGCGCCGCGACCCTGCGCACGCTGCGTAAGGTCACCTTGCCCGTCGTGGCACCCAGCCTCGGCGCAGGCGCGCTGCTCGCCATCTGGTTCGGCATGGGGATGTTCTCGCTGCCCGCGATCGTGGGGACACCGGCGGGCATCGAGGTGCTGTCGGTGCGCATCGTCGAACTGCTCACCTTCAGCTACCCGCCGGACACCGAGGTAGCGGTGGGGCTCAGTGGCTTCGTGATCGCGTTCGTCGGCCTCGCCTACTGGCTGCAGTTGCGCATTCTGCGCCGGGGCAGGCACGCGGTGTTCAGCGGGAAGGGTGCAGCGGCGCGCAGGATCGAGCTGGGCGCGTGGAAGTGGCCCGCTCGTGCGCTGATGCTGGGCTACGTGCTGTTGTCCACGGTGCTGCCGATGCTGGCGCTCGTGCTCGTGTCACTCAACGGTTTCTGGACACCCGACATCTCGTGGGGCTCGTTGAACCTGACCGCGTTGCGGCAGGCCGTGTTCGACGACCCCGTCACCAGCCAGGCGCTGGCCAACAGCCTGGGACTCGGCGTCGTGGGCGGGCTGATCGGCATCCTCGCGGCCGCGGCGGTCGCGCTCTACGTCGCCCGCCACCGGACCGCGCTCGCCACCTCCGTCGACGCGGGCATCAAACTGCCCGCGGCGGTGTCCAACATGGTCATCGCCGTCGGCATCCTGTTGCTGTTCGGCGGAGCTCCGTTCCTGCTCTCCGGGACGCTGGCCATCCTGCTGATCGGCTACCTCGCGCTCTACCTGCCGCAGGCCTCGATCGCCGCGGACGCGGCCGTGAGCGGAGTCGGTACCGAGCTGCCCGAGGCCTCGGCGGTGTGCGGCGCCGGTCCACTGCGGACATTCCGGAAGGTGTACCTGCCCCTGATGACCCCCGGCCTTGTCGCGGGCTGGGCGTTGCTGTTCATCAGGATGGTCGGTGACCTCACCGCCTCGGCGATCCTGGCGGGCACGGGCAACCCCGTGGTCGGGTTCCGCATCCTCGAGGTCTTCACCGGCGGGTCCTACGCATTGCTCGCCTCACTGGCAACGGTGCTGGTGCTGCTGACCGGCCTGGTACTGGCAGCCGTGCTCGCCTACACCCGGCGTGCCACCAGGACCGGTGTTCCTACCAAGGTGGCGGGCGTGTGACTCGCGAAGTCCCCGCCGCCGGCGGATTCCCTGTTCGCCACAGCCCTCTTCGCGACAGTCCTCTTCGCCACAGTCCTTTTCGCCACAGCCCTTTCGCCACAACCCTTGTTGCCACAACGATGTGGAGGTACGGCATGAACAAGATCACGAGACGTTCGGTGGTTCTCGGCGCGGCCGTCGCGCTCGCGGCGGGCCTTGCGGGCTGCGGCGGTGGACCCTCCGCCGGTGAGGGCACCGCCGAGGTCACCGACCCCGCGCTGAAGGAACTCGTCGCCGCGGCGCGGGAGGAAGGCACGCTCACGCTGTACGGGATTCCGGACGAGCAGGTGCTGCGCGCGGTCGCCGAGAAGTTCACCGAGTTGTACGGCGTGCAGGTGCGGCCGGTGCGGCTGGTGTCGGCCGATCTGGCACAGCGGTTCTCCTCGGAGGCTGACGCGAAGGCACCGGCCAGCGACGCGATCCTGCTGACCTACTCCCCCTTCTACGCCGAAGCGCTGCAGAAGAACTGGCTCACCCCGCTGTCCTCGGCGGGGATACCGGGCTATCCCGAGAACTACCCTGCCGACTACCTCGCGCAGGACGGCGACGTTGCCATCGTCAGCCTCGTGCCCACCAGCATGGTCTACAACACCGACACGGTGACGCAGGCACCGTCGTCGTGGCAGGCCTACGCCGACCCCCGTTACCGGGGCAAACTCGCCATGGCCGACCCGGCCACCTCGCCTGCCAACCTCGCGTTCTGGCACCTGATGCGGCAGAACTACGGCGACGACTTCCTGCGCGGGGTCGCCGCGAACAACCCGGCCTGGCAGAACAGTGCGGTACCGGGCACCCAGGCGGTGGCGGCAGGTGAGTTCGCGCTCGGCCACCCCGGCGTCGAGGCCATCGTGCGCAACCTCCGCGAGTCGGGTGCACCCGTCGACACGACGATCCCCGGCCCGACGACCGGCCCGGAAATCGGTCTGGGGCTGACCGCGGGCTCCGAGCACCCCAATGCCGCCAAGCTGTTCGCGCACTTCCTGCTCTCCGAGGAGGGCAGTGGCCTGCTGGCCGAGGTCTCGGGTGCGGGTTCGCCCTACGGCAAGGGACTTCCGCAGGGATTCGAGCGTCCCGCCGCGGTCTCGCCGGAACAGGCGGCGCAGCTCAAGCAACTGCTCTCCAGCCAGTGAACCGCCGACCCGCCGACGAGGAGCCACGATGACGCCGCGACCCAGTGACCGCGAGCGCGAACCGGAAAGCGACTTCGACCCGTTGCGGCCGGAGACGTTCACCAGCGCACACGAGTTGTACCGCGACATGCGCTCGCGCTGCCCCGTCGCCTACAGCACGACCTTCGACGGCGGGTTCTGGGCGTTGCTGCGCCACGAGGACGTCAGGCGGGTGCTGCGCGACACGGACACCTTCACCACGTCGGTGCAGAACACCGTGCCCAAGTTCGCGTTCACCGGCAGGCGGCCACCGCTGCATCTCGACCCGCCGGAGCACACGGCCTACCGGCGGGTGATCAACCGGTTCTTCACCCCCGGCAAGATGCGGGCACTGCACCCGAAGGTCAGGGCGCTCGCCGCGGAACAACTCGCCCCGCTCATCGAGGCGGGCTCGGGCGACATCAGCGTCGACTACGCGCAGAAGTTCCCCGCGATGGTGTTCGCGGAGTTCTTCAACCTGCCCAGAGAGCTCTCGGCGTTGATCAAGCAGATCAGCGCCGAGTACGTCGCCGCGATCATCGCGGTGGACGACGACAACGTGAAACGGCTCAGCGGCAAGCTCTACGAGATCGCGCAGGCGGTGATCGACGAGCGCCGAACCAGCCCGATGGACCCCGGCGACGACCTGACGACCGCGCTGATGCATGCCACCTACGAGGGCGAGCCGCTGCCGGCCGACATGGTGCTCGGCTGTGTCCGCCAGCTGCTGGTCACCGGCATGGTGGCGCCCAGTGTGTTCATCGGCAACATGTTCGTGCATCTCAGTGGCGACCCCGAGCTGGCGAGGACGCTGCGGGAGCGGCCGGACCGCATACCCGCCGCCGTGGAGGAGTTCCTGCGGCTGTACGGGCCCTACCGGGGAATGGCGCGCACCGCGCGCCGCGACGTCGTGTTCGGCGGCAGGTTGATCAGGGCAGGCGAGCCGATCGCACTGGTCTACACCTCTGCCAACAGGGACGAGCGGGTCTTTCCCGACGGCGAGAGCTTCGTGTTCGACCGCCCCAATCTCGGCGAGCACATCTCCTTCGGAGCGGGCGTGCACAGCTGTCCCGGCGCCCCGCTCGCGCGCATGATGCTCGTCGAGACGCTGCGGGAGGCGCTGGCGCGCACCAGCGACTTCGCGGTGTCCGGGCCGATCGTGATGGCCAAGTGGGCGGAGTGGGGCACGAACTCCGTTCCCATGCGGTTCGTACCCTCGGCCCGGCGGGCGGCGCCGTGACCGCACCGCTCGACGACTTCGACCCGTCGCGCAGCCAGGCGCCCGCCGACGTGTACGCCATGTACGCGCGGCTACGGGCGCACTGCCCGCTCGCCTACAGCAGCGCCTACGGCGGTCACTGGGCACTGAGCAGGCACGCCGACGTGAAAGCGGCGGCAGGCGACTCGACCACGTTCCTGTCCTCGGTGCGCGCCGTGGTACCCAGCGACCCTCGTGGCTTGCGCAGGCCGCCGCTCAACTTCGACGCGCCGGAGCACACCCCGTACCGCAGGGCGCTGGACCGCACGTTGCGGCGGCAGCGGATCGCAGCGATGGAGGCCCCGCTGGCCGAGCACGCCCGCCGCGAACTCGAACCGATGCTGCGGCGCGGGCAGGGCGATGTGGCGCAGGAGTTCGGCGCGCGGTTCCCGGCGTGGGTCACGGTGGAATGGCTCAATCTCGACCCCGAGGTGGCTCCCATGCTCGCCCGCACGGCCGCGCGATGGGTGAACGCCTGGCGGGCGCAGGACAGCGCCGCCGTCAACGAGCACAGCGAGCACATGTACGGCATCGCCCGTGAACTGGTGGCGCAGCGGCAGCGGCGACCGCTACCGGTCGACACCGACCCTGCCAGCTCGCTGCTGGCGCAACGGTACCGGGGCCTTCCGCTGGACCGCGAGCACATCGTGGGCGCGCTGCGGCAGTCGCTGGTGGTGGGAATGGTGGCCCCACCGATCCTGCTCGGGTCGATCTGTGTCCACCTGTGTGCCGACCAGGCGCTGCAGCGACAGCTTCGCGCCCGGCCGGAACTGCTCCCCGGGGCGATCGAGGAGTTCCTGCGGCTCTACACCCCCTATCGCGGGTTCGCGCGGACGGTGTCGCAGGAGTTGACGTTGCACGGCCGCACCGTCCGGCCCGGCGAGCCCGTCACGCTGGCCTACGCGTCGGCCAACCGCGACGAGGAGGTCTTCACCGAGCCGGACAGCTTCCGGCTGGGCCGCAGCAACATCCACGAGCATCTGGCCTTCGGCAGGGGCAGGCACCGGTGTGCGGGAATGCCGCTGGCCAGGCTCGGGATTCTGGTGGCGCTGCGGACGTTGCTGGCGGGCACCCGCCGGTTCGAACTCGCGGGCGAGGTGGAGGGCGCCAGGATGCCGGAGGTGGGCGCGGTGTCGGTGCCGTTGCGGGTGCAGCCCGCCGACCGGGACTGACGCGCGGGACTACCGCACGACGCGCAGCCACAGGTCCGTGGAGTGCGGGGTGTGGGTGAGGCCCAGCCGTTCCAGCCGCACCCTGGTGCCTCCTGGCTGGTCGAACAGCCGCACTCCGTCACCGAGCAGCACCGGCGCGACGAGCACCAGCAACTCGTCGAGTTCGTCGGCCGCGAGGCACTGCGCGGCGACACTGGCTCCGATGACGTTGACGTAGCCGTCTCCCGCCGCGGCCTTGGCCTGGGCGAGGCCGCTGTTCAGGTCACCGACGAACGTGGTGCCCGGCACGGGGGTGTCCGGCGGGTTGTGGGTCAGCACGAACTGTGGGCCGCTCCAGCCCCCTCCGAACGGCTTGCCCTCCTTCGGTGTTCCCCGGTGTGGGTCGTCGCCTCGGAAGCTGCGGTTGCCCACGAGCAGCGCCCCGATCCTGGCCATGAACCCTTCCACCGTCGGGTTGGGGCCGAGATGTTCGGTGAGCCAGGACATGTCGCCACCGGGACCCGCGATGAAGCCGTCCAACGACATCGTGCACGAGTACAGCACCTTCGCCATGACATCCAACCTTCCGCCTGCGGTTACGCCGTCGCCGGGTAGACACCGGCGAGGACCGGAACTCGTCGCCGCGCCGGAAATGTCGGTGCGGGCCGGCAGCATTCAACTCGACGCGACGACACGGCGACACAACGGCACGGCAGGAAGGCGGTAGGCGAATGGCTGACAGATTCGACCTGGCACCGGCGACCGAGGAGTTGGCCCGGTTGGTGCGGGGTGTGCGCGACGACCAGCTCGGCGGTCCCACCCCGTGCGAGCGAATGACCGTGGGCGACCTGCTCGACCATGTCGACGGCCTCGCCGTGGCGTTCACCGGGGCGGCACGCAAGGAACCGGTCCACGTCGGCGACCCTCCTCCCCCGCCACACGCGGCCGGTCCGGGTGAGGGCCTGCGCACCCGCGTGCCGCGACGGCTGCGTGACCTCGCGTCCGCCTGGCGCGAGGAGTCGGCGTGGTCGGGCGAGACCGAGGCGGGCGGCGTCACGCTGCCCGGCGAGGTCGCCGGAGTGGTGGCGCTGGACGAGGTGATCGTGCACGGCTGGGATCTCGCGGTCGCAACCGGTCAGGACTTCCGCTGTGAACCCGCCCTGCTCGCGGCGGCGCTGGAGTTCGTACGCGCGAGCGTCGCCGAGCATCCCGAAGGCAGTCCCGGACTGTTCGGGCCACCCGTCGCGGTACCCGACGACGCGCCGACGCTCACACGCCTCATCGCGCTGACCGGCCGTGACCCGTCGTGGCGGCCCCACGGGTAGCGGGACGGCTCGCGGTGGGTCAGCGTGCCTGCCGCTGCGCGGCGGTCGAGGCTGCCCGATCGGCGGCACCCGGCCGCGCTCCGACCGTCAGCAGCGCGATGTCGATGTACCTGCGGGCCACGTCGGCGGGCGACAGCGGCCCGTCGGGGCGGTACCACCTGGCGATGGACTGACACATCCCGAGCACGGCGCGCGCGGTCTCCTCGGGGACGGTGGCGGTGAACACGCCGTCGCGCACGCCGGCCTGCACGATCCCGAGCAGCAGGTCCTCGATCTCCTTGCGCCTGGCCGCGTACCGTCTGCGGTTGCGTGCGGAGAGGTGTCTCAGCTCCAGGTCGAGCGCCGACAGTTGCAGCCGCTGCGTGGTGTGCAGCACGATCGCCTCCACCACGTTGACGAACTGCTGCTGAGGTCGTTCGCCACCCGCGGCGGCCGCCGCCCGGACCCGCCAGGCCACGTCGCCGGTGCCGAGTTCCAGCAGGGCGGTGAACACGCCCTCCTTGTTCTCGTGGTGGTAGTACAGCGCGGGCACGGTCAGCCCGACCCTGCGGGCGATGTCGCGCACCGTCGTGCCGTGGAAGCCGTGCTCGTAGAACGCGTCGAGCGCGCCCGCCAGGATGGGGGTGAGGTCGAGCGGCTCGTAGTGCCGCCAGTCGACCTCACTCACCGTGTCGTCGCCTCGCGCCATCTGCACCTACCGAACGTACTGCCGGGCGGCCACGACCATACCCGGCGAGCCCGACCACCACCTCGTCGCGCTCGCCTGCCCGGCTGCCGCGCCCGATCAGCGCGGCGCCATCCGGATGGCGCCGTCCAGCCGGATCGTCTCGCCGTTGAGCATGGGGTTCTCGACGATGTGCAGGGCGAGCGCGGCGAACTCCGCGGGGTCCCCCAGCCGGGACGGGTGGGGCACCTGCGCGCCGAGCGAGGCGATCGCCTCCTCCGGCAGGGCGGCGAACAGCGGGGTGTGGAACAGTCCGGGCGCGATCGTGACCACCCTGATCCGCAGTGAGGCCAGGTCACGGGCGATCGGCAATGTCATGCCCACGATGCCGCCCTTGGATGCGGAGTAGGCGGCCTGCCCGATCTGCCCGTCGAACGCGGCGACCGAAGCGGTGTTGACGACGACACCGCGTTCCTCGCCCTCCGGCTCGGCCTTCGCCATGCGCTCGGCGGCCAGCCGGATCACGTTGAAGGTGCCGATCAGGTTGACGTGCACGACCTTGGTGAAGTCGGCCAGCGGGAAGGCACCCGACTTGCCGACGGTCTTGAACGCGTTGCCGATGCCCGCGCAGTTCACAACCGTGCGCAGGGTGCCGAGCCGCTCCGCGGCGTCCAGCGCCGCCGCCACCTGATCCTCGTCGGTGACGTCGGCGGGCGCGAACACGACACCGTCGCCGAGTTCGTCGGCGACGGTGTGGCCCTGCGACGACGGCAGGTCGACCACGGCGATCTTCGCGCCCTTGCCGTGCAGCTCGCGCACGGTGGCGAGGCCGAGACCCGACGCGCCACCGGTCACCAGGGCGACCCCGTTGCTGATGTCCATGCCGCTCGTTCCTTCCTGGCTCAGCGCACCACTGCCGCGAGCCGGTCGTTGATCAGCTCACGGGCGCCGGTGACGATTCGGTCGATCAACTCGGCGACGGTCGGGATGTCGTGAATGATTCCCTGCACCTGACCCGCGGTCCAGATCCCCAGTTCGAGGTCGCCCACTTCGAGCACCTTGCGCCCGCGGGTACCGGCGACGAGGTCGCGCACATCCTCGAACGCACCGCCCGCGGCCAGCCGGGACACCACTTCGGTGCTGACGCTGTTGCGCGCGACGCGCGCGGTGTTTCGCAGCTGCCGAAAGATCAGTTCGGTGTCGCGCTCGGTGGCCTCGACGAGCCTGCGCTTGACGTTGTCGTGCACGGGGGCTTCCACGGTGGCGACGAACCGGGTCCCCATGTTGATCCCGTCCGCCCCCAGCGCGAGTGCCGCCACCAGTCCGCGTGCGTCGCCGAAGCCCCCGGAGGCGATCATCGGGATGTCGATGCGTTCGGCCGCGGCAGGGACGAGCACGAGGCCGGGCACGTCGTCCTCGCCGGGGTGGCCCGCGCACTCGAACCCGTCGACGGAGACGCCGTCGACGCCCAGTTCCTGCGCCTTCACGGCGTGCCGGACGCTGGTGCACTTGTGCAGCACCTTGACGCCGCCCTCGGCGAAGGCGGGCAGGTGCTCGGCGGGGTTGAAGCCCGCGGTCTCCACCACAGGTACGCCGGACTCGATGATCGCGTCGCGGTACTCGGCGTACGGCGGCGGATTGATCGAGGGCAGGATCGTCAGGTTCACGCCGAACGGTTTGTCGGTCATGTCCCTGCATCGGGAGATCTCCGCGACCAGGTCCTCGGGCGAAGGCTGGGTCAGCGCGGTGATGAAGCCGAGGCCACCGGCGTTGGCGACAGCGGCCACCAACTCGGCCCTGCCCACCCACTGCATCCCGCCTTGAACGATCGGGTAATCGACCCCGAAGACATCACAGAACCTGGTCCGCACCATACGCCTCGGGCACCTTCCTCTCGCAACGGCCAGCCCGAGACTAGCTATTTATCGAGCGCTAGGTACGTGACCTGCGTCTCAGCCGTCGCGATCACGGCAGGCGAAGCGGCGGGGGTTCGCGAAGCGCCGCAGCGGGTCGCTCCACCTCGCCCGGTGCACCACGGGCCGCAGGCCGACAAGCCTCACGGCCAGGCCGAGCCAAAGCGCCACCGGGCTTGGCAAACTCCGGGGGTTGGCGAAACGCCGTGCTGAAGCCAAGCCTCACGGACCAGGCCAATGCGCCACGGCGGGCGAAGCACCGGGGGTTCGCGAAGCACCGCAGCGGACCAAGCCTCACAGTCAGGCCAGCTCATGCGCCACGGGGCCTGGCGAAACTCCGGGAGGTTGGCGGAACGTCACTCACGGCGGGCGGGGGGCCGCGCGGCTGCCGCCGCAACCGTGTCGGGACCGCGCCCGGTCGGGTGGACCCTGCGGCCCGCTTCCGTGCTGGCCCAGTCCCATCCGTGCGGGTGCCGGTGTCGGTGTCGGTGTCGGTGTCGGTGTCCGTGTTGGTGTCCGTGTCGGTGTCGGCGGGCGATGCCGCTTCGGCGGTTTCAGTGCCGCTGTGACGGCCCCTCGTCGTCGGAGCTTCGTGGCCGTGACGAACCGGCGGATCGCGGTGCCAGGTCTGCCCGGTCGGCGGTTCGCTGCTCGCCACCCGGCGCGTCGTCGGAGATGTCGGGCACCGGAATGCCGTACGGTGCCGTCTCCTCGTTGCGAGTGTCCTTCATGGATCGCTCCCTTCTTCGGTAACTCTTCGAATTCCCTGTTGACCCGGCTCCAAACGGGCGGCGCCCGATACTGCTCGTCGCCCGTTAGGGGTCCGTAAGGAGCCATGCCCTTGTGACCCGGACAAGGGTTGGCTTGGCTGGTGGCACGGCTGAGCCAACGGAGGGCGCACGATGAATGTCCGGGTCGGACAAGCGGTCGGCACGGGGCCGGCATCAGGGGCTCTGCTGGCCTTCGTGCGGGTGGGTGTGGCGCTGCTGTGGATCCAGAACGCGGCATGGAAGGTGCCGCCGGACTTCGGCGAGGACGGTGGCGGCGGGCTCTTCTACTTCACCCGGTTCGCCGTCGATCGACCGGTCTGGGGTCCCTACGCCTGGTTCGTCGAGCACGTCGTGCTGCCCAACTTCGCCGTGTTCGGTTGGGTGACCCTGTTGGTTGAGGCGGGGCTGGGGGCCTTTCTCCTGGTGGGCCTCGCGACCCGGCTGTGGGCGGTCGTCGGCGTCGGCCAGTCCGTTGTGATCACACTTTCCGTGCTCAACGCGCCGCACGAGTGGCACTGGTCCTACTACCTGATGATCCTTGTTCACCTCGCCCTGTTCGCCACCGCGGCGGGCCGCCACTTCGGGGTGGACGCCGTGTTGCGCCCGGCGCTGGGCAACAGCCGCGCGGCACGACTGCTGAGAGGACTGACATGACGCTCTCCGCCGCCGACAAGGCAGCGGCGGCCCTGGGAGCCGGGGCGCTGCTGAGCACGTTGTTCGCGCTCTCCCCCGGCTCGCACCTGCCCTACGACTTCGTCCAGGTACGTGGGCCCGGGCTGGTGCTGCTCCTGGCGGCAGGCGCGGTGGCGGTGGCAGGTGGGCTGCTCGCCGTCCGCGCCGTGGTGCTGGCGGCGGGCGCGGCGTTCCTCGCCGCGGCGATCACACAGTTGGTGCAACTCGGCGGTGGCACCAACTGGTTCGAAGGCAACGGTTCCACCTTCTCCCTGCTGCTCGGGTTGGGTTGCGGGCTGTTGGTGGTCGGCCTGGTTCCCAGGCGAGCGCCCGGCGAATCCCGTTGAACAACAATGCCAAACACACCCGAGAAGCCACGAGGAGCACTGTGAACGCCGGAATCGACAAGCTTTCCCCGCTGCTGGCCCCGGTGCTGGAACTGGCACGCGAACATGCCGCCGAGGTCGACGGCGAAGCACGGTTTCCCACCGAGCCGGTGGCGGCTCTGCGGGAGTCGGGACTGCTGGGGCTCACCGTGCCTGCCGAGTACGGTGGACTCGGGTGCGGGCCACACGAGTTCGCCGACGTGGTCAGCGCGCTGGCGGCCGAGTGCGGCTCCACCGCGATGATCTACCTGATGCACGTCAGCGCCACCATGCCGCTGGCGCGGGCCGCGCCCGCCGCCATGCCCGGACTGCTGTCCGAAGTGGCCGCTGGAAAGGTGCTGGCCTCGCTCGCCCTTTCGGAGCGAGGTTCGCGCTCGCACTTCTGGGCACCGGTCTCGCGTGCCGCGGCCGAGGGTGACACGTTGCGGGTGCGCGCCGACAAGAGCTGGGTGACCTCCGCCGGGCACGCCGACATCTACGTCGCCTCGACACTGACCCCACACGGCGACGCCGTCGACCTCGTGGCGATCCCCGCCACGACACCCGGCATCACCGTGTCGGGCGATTGGCGCGGGCTCGGCCTGCGCGGCAACGCGTCGGCACCCGTCACCCTCGACGTGGAACTGCCCACCACCGCACGCCTCGGCGAGGCAGGTGGCGGGTTCGCGCTGATGATGGAAGCCGTGTTGCCGTGGTTCAACCTCGGCAACGCTGCCGTGTCGACAGGGCTCGCGGGTGCGGCCACCGACGCCGCGACAGCGCACGCCACCGCGGCGACATTCCAGCACCTCGAGCAGAGCCTGTCGGCACTACCGACCATTCGCGCGCAACTGGCGCGGATGTCGATCGAGGTCACCGGCATGCGAGCGATGTTGCGGCAGACCGCCGAGGCGCTGGCACGGCCCGGCGAGGACGCGATGCTGCACGTACTCGGCAGCAAGGCCGCCGCCAACGACGCCGCGCTTCGGGTGACCGACGCGGCGATGCGGGTGTGTGGCGGCGCCGCCTTCTCCCAGCACCTCGGCATCGACCGCTACTTCCGCGACGCCAGGGCCGGACACGTGATGGCTCCCACGGCCGACGCGCTCTACGACTTCTACGGCAAGGCCCTCACCGGGCTGCCACTCTTCTGACCAGGGAAAGGGGATCGACACCGTGAACGAGCCGCTTGTCGTCGGCGCTGTTGCCTACACGCCCAACGTCGTCACGATCTGGGAAGGGATGCGCGACTACTTCGCCGACGGCCCCGCCCCCATGGATTTCGTGCTGTTCTCCAACTACGCGAGCCAGGTACGGGCGTTGCTGGACGGCACGATCGACCTGGCGTGGAACACCAACCTGGCCTGGGTCCGCACCGTCGGCCGCACCGACGGCGCATGCAGGGCACTGGCGATGCGCGACACCGACGCGGTGTTCCAGAGCCTGTTCGTCGCCAGACCGGGCAGCGGACTCGCCGGGTTGGCCGACCTCAAGGGCAGGCGGCTGGCGCTGGGTTCCCGCGACTCGGCGCAGGCCGCGATCCTGCCGGTGCACTACCTGGCCGAGGCCGGTCTCGACGTGCGGGATGTGGAACTGCTGCGCAACGACAGCGACGTCGGCAAGCACGGCGACACCGGCCGCAGCGAGCTGGACGCGTTGCGCGCCGTGCTCGACGAGCGTGCCGACGCGGCAGTGGTCGGCAGCAACACCTGGGAGGCGATCGGGCGCGAGCGACTGATGCCGGGCGCGTTCGAGGTGTTCTGGGAATCGCCCACCTACTCGCACTGCAACTTCACGGCACTTCCCCATGTCGGTGAGGAGCGCACCCGGCCGTGGCTGGAGTGGCTGTTCGCGATGGACTGGGACAACCCGGAGCACCGGCCGATCCTTGAGCTGGAGGGGTTGCGCCGGTGGATACCACCGCGAATGGACGGTTACGAGTCGTTGTTCGCGGCCGTGCGCGCGCAGGGAGTGCCGCAGTGGTGGTAATCCTCGACCTGGTGCAGCGCGTCGGCGCGGTGGCCGAAGGTGACACCGTCACGGTGCCGCTCGACCCGGCGCAGGCCGACACCGTCGCGGCGTGGTGCGAGCACACCGGCAACGAGTTGCTCGGCATCAGCGGCGGTGTCGCCACCGTGCGCCGCGGCCGGGCGCCGGACCCGGTGGCGGAACTCGCCCCTCAGCAACGGCCAGGGGTGCGGTTGTGGCTCTACACCAACTTCGACTGCAACCTGGCCTGCGACTACTGCTGCGTCCGCTCCTCGCCGCGAGCTTCCAGACGGGAGCTGGGAGCCGACCGGGTGCGCAGGCTGGCGGCCGAGGCGGCGGAGGCAGGCGTGAGCGAACTGCTGCTCACCGGAGGTGAGCCGTTCCTGCTGCCTGATATCGAGGAGTTGGTGGCGCACTGCACCGCGGTACTGCCGACCACGTTGCTCACCAACGGGATGCTGTGGCGGGGCAGCAGGCTCGCCGCGCTGCGGCGGATGGACCGCGATCGGTTGACGCTGCAGATCAGTCTCGACTCGGCCGATCCAGAGCCACATGACCGGCACCGTGGTCGCGGTTCCTGGCGGCGTGCCGTGGCGGGCATCCGGCTCGCGCTGGCGGAGGGCTTCCGGGTTCGCGTCGCGGCGACGTTGCCGCCGAGCCGGCTGCGTTTCCAGCAGCCGCTGCACGCGTTTCTCGACGACCTCGGGATTCCCCGGCGCGACCAGGTGATCCGGCCTCTCGCGCGGCGCGGGGTGGCCGAAAGCGGCGTCGAGTTGACCATGGAGTCGCTGATTCCCGAGGTGACCGTCACCGCCGAAGGGGTGTACTGGCATCCGGTGAGCGCCGACCACGACGACCAGCTCGTCACCACCGAGTTGTTCCCGCTCGGCTCCGCCATCGAGCAGGTGCGCACCAGGTTCGCGCAGCACCGTTCCCGCGCCGACGCCGCAGCCAGGTGGTTCCCGTGCGCCTGACCGTTGCCCACCGCGACGCATCCGGGTTTCGGCCGGATGCGCGGCGTTCTAGCCGAGCGCGTCGTCAGCTTTGTGGACGGTCGGACTCACCTGCGTGGCCGGTTCGGTGTCGGCGGGCGGGGCCGTGGCCACCTCGCTGGTCGCGGCCTTGTCTCGACGGTCACGGAAAACCCAGCCGCCCAGCACACCGCCGAGGAAGCCGAACAGGTGTGCCTGCCAGCTGATGCCTGCCTCGCCCGGCACCAGCACCGAGAACTGGTAGGCGAAACACAGTGCCATGACCAGCCCGATGACGATGTCCACGCCACGCCTGTCGAACAGGCCGCGCACGAGGACGTAGCCGAAATAGCCGAGCACCACACCGCTCGCGCCCGCCCCCACGGTGTCGGGCGGGTGGGTCAGCCACGCACCGAAACCGCTGACGAGGACGATCAGCGCGGTCACGCCGAGGAACTTCCGCACACCCCGCAGCGCGGCGAGAAAACCGAACACGAACAGCGGACCCGAGTTGCCCTCGATGTGCCCCCAGCTGAAGTGCAGGAACGGTGAGCTGAGGATGGTGGGCAGCGAGTCGACGTCCCGCGCGAGGATGCCGTACTCCAGGCTGAGCCGGTAGTCGTTGGCCCAGTTGACCACCTGCACGATCCACAGCACCGCGACGAAGGTGACCATGACCCACAGCGCGCGCCGCGCGTCGGCGACCAACGACTCCGCGTCTCTGGCGCCCAGCACCGCAGGTCTCGTCGGGCCTTGACTCATCGCGGTGTTCCCTTTTCTCGTTGAACTCGGTGCGGCGAAACCCTACCCGTGGCCATGCCTTGTCTCGCCGCGCGTGACGCAACCGTGACGCGGTGGTGTGCGTGACACGCGCACCGCTGCCCTTCGCTGCCGTGGCCGCGTTCCGCGCCCCGGTGATCGCCGACCTGCGCGGCTATGCTGCCCAGGTGTCCGGCGTCGGTTCGTCCAGTTCGCCGCCCCCGGTGGTGCGCCCGCGGCGGCGGCGATGACGGACTCGTGGTGGGGGCCGCTGGTCGTCTCGGCCGCGGCCCTCGTGGTGGTGTGGCTGGCGCTGGTGCTGGTGCTGGTGCTGGCGAACCCGCGCGGGCGGTCGCTGAACGAGGCCATGCGGCTGCTGCCCGACCTGCTGCGGCTGGTGCGCAGGCTCGCGACCGACCGTGAGCTGCCACTGGGTGTGCGGTTGCGGCTGTGGCTGCTGCTGGCATACCTGGCGTTGCCGATCGACCTGGTGCCCGATTTCATCCCGGTGCTCGGCCACGCCGACGACGCGATCGTTGTCACCGTGGTGCTGCGCTCCACCGCGCGAAAGGCGGGCTCGCTGGCGCTGCGGCGGCACTGGCCGGGTACCGCGGCCGGGTTCTCCGCGCTGTGCAGGCTCACCGGACTGAAGGAGCCGTGACACGTGTCGCCAAACCGGTGATCAGGTACCACCTCGCTGCACCTGGTCTCGACCCGCGGTAAGGCTTGGCCGGCCTTCGACTCGGTCCGGTTGCTCGGGGCCCGCTCGAAGTCGGTTACCCACGCCACTGGACATTCAGGTGAACCTCACCCGAGAACTGCCCGGTGCCGAACCGGCTCGGCAGGGAGGTTTCCTGCTGTTCTCGAACACCTCGATCGGGCGTCGCGAAGCGCTCGAAGCAGCATTCGTGGCACGCATCCTCGCGGCGTTCCTGGTGCGCACCGACCGCGGGCCCTGCGCCGCGTTGGGTGGGGCTCGGCGTTTCGATCGCGGTCGTGGTTCGAGCCGCACAGCAGTTCGTGCAGATGCACCGGGCGCTCGCCACAGGGGACCCGATGCCGGAGCACCTCGAGCACCCTGGGTCGGCGATCTTCGCCTGCCCACCCGGGGTGAGCAGGGCCGCTATTTGGGCGAGTGACTGTTCGGCCGAACCGCCTGTTGGTGCCGCAGCGCGTGCCGCACCGGCCGTTTGCGGGTTCGGGTGCGCGGGTATCGATGGCGGGAACGCAGCTCCCGCGAGACGACGAGGAGATCCCGATGGCGGACAGGCAGGGCGGCGACCGGGTCAGTGAGGTTTCCGAGCAGGTCGGTGCGCTCGTGCGCGACGAACTGCACGACGCGCTGCGGGAACTGCGTACCAAGGCCACGCAGGCGGGACTCGGCGGAGCGCTCGTCGCTTTCGCGTGCGTGCTCGCCCTGTACGCCGGTGCCGCCTTCGTCCACGGACTCAGCCTCGCGTTGAGCAGGGTGCTGCCGTCCTGGCTTGCGGCGACCGTCACCGGGATCGCGCTTTCGGCCGTGGCCGCGCTTGCCGGCTACGCCGGAGCCGACCGGATCCGTCGGGCAGTTCCCCCGGTGCCGGAGCAGGCGCTGTCCGACGTCCAAAGCGGCGGCGAGGCGGCGGGCAGGGCAGCCCGCGAGCAGTGACCGGCCGGGGGTGCGACCAGGCATCGAGGATGTAGCGCCTTCGCGACCGCTCGCGAATGTGGGGGCGCGCCGCCGGGTCGGCCCCGAGGTCCGGGTGGCTTGAGATTTTCGCCTCACCGCGCGCGAAACTCGCCGTGACGGCCGTGTTAGTCATGTGTCAGTCGACCACCCTGTGTGTCCAGTACTTTCTCGACCAGCATGAGGCCGGCTCCCGCTGAGCGCCGGCCGAGTAATCCCGCGCGTTACGGCGCGGCGATGTTGGCATCGCCACAGGTTTAGAACTGCGAAACCGCGGTCTGGCACCGGTTAGCGTGTTGACGCCCGGCCATCGACGACCGGTGCTGATGTCTGTTCTTCCGGGTCACCGCCGCGTCGGTGTGCCCTGCCCCGGCTGGAGGAAGCAGCTTTGCGGCGACAACTGCCGCCCGTGTTTCGCGCACTAGGCAACCACAACTACAGACTGTGGGCGAGCGCCGACCTGGTCTCGGTGACCGGTACCTGGATGCAGGTGCTCGGGCTGAACTGGGTGGTGCTGGCCATGACGGGCTCCGCCACCTCACTGGGCATCTCGGTGCTGCTCAGCACCCTGCCCGCGCTGCTGATCGGGCCCTGGGCAGGCGCACTGGCCGACCGGTTCCCGCCCCGGCGGATCGTGCTGATCGCGGAGAGCACGCACCTGGTGCTGGCGCTGCTGCTGGCGCTGGTGGTGTGGAAGGGCCTGCCGGTGGGCGCCATCTACGCCCTCACGGCACTGTCCGGGCTGGTCGGCACCTTCGGTGGGCCCGCGCTGGGCCGCTTCGCCAGCCAGGTGGTGCCCAGAAACGACCTCGGCAACGCGCTGGCGTGGAACTCGATCGTCAACTCGATCGGCAGGGTGCTCGGCATGAGCCTGGCAGGGGTGCTCGTCGCGGTCGCCAGCGAACCGCTGCTGTTCCTGGTCAACGCGGCCACCTTCGTCGCCGTCATCGTGACCGTCCTCGTGATGCGCGCCGGTGAGTTCTACCCGATCGCGGTGAGCGACCCCGAACTCGCGGGTGTCAGGGCAGGACTGACCTACGTGCGCGGGCAGCGGGCGTTGTTGCTGCTGTTCGCGCTGGGGTTCGTGCTGTCCAGCCTCGGCCGCAACTACCAGGTGACGATGGCGGCCATGGCGGAAGGACCGCTGGGAGCCGGCGCGGCGGGCTACGGTGTGCTTTCGTCGGTGTTCGCCGTCGGCACCGTGGTCGGCGGCGTCGTGACCGCTCGTTTCCGGGAGCTCACGATCCCGCTGCTGCTCGGTGCCGCCGCCTTCACCAGCGTGCTGCAGGCCATCAGCGGCTTCCTGCCCAACCTGGTGGGCTTCGCGGCCATGATCCTGCCGATCGCCGCGGGAGCCGTGCTCATCGACACCGCGAAGAGCACGCGGCTGCAACTTGACTCCGACGAGGGGATGCGCGGCCGGGTCCTCGCCGTCCAGGGCACCGTCGCCGCGGCCGCCGGAGCCGTCGGCGCGCCGCTGCTGGGCTGGCTGGCTGAGCGGTTCGGGCCGCCACAGGCGCTGCTCGTCGCCGGGCTCACCACGCTCGTCGCCACCGCGGCGGCGGCCGCCGCGTTCAGATCAGGTAGGCAGCAGGCAGCCGAACCGGTGGCGGCGACTCCCGTCCCCGCCACGGCCGGGAGCTGAACGCCGCGCGCGGAGCCGGTCGGCCCCGCCCACGTACGCTTCGCCCCGACCCTGGAGGTTGGAGCATCGGTTACCGCCCCACCCGGAGGTGATCTCGCGGGTGGGGAGACGACCGCACCGCCGACCGTGCTGGTGACAAGTTGTGGCGGCCGTCGTCGAGTTTCCCGCGAACCGTCCAGCGGTTCGCACGTCGACCCACGGCTGTCAGGACGTGCGGTAGGACTGGCGGACCTCCTGGACATACGGTGCGGGAGCCACCGTGGCCCTGATCTCGACCTGCCGGTGCCGTTCGACGGCGGGTTTGGTGGAGTTGGGCTCCTCGCCCCACAGCACCGTGACTTCGGTGCCCGGCTCGGCGACCTCGGCATCGACCGTCGCCAGCGACACGAACGCCTGCTCGTTGGCGATGTAGCCGACGTCGAGCGACAGGCCGACCGCTTGCCCGCCCCGCAGCACCGTGTCCACGTGGAAGAACGCGTAACGGGACTTCGGCAACTCGATGTACTTCGCCGGGACCCCCGACTCGGCCAGAGACCGGAACACAGCGGCGACGTCATCGGGGTGCCACACCAATGTGACCTTGGTGCGGTGGGAACCGGCGGCCACCCGTTCCAGGGCCGCCCGGCCAAGGAAGTCGTGATCGAACTTGACCGTGTGTCCGTAGCCGAGGTCGTACGGCGTGACGTAGTAGTCACTGATCTGCGGCGAGTTCATGCTGCCGCCCAGTGATCCGAGCGCATCGGCGCCCAGCCACTGGCGGTACGCCGTCAGCTCGGGACCGAAGATGGCAGGCACCACCGTCGGGACCCAGCCCGATTCCAGGTTGGCCGTGGAATAGGCCTTGGCTCCCGCCCGCACGAGGCCGAATTCCTCACCCGCCTCCAGGAGCGCGGCGAGTACGTCATCACCCTCGTGCCACGGACCGAACAGTTCGAAGCCGGGCCTGCCCGCCATGCCGTGCCGCAGCGCCCGCACCCGATGACCCGCGATGGTGAACTCGGTCATGTGGAAGAACTTCACGGCGGGCAGCGGGCGGCCGGTGAGCTTCTCGACGAGGGGCTTCGCCGTCGGACCCTGCAGTTCGAAGCGGTAGACCGTCGGAGGGCCGGACGGCCGGTCGGCGGAGTTCTCGTCCCGCTCGATGGTGACGTCGTAGCCACCGGCCTCGGCGTTGTACTGCAACCAGTTCGGCACGGTCGGGTGACCGACCAGGTCGAACCGCCCGTCCTCGAGGTGGAACAGGATGGCGTCGCCGATCATGTACCCGTCGCCGTTGACGGCGACGTACTGCTTGGCCTTGCCGGGAGTGAAGTTCGCGAACGTGTTGACCCCGAAGTCGGACAGCAGCCGCAGCGCGTCCGGACCGCTGAGGTAGAGATCCGTCATGTGGTGCGACTGGTCCAGCAACGCGCACGAGGCGCGCCACGCCCGCTGCTCCGAGCGCCAGTTCGTGAACTCCGGCTTGACCGGGAACGTGTGCGGGCGAACGGTCGAGTGACGCAGTAGCTCCACCGGGGATTCCGCACGCTTGATCGCGGCCTCGAGACTTTCCGTTCCCATTGCAGCTGCCCTCCTGTGGCCTGCTCGTCATTCGACAGCCGCAACACTTGCCTTGTTGCGGCGCTGTGATCCGGGTGCCGCTTCGCGATTCGATCGAGACATCAGCGTTCGCCGGCCACCGGGTTACCCGGCGGCCGGCGAACGAGCGAGAACTCAGAACTTGTCGGGCAAGCCCTCCGGCGCCTCGTACTGCACCTCCGCCGCCTTCAGGCCGTACTTGTTCTCGGCGGTGGGCTTGAACTGGTACAGGGTGGTGGTGCGAGGCAGGATCCGGGTCTCGCCGAGCTTCACCTCACCGTTGAGCCCTTGGAACGTCAACGTGTCGATACTGGCGATCGCCTCACGGATGCCCTTGCCGCTCAGGTCACCCATCTCGATGGCCTTCTCCAGAACCGTCGTCGTGGTGACCGCCTGCATGTAGCCGTAGACGTACTGCAGAGTGACCGGCTTGTCCCCGATGGCTTCCTTCAAGTTCTTGATGCCCTCGACCGAGGTGTCTTCCAGGTCGTTACCGGGGCCGGTGAACACGAAGTTCGACTCCAGGTACTTGGCCACCTCAGGCATGTCGGCGAAGCCGATGTTGTGAGCGATGAACTCCGACACCCAGGTGGGAGCGAAGTTCAGCTGGCTGGCCGCCGCCACCATCGAGGGTGTGTTGCCCTCAGCGCCACCGAAGGTCACCACCGAGCACTGGGCACTCTTCAGGGCCTGCATCTGGGCGGTGAACTGGGTGTCGGTCGGGTTGAACCGCTGCACCTCGGTGACCTTGCTACCGAGCTTGCCGGTGACGTATTCCATGCCCTCGACGACGGCGTCACCCCAGTCGTTCTCCATGACCAGGGCGCAGTACTTCGCGGAGTCGGCCTTCGCACGGCCGGAGCTGTTGAGGTAGGAGATGGCGTTGACGACGTTGGTCTGGTACGAGCCGAAGATCGGCACGAGGCTCGGCTCGTCCTTGATGTTCGCGTCCTGGTTGCTCGGCACGGCGTTGCCGTCGTTGCGCATCATCAGCGGCACGAGCGCCTTCACCGACGGGGTGCCGAGGACGCCGGACAACATGACGATGTCGCCACGGATCTTCTCGTAGGCCTGCACCGCCAACTGGGCGTTGTACTGGTTGTCGGCGGTGACGAGCTCGATCTTGTACTTGCCCGCGACACCGCCTTGCGAGTTCACCTTGTCGAACCACGCGTTCTGCCCGACCAGTTGCTCCTTGGCACCCGCGGCGATAGGCCCGCTCAAAGCGAGGATGTTGCCGACCTTGATGGTGCCCTGGTCGGGGTCGAACCCTGGCACGGCGGCCAACCCATCGGCTCCGCCTCCCGAGGAGCTGTCGGTACTCTGCGCGGCGCAGCCGGTGAGTGCCGTGGCCAACGCTAAGGCCGCGGCGCCGCTGGTTAGAAGACGTCGCTTCATTGTGTGTCCCTTTCGGATGGTAACAGCGCTGTTACGCTGGGTTTGCGACGGATCGGCGAGCCTGGAGGGCCCGGCGCGCACGGCCGAGGAGCGCCACCAGGCCCTTGGACTCCAGCAGCAGGAAGGCGACGATGAGGCTGCCGTACAGGATCAGGTTGAGATCCGTTGTGGACAGTCCATCGCTGCCAGGCGTCCCCATGAACGGCAGCTTGTCGGAGAAGTTGTCGACCAGGACCGGGACCATACTGACGAAGATCGCACCCAGCACCGGGCCGAAGGTCGATCCGAGGCCGCCGATGACGATGATCGCCAGGTACTGAACGGACAGGTTGACATCGAAGTTGTCCGGGCGGATGTACTGCAGGTTGACGGCGAGCAGGCCACCGGCCAGCCCCGCGATGGCGGTCGAGAGGATGAAGGCGTTCGCCTGCGTGCGCATCATCCTCACGCCCAGCACCTCGGCCGCCATGTCGTGGTCACGCACCGCCTGCATCGCGCGTCCCCCTCGGGTGCGCATCACGTTGGCGGTGAACAGCAGCACCAGCGCCAGGCAGCCCCAGATGAGGATGAACAGGCTCTGCTCACGCAGGAAGTAGATCGAGCCGAGCTGCAACTGCTCGAAGTCGATCGGACCGAGGGTCGCACGCGCCGAGACGACGGTTCCCTCGTTCCCGCCCGTGATCGACGGCAGGTTGCGACCGAGGAAGATCCCGAGGAACACCAGTCCCAGTGACACGATCGCCAGGTAGGGGCCCTTGAGTCGCAACGCGAACGGCGCCACGAGCGCACCGCAGATCCCGCCTGCGAGCGCGGCCGCGGGGAGCCAGACCACCATGGGAAGGCCCATGGTTCCCCCCACGTACTGGGTGGTGAACGCCCCGACGCTGACGAAGAACGCGTGGCCGAGCGAGATCTGCCCGGCGTACCCGGTCAGCACGTTGAGGCCCACCGCGGCGATGGCGGCGGTACCGGTCGCGTTGAGCACGCCCAGCCAGTAGGTGTCCCCGAAGTTCATCGGGAACGCGACGATCAGCACCAGCAGCGCCACGAGGCCCCACCGGGCCGAGCGGGAACCGACCAGCCGCGGGTTGGCCGCCTCACGGGCCTTTTCGGGCACCTCGACGGGCTCGGCGGATACTGCCTGCTGCGAGGTCATCACGCTCTCCTCACCTTCCGTGTCCCGAAAAGCCCCTGGGGGCGAACCAGCAGAATGGTGATCATGACGATGTACGGGATCACCTCGGAGAAGCCCTTGCCGAAGCTCTCGGGGACCGTGGCAACGGCGAACTGCTGGACGATGCCCATGACGAGACCGCCCACCACGGCGCCCAGCGGGGACTCGATGCCGCCCAGGATGATCACCGGAAGTGCCAGCAGGGCGTACAACTCCAGGCCCGGCCGTGCGCCACCGCCTGCCGCGGTGGCGAGGAACATCCCGGCCACGGCGCCGAACGAACCCGCGAGCGCCCACGACAACCGGTGCACCAGCCGGTCGCTGATGCCCTGGGCCAGCGCCGCCTCCGGATCGACGGCCGTAGCCTGCATGGCCAGCCCCAGGCGGGTGCGCCGCAGGAAGAGCGCGAGCGCCACCAGCAGCACCGCCGTGACCACCACGACCGCGATGTCGCGGTGAGTCACCGCCACCGGCCCCAACCGGACGTGAGCCAGGCCCCACGGATCGGCGATGGCCAAGGGCTTGGTGCCCCAGACGCCGTAGAAGATGGGCGGGATGAGGATCAACAGTCCGAACGTGACCAGGATCGGCGTGAACAGGTTCGAGTTCGCGATCCGGTGGACGATCAACGCCTCGAGCAGCACCGCGATACCCGCCGTGGCGAGCACGGCGAGCAACACCGCGACCGGGAACGGCAGATTCAGCGTGCGGCTGGCGGCGTAGGTGAAGTAGGCGCCCATGACGACGAAGGCGCCCTGTGTCAGGTTGAGCACCCCGGTCGATCGGGCGACGACGACGAAACCGAGCGCGAGCAGCCCGTAGAGGCAACCCAGCGTGATTCCCCCGACGAGGACCTGAAGTTGCTCGGTCACGACCGCGCCTCCTTTCCCTGCTGCGAAGCGGCAACGGCCCCACTGCTCACGGCCTTGCGCACGATGTCCTCGTCGCTGCCACCCAGGTAGGCGCGGATCACCCTGGGGTCGGAGATGGCCGCCTCGGGTGACTCGCAGCAGATGACCTCCCCGAAATCGAGCACCAGCACCCGGTCGGCGTAGCGCCGGACCAGGGCCATGTCGTGCTCGATCATCACGACGGTGAGGCCCAGCCGCTCCTTGGCCTGCAGTACCCACTCGGCGAGTTCGCGGCTCTCGCCGCTGTTGAGCCCCGCCACCGGTTCGTCGAGCAGGAGCAGCCGGGGTTCCATGGCAAGCGCCCGCGCCAGTTCGATCCGCTTCTTGACGCCGTACGGCAGATCGCGGACCTCGTGGTCGCGCAACTCGCCGAGGCCCATGATCTCCAGGAGCGGCTCACAGGCGGCCCGTGCCTGACGCTCCTCGCGCCGGGCACGGCCGAACCACAACCCACCGCTGAGGATGCCCGCACGCATCGTGTGGTGTCGTCCCAGGACGACGTTGTCCAGAACCGTCATCTCGTCGAACAGGGCGAGGTTTTGGAAGGTGCGCGCGATGCCCAGCGACGCGATCGTCGGCGGCCTGCGACCGATCAGCGACTTCCCCGCGAACAAGACCTCGCCGTGGCTGGGCTGGTAGACCCCGTTGAGCACGTTGAGCATCGAGGTCTTGCCCGCGCCGTTCGGTCCGATGATCGCGAAGAACTCCCCCTGGCGAACCTCGAAGCTCACGTCGCGGATGGCATGGACTCCACCGAAGGAGAGGCCGACTTCGCGCACCTCGAGCAACAGCGGTTGTTCGGTCATGCCTGGCCTCCGCTCGGCGCCAAGTCCTGCGAGTCCTCGTCGAGTCCGAGATAGAACGCCTGAATCTCCGGATCCTCGAGCAGTTCCTGGCTGGGCCCCGACTTGGTGACCCGACCGTGCGACAGCACGTAGCCGTAGTCGGAGACACCCAGCGCCATCGTCGCGTTCTGCTCGATGAGCAGCACGCTCGTGCCCGCCTCCCGGATCGCCGCGATGGTGTCGCGAACCTGGGAAACCACCTTGGGTGCCAGGCCGAGCGACGGCTCGTCCAGCACGATCAGCCTCGGCGACTGCATGAGGGCACGTCCGATGGCGAGCATCTGCTGCTCACCCCCGGACAGGTACCCCGCGTGCTGGTCACTGCGCTCCGCCAGCACGGGGAACATCTCCAGGATCTGCTCGGTCCGCCGCCGCAGCTCGGCGTCGTTGCGCTGCGTGATGCCGCCCACGGTGAGGTTCTCGGCGACGGTCAGCTCGGCGAAGACGCGACGCCCCTCGAGGGTCTGGCTGATCCCGCCGCGCACGATGTCGCGCGGGCCGCGCCCGGCGATGGATCGTCCCTCCCAGAGGATCTCGCCCGCGCTGATGACTCCACCGTGGAACGAAAGCATCCCCGTCACACTGCGTGCCAGCGTGGTCTTGCCTGCACCGTTGACGCCCATGAGCGCGACCACCGTGCCTGGTGGGACCGAGAGACTGACGTCGTGCAGGGCCTGCACGTTCTTTCCGTAGCGCACTGCCAGTCCGCGGACCGAAAGGCACTGTGAGGTGTCGGTTGTCGCGTGTGCCACCGGCTCTCCTTCACGTCCTTGTAGAAGGGATGGAAACGAGAACGTGTTCGAGTCGCTCGGCCCGATGAACGGATGACCGCCAGGTGCCGTGGGCGCACCGAACGGTTCGCGCACCGTCGGCATGGTTGCGACCGCCCGGCCACCGAGGTTCCTCGTCGCGGTCGGCGTCGCGTGCTCAGCCAAGCACGACCCCGCCGATGCGGGCACGGTCAGCGGTCGTATCCCCCGTACGACATTTGACGTACGCCGCGGCTGATCCGCGGTTTCGCCGCGCGTCATTCGCCCGCCGCCGGGCTGCTTGCCGATGCGCCGGGCATCGGCAATCCGTGGCCCGGCACTGTCGTCACCGGCGGGCCGCTGACCTGGTCAGACATACTGGCGGACCAGACTCTGCGCGACACATACGGGCTTTGCGCCTCCCTCGATTTCGAAGGTGACCGTGAGCTTGGTCTGCACCCCGCCGTCGATCTCCGTCGCCTCGTCGACCACGGCGGTGGCGCGCACCTTGCTCCCTACCGGCACGGGAGCCGGGAACCGTGCCCGGTCGAGCCCGTAGTTCACACCCATGGAGAAGCCCTCGAAGCTCAGGATCTGCGGCAGCATCATCGGGATCAACGACAGTGTCAGGAACCCGTGGGCGATGGTCGTCCCGAAAGGACCGTCCTTGGCGCGCGCGGGGTCGACGTGGATCCACTGGTGGTCCCCGGTCGCGTCGGCGAAGAGGTTGACCTGTTCCTGGGTCACCTCGTGCCACGCCGAGTAGCCCAAGGGCTTGCCGACGAGGGCCTTGACCCCCTCGACTCCGATGGCGACGGTGGGTTCACTCATGCTCGGCTCCTCATCGTGTGGGCTGGACTGGCACTGGACTGGCGCTGGAATGGCGCTGCGATTTCTCGGTGGCGACCGCGCGGGCCCATCGGGTGTCGGCCTTGCCGGACGGGCTGCGTTTCACCTCGTCGGTGACGACCAGCACGGTCGGGCGCTTGTAGTTCGCCAGTTCCCGGCCCACATGCTCCTTGAGTTGATCGAGGGTCAGCGACTCGCCCTCGCGCAGGGAGACGACGGCGGCGACACGATGCCCCCATCGCGCGTCGGGAACCCCGACGACCATGGCGTCGCGGACGGCCGGGTGACGCACGACGACGTTCTCGACCTCTTCGGCGAAGACCTTTTCACCGCCGGTGTTGATGACCTGGCTTCCCCTGCCGTGGAAGGTCACCGTGCCGTCCTCGTCGATCGAGGCGAGGTCACCGGGGACGGCCCAGCGGCGGCCGTCGAACACCCGGAAGGTCTTGGCTGTCTTCTCCTCGTCGCCCTGGTAGTGGATGTACTCGTCGGTGGGTGCCGCGAGCATGCCCACCTGGCCCGAACCGGGGACGACGTCACGACCGGTCTCGTCGACGATCCGGGCACCCGGAACGAGCGAGAAACGGGCGGTGGTGACGTGATCGCCGCGCCGGGTCTGCGATACCGCGAACGGCCCGCCCTCCGATGCGGCGACGATGTCGCGGCAGAGGAAATCGCCGTGCCGCAGCAGCCGCCGCTTGCACTCGGCACTCCACGTCACGCCGACCGAGAGCACACGCCGCAGGCTGGACAGGTCGTAGGGCCTGCCTGCCTCGTGAGCCCTGTCGAGAGCATCGGCCATCGGCCGGGCGAAAACGTCGCCCACGATCGAGACTGTGTCGGCGCGTTGCTGCTCGATCAGCCGCAGCAGTTCGTCGGCGTCGTAGGAGCGGCCGGCCAGGTAGGCCACCCGGCCGCCTGCCACCAGTGCGCCGAGACTGGTGTAGCTCCCGGTCGCGTGCATCAGCGGCGGAGCCGGGATCGTCACGATCGGGTAGGTGTCGCTCGCAACGGAGGCGAGGTAGGTCTCCAACTCGGCCAGGGTGGCGGGCGCCCGCAGTCCCATGAGCAGGAAGCTGTTGGCGCAGATGACATCGTAGAGCCAGGAATGGCGGACGAGGACGCCGCGCGGTCGCCCGGTGGTCCCGCCGGTGTACATGAGCCAGTCGTCGTCGCCCCGCTGGGTCGCCGCAAGCGGCGCACAGGTTCGCTGCACCTCGTCGTAGCCGACCCGACCGTGGCCAGGGGCCTCGGTGTGCAGCACGACCGCGGTGCGCAGCGGTGTCGTCGCGGCCGCCGCCGCGGGCTCGACGGTGCCTGCCAAGGCCCCGTCGTACACGGCGGCCTCGACGTGCGCGTCGTCGAACAGGGCGGTGATTTCGTCGGCCTTGTAACGAAAGTTGACGTTGACCGGCACGGCCCGGACTTTGAGGGCGGCCCACAGGGTCGCGAGGTACTCGGCCCCGTTGTACTGGGCCACGGCCACGCGGCAGCCGTGGCCGATGCCCACGTCCTGCAGGTGGTGTGCCAGCCTGGCGGCCTGGTCTTCCAACTCGCGCCAGCTCACCTCACGCCCGGCGTGGGAGACCGCGATGGCCTGCGGCCTGGCGCGGGCAACGGCCTCCAGTACGGTCGCGAAACTTTCCTTCACGCCCGCGCTCCCTCTCCGGCGGCGTCCGAAAAGGACTGCTTGTCGCCGCGGAAGGAACCGGCGGCATTCTCCTTCACGAGGACTGCCATGTTGCGCTTGCGGTCATGGCGGGCGGGTTCGGGCAGCGCGAGGTTCGGCATGCCCTCGCCGAAGTACTCACCCACAGCCGGGCGGATGGCTTCGTCCTCACCGCAGCGAACGTGGCCGCGAACGGACGGATGCACGTGGGTGTGCACGGCTATGGCGGTCACAGCGGCGAGATCGACAGGCACTGCCGGTCACTCCTTGGGGCTGGGTGGTGGGGTGGGGCGGAAGTCCTGCGGCTGGCTGCCGAAGGTGCTGGGGAACATCGCCGCGATGGCGTCGGCGTCCCAGCCTCCGTCGGCGTAGGCGACTGCGACCTCCGTGGGATGGGACCACAGCGAGATGCGGTCTCCACCGGCACCGAGAACCTGACCGGTCACCCCGGCGGCGGCGTCGGAGGCGAGGTACACCACCAGCGGCGCGACGTCCGCTGGTGTTCCGAGTCCACCGCGACGGACCCGCGGCGGGATGGGCTCCCCGGCATCCGCGCGTTCCACCAGTTCGCCAAAGCCGGGAATGGTGGCGACCATGCGCGTCAGCGCCACCGGAACGATTCCGTTCACCGTCACGTCGAGCCGTTCACACTCCACGGCCCAGGTGCGTACCAGCCCGATGATGGCCGCTTTGGACGCCGAGTACGCCGTCTGACCGAAGCTGGCGCGCTGTCCCGCCGGGGAGCCGACGAGGACGAGCCGCCCGCCGGTCCCCTGCTCGCGGAAGTGCCGCACCGCCGCGCGACCGCACGTGAACGTGCCGCGCAGGTGAGTGTGGACGACGGAGTCGAAGTCGTCGTCCGTGGTCTTCGACAAGGTTCGGTCGCGCAGCACTCCGGCGTTGGTGACCACGACATCGAGGGAGCCGAACGCGGCGACCGCCGCCCGCACCAGGGCGTCGGCGGACTCCGCCGTGCCGACGGCGGAGTGCTCCGCCACCGCTGTGCCACCGGCCCGCCGGATGGACTCGACGGCGTCGTCAGCGGCATCGCCGTCGAGGTCGTTGACGACGACACTCGCGCCCGCGGCGGCGAGCCCGGCGGCATACGCCCGCCCGAGTCCGCGACCCGCTCCGGTCACGACGGCGACCTTGCCGCTGAGGTCCACGCGCATCCACTCCTTCGTCGGGCCGCGCCGCCGGAGGACGGCGCGTGACTGAGATGGCGGGCACGTTATTCCAACGCGTGTCGGACGTCAACAAGTTGCCTCAGATGTTATCCGCGACGGAGGGTCACCGCACGGCGTCACGGCTCGCGGGAGGTACCTGGATGCTCTCGATCACCGACTCGGCGGCGCGGCGTGCGCCACGCGCCAGGGACTCGCGCAGGCGGAGGGCGACGTGCTCGGCGCGGACCGCAGGCCAGTCCCCCGGCAGGAGTTGCACGGGAAGACCTGGGTCGTGGCGCACCAACATGAGCCATTCGGCCAGCAGCGCCAGTTGCCGGGCCAGGTCGTCCTCGGCCTGCGGCAGCGGGTCGTCCACGTCCCAGCGCGCGAGGAAACCCTCGTAGGCACCCCGCAGTGCGGTGAGGTCCCAGGCGTCCCTCACCAGGGTGGACACCTCCGTGGGGTCGGCGACCGTGGCGTGGAACACCTTGAGGCCGTCGTTGCCGGGCAGGCCGTCGAGCACCTCGCGGACGTCGACGACTCGGGGCGCGATCCACAGACCGTTCTGGAGCATGCCGAAACCCGCCCAGACCAGCCGTGACCGCAACAGGTGGCGGTCGGCTCGGCGTTGCTCGGGAAAGGTGAACCCCAGCAGTGTCCAGCGACCGTCCCAATCCCGTTGCACAGCCGAGTGCCACGCGCGGTTGCCACCCTCTTCCAGGGTGTCGCGGGTGTGCTTCGAGGGGCGCAGGTAGATCCGTTTGCCTCGGCGCACCTTCTCCAGGGTTCCCCGGCGCAACATCCGGCTGATCGTGGATCTGGCCGCGTACTCCCCGACACCGACCTTGCCCAGCGTGGTGATGTAACTTCCGGAGAAGACCGCCATGCACGGATCGCCGACGTATTCGGCACAGAAGAGCAGGATGTAGGTCTGTGGCCGGATTCGCGGCGGTGAATCCGGACTCCCCACCTCCTCGACACTGTCGGTGGCCGGTGTTTCGGTCGGCATGGACGCTCCTCGTCGGCTCGGCGCACGGTGATCCGGCAGGCAGGTCACCGACCGGGACCGAAGGTGACCGCCCATTCTCATCAGAGTAGTCACCATCATGACGACCGACAGGCGTCTGACGAAATATGGCTCAGCCCTGGCGAGCACGGACTCCGCCGAGTTCGCCGGGTCCGGACGACGCGGCACGCGAAGGCAACCGGACTCGCGCGGGCCGACCCGCGCGCCGCCGCCCGGAATCGCCGCGCGTACCGCGAGTGGCCGGGGACCGAGTTCGGCGGCCGCGACGGCGGACCTCGTCGAGCGGGCGTGCGAGGGGTTCCCGGTCGCCACAGCCGGCCGCGCCGGGCCGTGGTGGCCCGGACCTGCCGCGCCCGGTTCCTGCCTTATTCCCTGCCTGGTTTCCTGCCTAGTGCCCGTGGGGTTCGCCCTCGGAATGCCCCTCGGGTGCGGGTTCGCCGGAGGTCGGTTGGTTGCGCTGTGAGCCGGACCCCTCCGGCTGCTCCGGTGGAGTGGAGGCGTGGGGGTGCCCCGCGCCCGTCTCGGGGTGTTCACCGCCGTCGCTGTGGCTGCCGCCGTCCTCGTGGCCGCCGTCGTCATGGCTGCCGCCGTCGTCATGGCTGCCGCCGTCGCTGTGGCTGCCGCCGTCGTCATGGGAATGGCTGAGCCCGGCGAGCATGCCCGGTGCCGCGGTCACGGCCACCAGCACGGCCGCACCGCCGATCGCGAGCCGGTAGCGCATCGGGGAGAACTGCGAGGCGTGCTCCCCGGACAGCAACCGCCACGTTCCCGTGACAAGTACCACGCACTCGAGCAAGGTCGTCAGGATGTCGGCCGTGCCCGCCGCCTCCGGTTCACCCGCGTGCGGTCCGAAGGGCAGACCGACGGCGCGGGTGAGGACCCACAGCCCGATCGCGCCGAGATTGGCCGCCACCCCCGCCGCCACGACGGCACGGCTGGGCCGTCTCAGTACCACCACCGCCCAGCCGAACTGGAACGCCGCGAGGCCGCCGAAGAACAACCCGGAAAGCGCCCATTCCCGCCAGTGGCCTGGTATCACCGCGAGATGGATCAGTGCCGCGCCGGTCGACGCAAGAGCCGCCACCGCCGTGGCCAGCCGAATGTCGGTTCTGCTTCGCATGTTCATGAACTCCCTGTCTGCTGCCGTGGTCGCTGCCGGTGAGCCGCAACGGCACGGACTAGACCCGCATGACCTGGAGTTCTCGCACCGGATCGGGCGGCGGCGCGCGGCAGGAGTGGCGGTGCCGCCGGGCCGCCGAGGTCGGCGGTGCGGGCAGCCGGACCGCCTCGCCGCGCCTGCCCGTCAGCGTCCCCGCCGCATCGTGGTCGTCACCGCGAAGGCACAGGTAACCGCAGGGCGGATCACTCGCGGAGTCATGGTGTTCGCCTCGCTCGGGATGCCCGGCGAGTTCGTCGGCGTCGTGCCACAGCCACGCGGCCGGTCGGCCGGTGTCGGCCTCGAGCGCGCCCGCGTGACCTCCCGAATGTGGGCCCAGCAGGTGCCCGACCAGCACCAGCCCGGCACCCAGCGCGAGCAGCGCGCGGCATCCGGGTACCCGCCCCGGCGCGCGGCTCAGCATTCGCGCCATCGAACCCACCGAGTCTGCCGCCCTTGCCATGTCGGCGCGCATGCTACCCAATCGCCCCTGACCGCGAGGAGGCAGCTCGCTGTCTGTCCACTGTGGTATCACGATCCCGCACGGTCGTCGAGGTGGCCGCTGGGGTATCGTCGCCGCGTACGGACCTGAGGAAGGGAGCGTGGCATTGTGGCTTCGTGGTCGCGCCTCCCAGCGCTGCTCGTGGCCGGTGCGGCCGCGCTGTCACTGGTGGCGTCGTGCGCGGAGGAACCGCACGAGGACGACCACGGCGAGGCAGCCACCTCACCCGCGCACGTGCACGCGTTGGCGATCAACCCGGCCGACGACACGCTGTACGTGGCCAGCCACGACGGTCTCTTCCGCGTCACCGGCGACGGTGGGGCCGAGCAGGTGGCACGCCGGACACAGGACTTCATGGGTTTCGCGATCGCAGGCCCCGACCGCTTCCTCGGCAGCGGCCACCCCGGGCCGCACGACACCGACCAGCCATCCCACCTCGGGTTGATCGAAAGCACCGACGCGGGACAGACCTGGCACTCGCTGTCGCTCGCCGGTGAGGCCGATTTCCACGCACTGGAAGTCGAACACGACCGGGTGTACGGCTACGACAGCGTGTCCGGAACGCTCATGGTCAGCGACGACGGCAAGACGTGGGACCGGCGCGCGGAGGTGGGCATCGCCGACCTGGCGGTGTCACCCGACGATGCCGAGCGCATCGTGGTCACCACCGAGAACGGTCCCGCCCACAGCACCGACGGCGGTCGCGGTTTCGCGCCCGCCGCGGGCGGACCCGTGCTGGTGTTCCTCGACTGGCCGAGTGCAGGCAGGCTCCTCGGCATCGGCACCGACGGCACCGTCCATCACAGCGCCGACGGTGGCCATACCTGGCAACCACGCGGCCGGGTGCCGGGCCGCCCGCAGGCCATCACCACACACGGCGAGTCAGAGGTGTATGTGGCAGCGGAGAGCGGCATCTACCACTCCACCGACGACGGTCGCACGTTCACACTGTTGCGGCGCCTGTGACGGCGCCCGGCCCGCTTCGCGGTCCCACTCGCAGCTGACGACCAGCCGCTTCGGCTCGATTCTCGCGCGAGCGCAGCGAGTTCCGCTTCGACTGTCCATTCCGCTCCGGTGGGACAGCGCCCTGCGCGTGGCGACGTAACGGTTTGCCCGCGCGCCCAGGCGGGTACAGCGGCAGCTACCGCGCCCCGTCGCAGGGAGGTTCAGTGATCGAGTTCGGTTGGCTGTGGTTCCTGGCCGAGCCGTGGTTCGTGCTGCCGTTCTACGGCATCGGGTTGTTGGGAGCGGGCTGGGTGATCTGGGACGCCTACCACGTCAACACCCCGCTGAAACCCGCCATGCGCTGGGCGTGGCCCGTCATCGTGTTCTTCTTCGGACCGATCGGGCTTGCACTGTACTTCTTCACCGCGAGGGCACCCGGTATCGCGGACATCGACGACCAGGACGCCAAGCAGGAACGGCACAACGAGTACGTCCTACCGAGTTCTTTCCGACGCACCACAGGTTCGGTCATCCACTGTGTCGGCGGCGACGGTGTCGGCATCATCACCGCGATGATCATGGCGCGGGTGTTCGGCCTGAGTTTCTGGTGGGAGTGGTGGTTCGAGTACCTCGTCGGCTACCTGTTCGGCACACTGATCTTTCAGTACAAGGCCATGTCCATGCACGCCAGTAGCTGGCCGCAGGCCATCTACATGGCCTTCCGCGGCGAGTGGTACTCCATGCTCTCGGTGATGGCGGGCATGGGACTGGTGATGGGGCTGGTGACCCCGCTCGCCGTCACCGAGCAGCCCGATCCCAACACCTACGCGTTCTGGGGCTTCGCCACACTCGGTCTGCTGGTCGGTTTCGTGCTGACCTATCCCATGAACTGGCTCGAGATCAAGGTCGGCTACAAGCACGGCATGGGGAGAGCCTGAATGAACGCTCGCAAGATCGGCCTCGTCACCGCCATGTGGCTACTCGGCCTGGCCAGCATCGCCGGGTTCACCTGGGCGGTGGAATGGCTTGACGGTCAACCGGTTCGCGTCGCCGCCGCGGCAGACCCACCGCCCGCCGTGGCCGCGCGGCAACCACTTGCCGCGCTGACCGCGGGAGCGGCGCGCGCCGCCGCCACCGCCCGGCGCGACCTCGCATCCGGTCAGCGCAGCGAGGCCTCGCACGCGATCGACGCCGCGCTGCGCGCCACCGAGGTGGGTCTGGAGAACAGCCACGGCATGGTCAAGAAGGCCTACGAGGCGGCTCTGCAGCGAATCCACTACACCCGTCAGGACCTGCACAACGGGTGGGAGGCCAGCGCGCGTCAGGAGCTACGCCACGCCGTGGAGGAACTGACGCGGGTGATCGAGCCCGCCAGGACACAGTCACCCGGCACGCCCGCACCGCTGGTGTGGAACCAGTACAACAGCGCGACGTTGCTGGACTCGACCGGGGCGACGATCGGCGAGGTGAACCACATCGAACGCGGGCCGAACGGGATGCCGGTCGCCGTCTTGCAGGTGGGAGGCGCCAGCGATGTGCTGGGCTTCCTCGACTTCGGCGGCAGGACCGAACGGGTTCCCGCCGACCGGCTGCTGTGGGGCCCACGCCGGTTCATCGGTTCCACGTTCGCCGCGCTTGCGGTGCAGGACGCCGACGACATACGCGGCACCGGCTGATCGCCACACCAGCCTCGGCACGGTCGCGAGGTCAGCCGAGCGTCAGGTACAGCAGCACCACGTTGAGCGCGCTGATCACACCGGCGACCACCCAGGCGAGCATCGTGGTGAACCGGTGATTGGTGTCAGCGCCCATCAGCGCGCGGTCGCTGGTGAGCCGGACCAGTGGTGCCAGCGCGAACGGGATACCGAACGACAGCACCACCTGTGACAGCACGAGTGCCCTGCTGGGGTCCACTCCGGCAGCCAGCACGACCAGTGCGGGCGTCAGGGTGATCAGCCTGCGCAGCAGCAGCGGGATGCGCTTGCGCAGCAACCCCTGCATGATCATCGCGCCCGCGTAGGCACCGACCGAGGTGGAGGCCAGCCCGGAGGCCAGCAGGCCAAGCGCGAACAGCAGGGCGATCACCGGCCCCAGCGCGTCCTGCACCGCGCCGTGCGCCCCCTCGATCGAGTCGACCCCGGTGAGTCCCTGCAGATTCGTCGCCGCGAGCAGCAGCATGCCGAGGTTGACCGCACCCGCCACGAGCATCGCGAGGCCGACGTCGAATCGGGTCGCCTTCAACAGGCCGCGCAGCCTGCCGCCGTCGGCGTGGCCGTGCCGGTCCCGAGAGAGTCCGGAGTGCAGGTAGATGGCGTGCGGCATCACAGTGGCACCGAGCATGGCCGCCGCGAGCAGGATGCTCTCGGTTCCGCTGAACCGAGGGATCAGGCCCTCGGCCGTTGCCGAGGCCGAAGGTGGCTCGACGAACAACCCGACGAGGAAACCCACCGCGATCACCGAGAGGAACCCGATGATCACCCGCTCGAACCGGCGTGGGCCTCCCCGGTCGTACACCGCGAGCAGCAACATCGAGATGGCACCTGTGATGAAGCCGCCGAGCAGCAGCGGAAGTCCGAACAGCAGGTACAGCGCGATCGCTCCGCCGACCACCTCGGCCAGGTCGGTGGCGATGGCCACCAGCTCCGCCTGCGCCCAGTACGCCAGCCTGCTCGGTGTTCCCAGCCGGTCGCGCAACGCCTCCGGCAGCGACATGCCGGTCACGAGTCCGAGCTTGGCCGAGAGGTACTGCACGACGCCCGCCATCAGGTTGGCCGCGACGATGACCCACACCAGCAGATAGCCGAACTGGGCGCCCGCGCTGACGTTGGAGGCGACGTTGCCCGGGTCCACGTAGGCGATGGCGGCCACGAACGCGGGTCCGAGCAGCAGCAGACCAGATCTGGCGCGGGCGATCCTCGGTCGTACCGATGTGCCCAAAGCCATCCCGCCCACCTCTCGACCAACCGCATTCGTGATTGCGAAGACAGAGTTTAGGCGTACCGAACTCGTTTGTCAGTTGTGCCGTACCTCACGCGGGCAACAGCAGGTGACCGGAGTCTTTCGGCCCTTGCCCACCACGGGCAGCACGACAAACGGTTCAGAACATGCGAGGAACCCGGCCACCCGACGCCACCGAACAGGGCACGCGCCCCGGTTGGGGCGTGTTGCTCCCCGCCTGCCTTTCCACGTTCGTGGTCAACGCCAACAGCTCCGCCGTCAGCATCCTGATCCCGCCGATCAGCGTCGACCTCGATGCCCCGGTGGGCCTGCTGCAGTGGGCGGTGACCGGTTACCTCCTGGTGGGAGCCGCCGTGATCGTCACGGCGGGCGCGCTCGGCGACGTGTTCGGCAGGCGCAAGCTGTTCCTGCTCGGCTTCGGGTTGTTCATCGTCTCGTGCCTGATCATCGCGCTGGCAGGCAGCGGGCAGGTGGTGGTGTTCGGCAGGCTGGTCCAGGGCGCGGCAGGCGCCACGCTGCTGGCCAGCGGGCTGAGCCTGCTCTCGGTGAACTCCTCCGGTGACGCGCAACTGAAAGCGGTCTCACTCTGGGGGGCAGCGGCCGCCTCGGGCGCCGCGGCGGGGCCGGTGGTCGGCGGCGTGCTCAACGAGGTGGCGGGTTGGCAGGGGCTGTTCTGGATCGACGCCGCGATCGCCACGGCGTGCATCCCGCTGGTCCTGCGGGTGGTACCGGAGTCGCGTGACCCGAACAGGCCTCGCAGGGTCGACGTGGCCGGGACCGTGCTGATCGCCGCGGCGCTCGTACCGTTCGTCCTCGCCATGACCGAGGGTGCCTCCTGGGGTTGGATCTCGCTGCCCACGCTGGCCTGCTTGGTCACGTCCGCACTGGCGGTGATGGGTTTCGTGCTGGTCGAACGCCATGTCGCCGCACCGCTGCTCGACCTGCGACTGCTGCGCAACACCGCACTCGTCGGTGCCACCGGCGCGATCCTCATCGGCGCGGGGGCGATAGCCGCACTGAGCTTCGTGCTGAGCCTGTACTTCCAGCAGCCGCAGGCACTCGACATGACCAGCCTGCAGGCAGGCCTCGCCACGCTGCCGCTGGCCGCGGCGGTGGTGCTCATCGCGCCGCTGGTCGCCCCGCTGGCCCATCACTTCGGCTCCCGCACCGTCATCGGCACCGGGTTCGCGCTGCTGACCGCCTCGTTCGGCGCGCTGGCCATGGTGCGCCCGTCCTGGGACTACGGCATGTTCGTCGTCCCGCTGCTGGGGGTGGCAATCGGGCTGGCGTTGTCGAACTCGCCCGCCTCCTCCATCGCCACCGCCGCCGTGCCACCCGAGCAAGTAGGAGCGGCCTCCGGGATATCGAACATGGCCCGCTACGTCGGCGGGGCGGTCATGACGGCCGTGGTCGCGGGCATCTACACCAGAGTCACCGAGCAACGCGAGGGCCGTGGTGACACGGCGGCGGAGTCGTTGGCCACGGCGTTTTCGGGGGCATCGATCGCGATGGCGGCATTTTCCGCGGTCGGCGTGGTGCTGGCGCTGCTCGCCGCCCGCCGACCGCCGCCGCCGGGACTGGCCGACTACGCGGTGGCCGCGTCCGCGACCACCCACACCTTGCCGCTGATCCGGCGAGGCCACCGAAGGCACCTCGGCGACAATCGGCGGCAGTGAAGGCGGCCGGGCTGTGCCAGGGCATGCCCGCTGGGCAGCGAGGCTCGGCGACGGCTTCGTGAGGGTCGCGCGGCCTCGGAGCGGGCGTGCACCCGGATCGGCTGGGTCGACCGTGGCTAGTCGGCGTGCGGGCTGACTCGAAACACCCGCAACTGCAGCGCGAGCGTGGAGTAGTAGCCGACCAGAGTGGTCAGCTCGAACACGGTCGCCTCGCCGACCACCGGCACCCAGGTCTCCCACACCTCCTCGTCGACGTCACCACCTGTCATGGCGCGAACAAGGTGCGCGCACGCCCGTTCGTAGGCGTCGTCGAGCTCAGGAACTACCCCACCCCGCAACTCGGCGAGTTCGGCCTCGGTGATGCCGACGGAGCGTCCCACCCGCTCGTGGGCGAAGCGCTCGTATGCGCAGTCCCAGTGCGCCGCCACCAGCAGGATCGCGATCTCGCGGGCCCGCGGCGTGAGCGATGAGCGGTACCGGACGGCTGCCCCGAGCTCCTGCAACGCACCGCCCAGCTCGGGCGAGAGCAGGAACGCGTTGAAGGGGCCGCGCAGCTCGCCGTGCTCACCGGTGAGCGGGAAGTGGCGCCCAGCCGCACGCGGTCCTTTCGTGATCGCCTCGTAGAGTCCGCGCCGACCTTCGTCGAGCTCTTGCGGGTACATCGGTTCGAGCCTGCCCATGGTCCGCCGCGGCCTCCCTGCGTTTCGCGATGTCAGCTGGCGTCAACGTGGATCGACCCATCGTGGACCGACCCATCGTGGATCGACCAGTACACCAGCCTGACAGCTTGGCGTCGGCTCCGGTAGAGGCGTTCTCGGCGGCCGCGGAAACGTTTCGTCCACAACGGACAGCTGGTACCGGTCGCGCCGCGGTGGCGACACGGTAACGATCCCGAGAAGAGTGCTCGCCCGCTGCCGCCGCGCCCGCCATCCGGCCCACCGGGTTGGTGCCATCCGCACTATTGCGAAACCCGACGAACGCGACATGATCACATCGCGCGGCAGCGGCGCTGCGAGAAGCGCGAACCGGACGAACAAAAAACTCTTCACCGGATTGTGTTCGGTTCGCGAATTTCTCACCATGCTCCTCTCTCGCCACCTCGCTACCGTCCGATGAGGAGTGTCCTGCGGTGTCCAGAACGGCGAACCTGCTCGCGAGCGCCGGTGTCCTCGCCGTCGCCGCGACGATCGTGAACCTTCCGTCCGCGAGCGCGCAGGATGCCGCCAGCACCTGGTGCGCCGACCGTTCCAACCTGGCCGTGCTCGGAGCGTCGAGTGAGACCGGATACGCCACCACCGGGTACGACTCGCCCGACAACGGCTACTGGCCCACCCGCTACGGCAGGGTGGCCAGGCTTGCCCGAAACGCCAAGGCCGAATGGGGCACCGTCACCGACGTCTACGCCAGGAACGGGGCGATGATCAAGGACTTCTTCGCGGGCGGGCGCTGGCCGACCACCGCGGAGGCGATCGACCGCGTCGCCGCCACCCAGCCGGACCTGGTCATCATCGGTGGCGCGCTGGTCAACGAGTACGTGAACAACATCGAACCCGCGACCGCCGAGGCCGACCTGCGCAGGCTGGTCACGGGTCTGCGGGACGCGCGGCCCGGCGTCGACATCCTGATCATCACCTACCCCGACATCAAGTGGCCCAACGCGGGCAGGCCGTGGTCGCACTACACCGCCGTCAACCACCGGGTCGCCGTCGAACTGGGAACCGGCCTTGTGGACATGCAGCAGTACATCGACGACCCCTACACCGACACGGCCGGCCTGTGGGACAGCGACAACGCCCACCTCAACGACGCGGGCCAGGCCGTGGAGGGCCACCTGTGGACCCTGCTGTGGTCGTGGGCGATCCGGTGCTGACAGCGCCCGCCGACCGCTCGGGAAGTCAGCCCGAGCCGACCGAAACCGTGAGTCCTCGCAGTTCGTAGCCGGCGATATCGGCCTTGAAGCCAACTCTGGGAGGTGTGTCCATTGTGACCCCGGGAAGCGCGAACAGCCGGTGCAGCAAGATGTCCGCCTCCAGTACCGCGATGTTCGCGCCAGGGCACTTGTGCGGGCCGTCGCCGAAGGACAACGCGGCCGCCCCACCTCCTTCTGCGATCTCCCTACCGGGACGCAGTGTCAGCGGCAACCGGCCGACCGCGCGGGAATCGACATTGGCGGAACTGAGGTGGATGTCGATCAAACTCCCCGCGGGCACGGTGACCGCCTCGCCGTCGCACCGCAGTTCGATGGGCGCCGTCGTCCTTCTCGCCAGGCTGCCGATTACCGGGCTCCAGCCGCAGAATCTCGTGCAGGACGGCGAGTCGTTGTGGCTCGGCCGCAGCACTGTACCGCTGCCGCAGGTCGTCGTCGGTGAACAGGTGCCAGGCCGCCACGACGATGAACTCCGCCCAGAATCTCCGCCGCCGAGCAGCCGTCGTCGAGCAGGTGGGAGATCAGATCGTCGCGGCGCCGCGTTCGCCGCGCCCGCACGGCGGGCCGGACGTCGCCGAGGTAGACCCGCAGCCAGTTCAGGTTCTGCCGCAGCATCCAGTAGATTCCGCGCGGCGTGGTCAGTCCCGGCGTGCCGAACCGTTCCGGGAAGAAGCGTTCCAGCCGTCGCCTGATGCCCGGTTTGCTGTCGGTGAGCCCGATCACCGCGGCGGCGACGCCGATGGCGAGGTTGAAGCTCAACTCGGCGAGGTCGGCTCTGCCCGTCTCGCGCAGGGTCGCGAGTTGTTCGTCGGCGATCCGAACCATGAGGTCGCGGTAGTGCTCCTCCACCCGGCGAGGCGTGAAGAACCGCGCGGTCTGCCTGCGGTCTTCCCTGTGCTCCGGGCCGTCCCGGTACAGCACCGGGCGGCGGATCCTCGACGGCAGCTTCTCCACGGTCCGTACCCCGAGACCCGCCTGCACGGTGTCGGTGCTGCGGAGCACGGCACGGGCCGCGGCGTAGCCGTCGACATGCCACACCCCGTCATCCGCACACCACATCGGACACTCACCGGTCGGCTCGACACGATCGATCTTGCGTGCGCTGTGCCCAGGTCCCATCGATCCCCCATATCGAGCTCGCCGGTCGGCGGCGGCCGACGACTGCGTCAGCAGTCGTCAGCAGTCGTCAGCAGTCGTCAGTAGTCGTCAGTAGTCGTCGCGCCCGGTGAACTGTTCCTCGAGCAGTTCCGCCGACCCGGTCACCAGTTCGAGCGGATCGACGAATTCGTTGATGTCGAGGTTGACCAGCGGCAGCGAGTGCCGCAGCACCAGATGGTCGCCCATGAGCACGGCGCCGCCCACCACCGTGGTGTTGCCGATCTCGGTCAGTACGGCCCGCAGGTCGACCTGGCCGACGCGAGCGAACGGGGTGGCGATCTGGACCCATTCCTCCTTCCTGTCCATGATCTCCCTGGCGATGATCACGACCTGGGCCCGCCTCGGGGCGTACTCGTCCTCCCCATAGCCGATCTTGATCCGGATCTCGTCCGGTTCCTCGCGCACCACGTCGTATTCCTGACCGACGTAGGCGACGAGGTCCTCCCACGATGCCACCGAAACGCCTTCCCTCCCGGCTCCGCGAGCCGGCTCGACCCTGCTTCGCGGACTGCTGAGCCTACGATCCGCCTGTCGCTCGCGCGACCCCTTTCGCCGGGTTCGACGGGTCGACAGGTGCCGCGCCACAGGCCAGGATGACCGGAGAGGGACACCCGCAACCGATACGGGGGAACGACGTGCGGGGAGTGCGCGGCATCGTCGGTGTGGTCCTGCGTGCAACGGACCCCGCTCGCCTCGCCCGCTGGTACGAGGATCTGCTGGGTGCCCGAGTGTCCGCCACGGCCGACCACCTCGCCGTCTCGGTCGGCGCGGAGGGCACCGCACCGGCCGACACCGGGTACGAGGTCGCAGCCCACGGTCACGCGGGCGTGACGTTCCGGGTCGACGACCTCGACGCGATGGTGCGGCAGCTGCGCGCAGGCGGTGCCGACGTCGACGTGTCCGAGCCTGCCGGCCCCGAGGGCAGGATCGCGTCGGTGCGGGACCCGGAAGGCAACGTCGTCAAGCTGTGGGAGCGGCCGCTGTCCGGCTTCCCGACCGGCACACCGCAGCCGCGGTATGTGCGCATCGCCGAGGACGACTCGGGTGAGCCCGGCGACCGGCGCGGCTGGAACCACTCATCTCACCCGCGACCGTGGCTTCGCTGGTCGGCACTGCTACTCGCCGTCGCGCTCGCCGTGATCATGGTGACGGTGCTCCGGCGGGAGGGCGAACAGCCCGGCACCGCCGCGCCGAGTTCGGCACCGACCACGGCCACGGGCCCGACCGTCGCGACGACCTCGCGCAGCAGCAACCGCGACTCGCCGGCATCGCCGGTCACCGTGCGCGAGATCGGCCACCCGTTGCTCGGCGGCAGCGGCGGGTGGGAGTTGCTGGCTCGCGGTGACGAAGCAGTGCTGCGGATCCAGCCCGATCGAGGACGGGTCACGCGCACCACGGTGCCGCCGGTGCGAAGCGGCGGCCCCGTGGCGTTCATCGCGGGCCCCGACAGCGTTCTGGTCCGCCCGCTCGACGATGTGGGCGGTTACGTCGTGCCCGACGGCGAGCCCGCTCGTGAAGTGCCGCGCGGACTCGACCGCGGCGGACACGCCTTCCCTGGGCCCGAACCGGGGCAGGTGTGGTTGCAGCCCGCCGACGGCTCAACGGGCCCGATCGAACTGCTCACACTCCAAGGCGAGCGGACCGGGACGACGCTGGCCACGCCATCGCGCGGCTTCTGGCCGATCGGGTCGGATCGCCGTGGCTACGTGCTCGGCACCTCGACCGATGGGGTGTACGTGGCGCGGCCGGACGGTCTGCACCGCGTCACCACCGGTGCCTTGTGGGCCGCCGGACCCACCCGGTTCCTGGTGATCGAATGTGACGACCGGGCGCGCTGCTCCAGCGTGGTGATCGATCGCGACACCGGGGCTCGCCGGGCACTGAATCGCGGCTTCGGCAAGGATGTCGGGGCGATGGGCTCGATCTCACCGGACGGCTCGCTCGCCGCCGTGCTCACCGGAGAACCGGACCGGCCACTGCGGCTCGAGCTGATCGATCTGGAAACCGGCGAGGTACACCGCCTCGGCGTCACCGTCGCGCAACGCTTCCGCCCCGCCCGGACGATGGCGTGGTCCCCCGACAGCGATTGGCTGCTGGTAGCGGCCGGCTCCTCCGGGCTCGCGGCCGTGGACGCCCGCACCCGCCAACTCCGCGATCTCGGGGTCGAACCGGACGTGATCGGGGAGGTCAGCGAGGTCACAGTGCGAAGGACCGCGCGGTGACCGAGGGGTCTGGCGCCTCATTAGAACGTGTTCTACTCTAAGCGCTGAGTTGCCGACGGCCGGAAGGCGTCCGGTCAGCATGGAGGTGGACAACGATGCGAACCCGTGCCGCCGCGCTGCTTGAGCAGCCCGGCAAGTGGCAGATCGTCGACGTGGAACTGGACGAACCCTCGTCCAACGAGGTGCTGGTGCGGTTCGAGGCCGCAGGGCTGTGCCATTCCGACGATCATGCCGCCACCGGGGACATGCCGGTGGGCAAGCTGCCGCTGATCGGAGGGCACGAAGGCGCGGGCGTGGTCGAGGCCGTCGGGCCCGGGGTCACTTCACTGGCGGTAGGCGACCATGTGGTCGCGCAGTTCGTGCCGTCCTGCGGGCGCTGCGTGGCGTGCTCCTCCGGCCGTGGCAACCTGTGCGACCTGGGCATGTACGCGCTGGCCGGGTCGATGGCCGACGGCACCTACCGGGCTCACCTCGACGGGGCGGACGTCGGGCAGATGACCATGGTCGGCACGTTCGCCAGGCATGCCGTGGTGTCGGAGTTCTCCGTCACCAAGATCGACGACGACATCCCCTTCCACGTCGCCCCGCTGCTGTCCTGCGGAGTGCCGACCGGCTGGGGCTCGGCCGAGTACGCCGCCGAGGTGCAGGCCGGGCAGACGGTGATCGTGATGGGCGTCGGCGGCGTGGGCATGAACGCGGTGCAGGCGGCTGCCGCGCGGGGAGCCGCCCACGTCATCGCGGTGGACCCGGCACCGTTCAAGCGCGAGTCCGCCACCCGGTTCGGCGCCACCCACACCTTCGCCGACATCGACGAGGCAGCCGATTTCGCCCGGTCGGTCACCGGCGGGCAGGGCGCGCACTCGGCGATCGTCACCGTGGGCGTCACCACCGGCGAACATGTGGCGCAGGCGGTGAACGCCATCGGGAAGTTCGGCACCGTGGTGGTCACCGGCATCGGAGACATCCAGGCCGAGGGCTTGCCGATCAACCTGTGGATGCTGTCGATGATGCAGAAGCGCATCCAGGGAGTCATCTTCGGCATGGGCTCCCCGACCTACGAAATCCAGCGGCTGGCGACGATGTACAAGGCCGGGCGGCTCAAGTTGGACGAACTGGTCACCAAGACGTACCGGCTGGACGAGATCAACCAGGCCTACGCCGACATGCACGCGGGCAGCAACGTGCGCGGCGTGATCCTGCACGAGGACTGACCCGACGAGAGTGAAAGCGGCCACCACCCGTCTCGGGTGGTGGCCGCTTTCGCTCGGCGGGGTCAGCCAGAACGCAGTACCCGGTCCTCGAGTTCCCTGATCAGCGTGTGCAGCCGGGTGTCACGGACAAGTAGCCGGTCCAGCGCGGGGTTGAGCAGTCCACGCAGCCAGGACACCGGCTCCCAGGCCGCAGGCGCCGTCGTCCGCGCGCGGCGACGCTCCACCGCGGCCACGACGGCCTGCGCCGCCTCGTGCGCGGTGATGCGCCCGCGCAGCGGCGAAGGCAGCATGGCGTTCAGTGCCCGGCCGAGGGGGTCGTGATCGAGGGTGGCATGGGCCAGCCGCGTATCCACCACCCCGAAGTAGCACACGGTCGCGGTGACACCGTGCGGCGCGAGTTCCAGCCGCAACGCCCGTCCCAACTGCTCGACAGCCGCCTTGCTGACCATGTAGGACGCGCCACCCACGGGTGGGCAGAACGCGGCGGCCGAAGCCACCACCGCGATGTGCCCTCGACTGTGCAGCAACGGCTCCACGGTGGCCTTGGCCGTGTTGAGCACACCGAACAGGTTCACCGAAACGACCCGTTCGAAATCGGCGGGGTCGCCGACCCGCACGGTCGCGGGTTCGGGGGTGACGCCGGCGTTGGCGACCACCACGTGCAGTTTGCCCCACCGCCGCAGCACCACCCGCACCGCCTCCGCCACGGCTTCCCGATCGCGAACATCAGCTGCCACGCCCACCGCGCGGTGCTCACCGATCTCGGCGGCGACCTGCTTCGCCGCCGCCTCGTCGGCATCGACGACGGCGACGAGGCAACCGCGGGCGGCCAGCGAATGTGCCGTCTCCCGCCCGATACCGTTGCCGCCGCCGGTGACCACCGCCACCTTCCCGTCGAGTTCCAGCGGTCCGGGTCCGGGCAGGAAGACGCTCAGCGGGTTCATCGTGACACCTCGTAGTTCTCGACGTCGAACCGGCGGGTGCGGCGCCGGTACTCGAACGACCAGTTGGGGTAGAGTCCGGCGTTCATGCCCGCGCCGTTGGTGTAGTAGCTGGTGCAACCGCCGCCGAGCCAAGTGCCGCCCGCGCTACGTTCGTGGACTTCCGCCACGAACGCCTGCTGCACCTCGGGGCGAACCTCGACGCGGCGGTAACCGGAGTCCCGCATCCGCCGCACGGCGTCGACGATGTAGGTCAGCTGGCTCTCGATCATGAAAATTGCCGACTGGTTGCCCGCCGCACCGAACGGGCCCAGAACGGTGAACAGGTTCGGGAAGCCGGAGTACGCGGTACCGAGGTAACTCTGCGGCCGCTCGCGGTACACGTCGCCGATGGTGCGGCCGTCGACACCCTTGACCCGGTCGAGCAATCCGGGGGTGGCGGTGAAACCGGTAGCGAAGACGATCGTGTCCACGCGGTGTTCGGCACGGTCGCCGGTCACGATCGCGTGCGGGCGGATCTCGGTGATGCCTTCGGTGACCAGCGTGACGTTGTCCTGGCACAACGCCGGGTAGTAGTCGTCGGAGAAGATGGCACGCTTGCAGCCGATCATGTAGTCGGGAGTCAGCCGAGCGCGAAGCTCCGGGTCCGGCACCTGCCGCAGGAGTTGCAGCCTGCCGAGGATCTCGAACGGGTGGCGGAACTTGGTGCTGACGAAGCCGGGGAGACCGAAGGATTCGATCGTGGCGTACCAGCCACCCCGAGCGAGGCGTTGCAGCAGCGGCAGGGCGCGGTAGGCCATCCGCTCGACCCCACCGATGGTTCGGTCCATGCGGGGCACGATCCAGGGTGGCGTTCGCTGGAACACCAACAACTCACGTGCCACTTCGCGGATCTCGGGCACCACCTGCACGGCCGTGGCCCCGGTTCCGATCACGGCCACCCGTTCGCCGGAGAGGTCGTGGGCGTGGTCCCAGTGCAGAGTATGGAACCGCGTTCCACGAAACGTCGAAAGACCCGCGATGTCGGGTACGGCTGCCTCCGCGAACGCGCCGACGGCGCTGACCAGGATGTCCGCGCTCAGTTCTCCGCTGTTGGTCGTGATGCGCCAGCGTCGGCCGTCCTCGTCGAACACCGCGTCGAGCACCTCGGTCCGCAACCGCAGGTGCTCCACCACCCCGTGGGATTCGGCGGTCCTTCGCAGGTAGTCCAGGATCTCCTGCTGCCTGCCGTACTTGCGCCGCCATCCGGGGTTGGGCGCGAACGAGTAGGAGTACAAACTCGACGGCACGTCGCAGGCGGCGCCGGGGTAGGTGTTGCGGCTCCAGGTGCCACCGAGGTTGCCGGTCCGCTCGAGGATCACGTAGTCGTCGATTCCGGCCTGCCGCAGCCGGATAGCGAGGCCGAGGCCGCCGAACCCGGCGCCGACGATCACCACGCCGTGATGGGTCATCGCGGTGTCCTTCACAGGTCGAGTTCCAGAGTCGTGTGGCCGCGCGACAGGCACGGCAGCATCGTGTGCTGCCGATCCGACGGCCGCAGGATGTTGTCACGATGCTCCACCTCGCCCGACAGCACCGTCACCCGGCAGGTGCCGCAGAAACCCTGCCTGCACGAGTACGCGATTCCGGGCAGCTCACGGAGCAAAGCGGCAAGGGCCGACTCGTCGGCGGCGACCTGGACCACCCGCTTCGATCTGGCGAGCCGGATGGTGAACGGCTTGCCGTTTCGCACGGGCGGGGCGCAGAACCGTTCGCTGTACAGCCGGGCGGTGGGATCGTGTTCGCGCAGGGACCGCCTGATCGGCTCGAGCAACGGAGGTGGTCCGCAGAAGTAGACCGCTGCTCCTGGCTCGGCCTGTGCGACAACCTCCGCCGGATCGACCGGCCCCGCCGCGTCGTCGGTGCGGACCGACACGTTGCTGCCGTAGCGGGACAGTTCGCCCAGAAACGGCAGGCTGTCACGCGAACGTCCGAGATAGTCGAGCCGCCAACGGGCACCCCACCGGGTGACCTGCTGGACCATCGGCAGCAGTGCCGTGATCCCGATGCCGCCTGCAATGAACAGATAGGACGGCTCGCAAACCATCGGGAACGCGTTGCGGGGCCCGCGCACCGTCAGCACGTCACCCTCACGCACCCGCTCGTGGATCTCTCGCGAGCCTCCCCCGCCGTCGCGGATCAGGCGGACCGCGATGCGGTAGCGGGCCCGGTCGGCCGCGTCGCCACACAGCGAGTACTGCCGGAGTGCGCCCGACGGTAGCCGCACGTCGAGGTGCGCGCCGGGCGTCCAGGCAGGCAGAGTGGCACCTCCGGGATCGGCGAGGGTGAGCGCGACGACGTCCTCGGCCACCATGGTGCGGTCGGTGACCGCGAGCGCGAGTTCGAAGCCGGTTCGGCGCACCGGTTTCGGCCTGGACAGCACCGGCGCGGCCCGGCTGGCCGCGAAGAGCTTCAGGTAGCCGCGGTACGCGGCCACGACGGCGTCGACGCCGGGATCGACGACGGCCTTCACCGCGCCGTCGCCTTGATCGGGGCGGTGGCCAGGTAGCGCAAGGCCAGGTCCATGCCCCCGAGTTGGGACGGGTGGAAGCCGGGCTTGAGGTAGGTGGGAAGCTCGGTGAGGAAGCTGGTGACGTTCGGAATGATCTTCCCGCGAGTCGCCGCGATCCCGCGGAGGACAGGCGTGAAGTAGCGCCGGATCGGGTTGCGATTCCTGCGCAGCTCGGGATCGTTCACCACCAGCCACGTCAGCGTGAGCATGCCCGTGGCGAACAGGGCGAGGCTGCCGAAGACGGCCATGCGGGCTCGGCGCGCGTAGCCACCGTCGAGGTGCAGGTAGGCGTCGTAGACCACGCTGCGGTGCTCGACCTCTTCCGCGCCGTGCCAGCGCAGCAGGTCGAGCAGCATCGGGTGGATGCCCGAGTCGGCCAGCCCCTGCGACTGCAGGAAGAACTTGCCCCACACGGCTGTGTAGTGCTCCAGTGCCGAGAACAGCGCGAGCCGTTCGCACAGCAGCTGGTGCCGGACGCGCTCGTTGCCGAAGTCGGTCATGATCACGTCCAGGATCTTGTCCAGCCTGGTGAGCACCGGTGAGGGGTCCAGGCCCAGGTCGACCAGCCGGTCCAGCACCCCCCGATGATTGTCCGCGTGGGTGGCTTCCTGTCCGATGAAGCCGATCACCTCCTCGTGCAGCCTCGGATCGTCGATGTAGGGCAATGCCTGCGCCAGCGCCCGCGACATCACCTTCTCCCCCTCAGGCAGCAGCAGGTGCATGCAGTTGTAGACGTGGGTGGCCACGATATGGCCGGGGATGTAGTGCATCGGCACGTCGCCCCAGGTGAAGTCCATGTCCCGCGCACGGATGGCGTGTGCCTCGGTGTCGTAGCGCTGCCGCCCGACGCTGTCGTGTGACCGTGCCTTCTGCGCATACCCCATGCGTCGGTCCTCCATAGGAAACAGCCGTTTCCTATGCATCGTTGCGTTACGGTTGGGGACATGTCAAGCGCAGGCAGCGAAGTCGACGAGCGACCACGCTGGCACGGCAGCACCGCCGACGAGCGTTGCGCCCGCCGCAGGCGCCAACTCCTCGATGCAGGTTTCCACCTGCTCGGCACGCAGGGAGCGGCAGCGGTGACCGTGCGAGCCGTCGCAAGGCACTCCAGCCTCAGCCCGCGCTACTTCTACGAGAGCTTTCCCGATCGCGAGGCCCTGTTGCTCGCTGTGTGGGACGACCAGTACGCCGCCGTGAGCGGCCGCGTGGAGACGGCCATCGCCGATGCACCGCAGGACTTCCTCGGCCGGATGCGGGCCGCGCTCGACGCCGCGGCGGCATGGCTCGAGCAGGACCCACTTCGCACCAGAGCCATGCTCCTGGAGACCATTTCGGACGCCCGCCTTCGACTGCACGCACGCCGCAGGCTGCCGGAACTGGTACTGCGGACGGCGATGCGGTCGGTGGACGGCGGGGCACTCGATTCCCTGCCCGAGAAGAAGCTCGCGACCACCGTGACAGCGACATCCGGCGCCATCGTCAACCTGTTCCTCGAATGGGGCAGCGGTGGCCTGCCGGTGGGCCGCGACGAACTGGTGGACAGTGTGCTCGATGTCGTCACCGCCATCGTGTCCGCCGCCATCGACGGCCGCTGACCGCACGCCTACCCGGCGAGTCGGTTCGGCCCTCACCCGCTCGTCGACGTCGACGACCCGAATCGATCAGCCATGCCGAGCAATCCCGGAGGCCGGTATGGACGGTGACCGGGTGGCTGTGGAGTGGCCCTTCCTGTGGGCGGCCGGGATGTTGTGTCGACAACCCGTCGCGACGGCTGTGCCTCTGCTTCGGTCGATCCCGGAACCACTGTTTTCCGGATCGGGTTCTACCCAAAATGGTGGTACGAATGGGACATTCGCGGGGCCGTTCATAATTTCGGGTAGAAGCGAGGGGGAAGGAATTGGGCTACGGTCGAAGGCATGGGGGAAACCGAAAGCAAGTCTCGTGAATCGGCCATGGGCCGAATCCGGTCGCTGCAGCAGGAAATCTGCAGGCTCCAAGCGCGACAGCTACGCGAGATCGCCGCATACCACCGCGACCGCGATGGCTGCCACGATGTCGTGTCCGAAGTCGCATTGGCGCTCGCCATCGGCGAGCGAGCAGCCCGGCGTCAGGTCGATCTCGCGCGCGCACTGGTCACCAGGCTGCCCAACACCCTGGCAGCAATGGAGAACGGAGTCATCGATTCACACAAAGCATCGAAGATCGCCGAACCCACCGCCTGCCTGACCGACGAAAAGGCCCGACAGGTGGACGTGCTCCTCGCCGACCGGATCGGCGGGCGCGATCCGGCATCGATACGCAGGCTGGCCACCACCGCCGTACATCGCGTGGACCCAGACGGCGCCGCCGAGCGCGCGCAACGCCGCAGGCTCCACCGACGAGTCGAGCTGCTACCCGGCGACGACGGAATGGCCACCTTGCTGGCCCACCTCCCCGCGGAAGTGGCCGGCGCCGCCTACGCGCGAATCGACCGCCACGCCCGCGCACTGCGTGCGGCCGACGAGAAGCGAACGACCGATCAGCTGCGCGCGGACGTACTCGCCGACCTGTTGCTGGGTTCCGGTCCAGGCGCCACGGCCACGAAAGCGGAGGTGTTCGTCCACGTCGATCTGCGCACGCTCATGGAACTCAACAACGAACCCGCCGAACTGGCCGGGTACGGTCCGATCCCGGCGCACATCGCCAGGCAGATCGCCATGGAACCCACCTCCGTCTGGCGCCGAATCGTCACCGACCCACTCACCGGCACACCCGTCGATGCCGGTCGACGGCGGTACCGGCCGCCCGCGGTCACCGACGACTACGTGCGGGTACGCGACCGTGAATGCCGCTTCCCCGGTTGCCACCGGCCAAGCCAGCGCGGCGACCTCGACCACGTAACCGCCTGGAGCGAGGACGGGCGAACACACCACGGAAACCTCGTAGGGCTTTGCCGACGACATCATCGGCTGAAGAACGCACCCGGCTGGAAGTACCGGTTCGACAAGTACACACACGACCTCACCATCACTACGCCGTCCGGGCACACCCACACCAGCCCACCCGACTCCTTCCACGATCCGATACCGCCACCCCGTTGAGAACGGTCCTACACACCGGCGATGGGTCCGTCAGCTCGTGACCGCCTACGCAAGTAGCCGCCGAGCAGTGGCCACAACACGACCACAGCGATGATGGCATAGATCACGAACGACACCGGGCCCCCGAGCAGGCCGGACAGGTCACCGCCCGACAGCTGCAGTGCCATCCGCCCCTGCCGTTCGGCCAGCGGACCGAGGATGACACCGACGATGAGCGGGAGCACAGGCAGGCCGAATCGGCGCATGCCGAACCCGAGCAGGCCCAGTGCCAGTAACAGGAACAGATCGAACGCTTGCCCGTTGACCGCGTAGGCGCCCATGGCTGCGAAGAACAGGATTCCCGCATACAGGTACGGTCGGGGAATACGCAACAGCTTCGCCCACACCGGCGCGAGCGGCAGATTCAGCACGAGCAGCAGCAGGTTGCCCACGAAGAGACTTGCGATCAACGTCCAAACCAAAGTGGACTCTCGCTCGAACAGTAGTGGTCCAGGCTGGATGCCGTACGACTGGAAGGCTGCGAGCATGATGGCCGCCGTGGCATTGGTAGGCAGCCCGATCGCCAGCATCGGTACGAGTGTGCCCGCCGCTGACGCATTGTTCGCCGATTCCGGGCCGGCTACACCTTCAATGGCGCCCTTGCCGAACTGCTCGGGATGCTTGCTGAGTCTGCGCTCGGTGACGTAGGACAGGAACGTGGGAATCTCGGCTCCGCCTGCGGGCAGAGCGCCGAACGGAAAACCCAGTGCGGTGCCACGCAGCCATGGCTTCCAGGACCGACTCCAGTCACTTCTGCCCATCCAGGGCCTGCCGACGGGTATCACCTGGCTCGCAGTGCGGCGCAGGTGCGCCGCCACCCACAGCGCCTCGCCGACAGCGAAGATGCCGACCGCGACCACGACGACATCGATTCCGTCCGCCAGCAGCGGAATTCCCAGGGTCAGCCGCTGCTGTCCCGTCACCAGGTCCATTCCGACAAGGCCGATGACGAGTCCGAGCAGCAGCGAAGCGAACCCGCGGACGCGGGAAGCTCCGAGCACCGCACTCACCGCCACGAAAGCGAGAACCATAATGGCCAGGTAGTCGGCGGCGCCGAGGCTGATCGCGAAGCTCACCACGACCGGAGTGACGAGCACCAGCAGCAGGGTTCCGATGGTGCCCGCGACGAAGGAGCCGATGGCCGACGTGGCCAACGCCTGGGCGGCGCGGCCTGCCTTGGCCATCTTGTTGCCTTCGATGGCTGTGACCACCGAGGCCGACTCACCCGGGGTGTTGAGCAGGATCGACGTCGTCGAACCGCCGAACATTCCCCCGTAGAAGATGCCGGCGAACATGATGAACGCCTGGGTTGGATCCATTCCGTAGGTGATCGGCAGTAGCAGGGCCACGGTCATCGCTGGACCGATGCCGGGCAACACGCCTACGGCGGTGCCCACGGTGACGCCCAGAAGCGCGATCAACAGGTTCGCCGGTGTGATCACGTTTTCGAACCCGGCGAGCAACTCCGTCAGGTTGTCCATCAGAGAATCCCTTGCAGCACGCCTGCGGGCAGGTTCACCCCGAGCCCGATGGCGAATACGTAGAAGGTCACCAGCGACAGCGCCACAGCGACGGCCAGGCTTGTCAGGTAACGCCTGCTGCCCAGTGCCAGCGCCGACCCCCAGAACAGCGCTGATCCACTGATGACCCAGCCAAGGCTGTCGATAAGCAGCGCGTTGGCCATGAAGACGCCGACCAGCAGCGAGATGGTGCGCCAACCGATCGAGGTCGTCAGGTCGATGTCCTCGCCGCTTTCCTGCTCACCGGTGCCGCCACGCGCCACGTCGACCGCGTACACCCCCGCCACGACAAGCAGCAGCACACCGAGCAGCATGGGAACCGGGCGCGGGCCTATCGGGTCGTTACTGCTCGTGGCGTGCCCGATGCGGGCGGCGTCGATGATCACCCCCGCGCCGACCAGTGCCAGGAACGCGCAAGCGCCGTACTGTGCGCGGTCCCCGCCGCGCCGAGGCACCGGCATGGATTCCTCGGCGTGGCGGGGAGTCTCCTCGCCTTTGCTCATACCAGGCCGAGTTCGGCCAGGATTCCGGCGACCGCGTCGTCCTGTTGCTTCAGGAACGCGGCGAAGTCCTCGCCGGTCGAGAACGCGTCGGTCCAGCCGTATTTCACCAGTTGGTCGCGCCAGTCCTGCGTGTCGTGCATCTTCGTCAGCACGTTGATCCAGGTCTCGCGGTCGGCGGCGGATATCCCCGGCGGTGCCACGATCCCCCGCCAGTTGGTGAACACCAGGTCGATCCCGGAGCCCTTCAGCGTCGGCACGTCGTTCACGACGTCAACTGGGTTCTCGCTGGTAACGGCGAGCACCTTCACCTCGCCGGCCTCGATCTGGTCAAGGAACTCGCCGACACCGCTGGCCCCGAACGCGATCTTGCCGCCGAGGATGGCGGGCAGCAGTTCACCACCACCGTCGTAGGAGATGTAGTTGACCTGTTTCGGGTCGATACCGACAGCCTTGGCCAGCTGCATCGGCAGCAGGTGGTCGGGCCCGCCGGGCGACGATCCACCGCCGACCGCGATCGCCTTCGGTTGCGCCTTCCACGCTCGAACCAGGTCGTCGATGGTCTCGTAGGGCGAGTCCTTCGGCACGACGATGGCGCCGGGCTCCTCGATCAGCTTCGCGATCGGTGTGGTGTCGGTGAGTTTGCCCTGCGAGTCCTGGGTGTAGGAGGCGCCGACAACGCCGAGCCCCATCTGCATGGCGAGCTTGCCGTTGCCCTTCTCGTTGATCGTGCGTTGCAGCCCGACCGTCCCGCTGGCACCGGAGAGGTTGAAGACGTCCACGCCGGAGGCGATCCCGTTGTCCTCCATCACCTTCGCCGCCGTCCTCGCGGTGGTGTCGTAGCCCCCACCGGGACTGTTCGGCACCATGATGCGTAGTCCGGCGACAGCCTCACCTTCGCCGCCTCCGCCGCCGTTGTCGCTCGCTGTGGCGCCACAAGCAGTGATCGCGAGCATCGCGGCAGCCGTCAGCGCACCAATCAATGTGCTCCTGCGAGGTTTCATCGCGGTTTCTCTTTCGTTTCTCGGAACTCCGGCGCGATGATGGTTGCCCTTGTGCCTGCCCACGTCAGCGTTTAGTCAGTATCGAAGGTTGTGGTCATTGTGGTCATACGGTCCCGGCCGTCACTGGCCGGTCAGCTGTTGGCCATTCAGGTGGTGGTCATCTTGCTCGTGCTGGTGACGGTCGCCGCGCTGTCGCTCGCACAGTCGGCTGCCACCTTCAATCGCGTCGAGGGCCGTCGGGTCGTCGCGCTCGCCGAGCAGTTGGCAACCAACCCATTGGTGCGAAATCAACTCGACGGGCCGACTTCCGGCGAAGCGTTGGCGACACACGTGCAGACCGTCCGCACGCAGGCCGGGGTCACCTCGGTGACCATCGCCGACGCCGCTGGCAGGGTGCTCAGCTCGACCAACCCCATTCTCGTCCGCACCCGGTTGCCTCTGGGTGACGCGCGTGTGGCCCAGGGTCGCGGTTGGTCGGGTGAACTGGAGGTCGACGGCGGCACCGAACTCGCTGCGCAGGTGCCCGTGATCGGCGCGACCGCTCCGAATCTCGGCAGGGTGCTGGGCACGGTGATGATCGGTGAAACGATGCCGACGCTGTGGCAGCGGCTGCGGGGTGCCTCCTCCTACCTGGCCATCTATCTCGGTGTCGCGAGTTTCATCGGGCTGCTGGGCTCGTGGTTGCTGGCCCGCCGCATCAAGCGCCAGACATTCGGCATGGAACCGCGCGAGATCGCCGGGCTGGCCGAGCACCGCGAGGCGATGCTGTACGGCATCGCGGAAGGGGTTATCGCACTGGACCCGCACCATCGGGTCACACTGGTCAACGAGGTCGCCAGAACACTGCTGGACCTGCCGGGCGAGTGCGTCGGCAAGAGCCTTGGCGAGCTGGGAATCGAGGGCAGGTTGCGTGACGTGCTGCTGGCTTCGGATTCGGGTCCGGACACGCGCGACGAAGTGGTGCTGCGCCGTGGCCGGGTTTTGATCATGAACCGGATGGAGGTCACCAAGGACGGCACCCGGCTCGGCTCGGTCACCACCCTGCGCGACCGCACCGAACTGGCAGAACGCGAACGTGAACTCGGCTCCTTCCGCAGCTCGACCGAGTTGCTCAGGGCTCAGGCACACGAGTTCGCCAACCAGCTGCACACCATCTCCGGGTTGATCCAGATCGGTGAGTACGACGAGGTGGTGCGATACGTCGACGCGTTGAAGGATCACCGCCACTCGCTGGACCTGACGGTGACCCGGCGAGTGTCCGACACGGCCATCGCGGCGCTGCTGATGGCGAAGTCCGCGCAGGCCGCCGAGCGCAGGGTGGAGCTTCGCATCTCGGAACGAACCTCGTTGCAGCGGCTCGACCCGCATGACGCCGCAGACGTGGCGACGGTTGTGGGCAACCTCATCGACAACGCCGTCGACGCCACCGGGGAATCGACCACCGGGGCGTGGGTTGAGGTGCAGTTGCGCCAGGATGCATCCAGCGTGGAGGTCGTGGTTCAAGACTCCGGCCCCGGAGTCGCACCGGAACTGGCCCGGGAGGTGTTCTCGCACGGCTTCACCACCAAGGCAGCCAAGGCAGGCGAGCGCGGGATCGGTCTGGCCCTCACCCGGCGCGTGTGCAAGCGCCGTGGCGGTGAGATCACCGTGACCAACACCGCTGACGGTGCTATGTTCACCGCCCGGATGTCGGTCGGGCAGCCGGCCGGCCACGCGGGCACCGCCAACGTCGCCGCAGGAGAAGCCCGATGATCGAGGTACTGGTCGTTGACGACGACTTCCGCGTGGCTCGGATCCATTCCGGTTTCGTCAGCCGCGTTCCCGGCTTTCGGGTCGCGGGTACGGCGTCCACCGGTGAGGAGGCGATCGCCGCCGCCGGTGAGCTGCGCCCGGACCTGTTGCTGCTCGACCTGTACCTGCCGGACATGTTCGGGCTCGATGTCGTGACGCGACTGCGTGCGCGAGGCGACCATTGCGATGTCCTGGTGATCACCGCCGCCACGGACGGCGAGGCGGTGCGCGGGTCGGTACGTCAGGGCGCGGTCAACTACCTGCTGAAGCCGTTCGGTTTCGACGATCTGCGCTGCAGGCTCGAGGAGTACGCGGGCAGGCGCGCCGGGCTGTCGATGGCCACCGTGGAGAGCCAGGCCGACGTGGACCGGATGCTCGCCAGGGCGACGCCGCGCACCGGCACCGCGGTGCTGCCCAAAGGGCTCAGCGTCGAGACAGCGAGGACGGTCGAGGGCGTGCTGCGTGCCGCCGGGGGCACGCTTTCCGCGGCGGAGTGCGCCGAGCGGGCGGGCATCTCGCGCGTCAGCGCCCGCCGCTACCTGGAACATCTGCGGGAGACCGGCAGGGCGGAGCTCACCCTCCGCTATCGCGCTGCCGGGCGGCCCGAGCGGCGTTACGCCTGGCTCGGTTGAGTGCTCGCCGGGTACCGGCGGTTCCGCTGGTCAGTTGACGGCGCGGATCGCGTGGCGGGACCGGCCAACGCCGTCGGCGGCTTCGGAGCGGCGCGCCGCTCGCTCAACGGCCTCGCGCCACCACTTGTGGCCCTCGTCGTGCTCCTTCTGTTCGTGCCACCACAGCGTTTCCACGATCGGTGGCGGGTCGCCGGGGCATTCGAGCACGCGCAGGTCGGCGCGGTTGGCGAACAGCCCGGCGAGTCTGCGCTGCATGATCGCGATGCGGTCGGTGCCCGCGACGAAGTACGGCGTGGCCTGGTAGCTGTCGACCCGGACGGCGACTCTGGGCCGGGTACCGAGGCGAGCCATCAGCGGTCCCAGTGGTGAGCTCGGTGGATACCCTCCGTCGGGGTGGTGCGGTACCACCCACGGCAGCCGTTCCAGGTCGGCAAGCCGCAGGTGGTCGCTGACCGGGTTGTTCTTGTCGACAAGGCACACCCAGCGGTCGCGGAACAACTCCAGCGAGCGGATGCCGGGCACGCGGAACTCGGCCTTGGGCGCCGAGATCATCCCGTCGATGACGCGCAGTGTCTCCAGCGGATCTGCGGGCAGGTGCTGTTTCACCACCTGGACGTACAGTCTGATGTTGGGTCCCGCCCGGTACATCTCGCGGGAGAGTTGCTCGCCGAACGCCGCGAGCACGTAGTCGACCGTCAGCAGCTTGAACTCGCGCTCCGATGCGAGCGGGTCGAACTCGGCGCTCGTGGAGAACAGCCGCTCCAGGCCGGCGCACACCGGCTCCACCTGCATGGCCAGTTGCACCGCCAACGGTGACAATGTGAAGGCTCCACGGGAGCGGATCAGCAGTTGGTCGTTGAAGTGCCTTCGCAGTCGCGACAGCGCCGCACTGGCCGTGGGTTGGCTGACTCCCACCCGCTGTGCGGCGCGAGTGACGTTGCGTTCCCGCAGCAACTCGCGCAGGAACACCAGCAGGTTCAGGTCCAGGCTCGCCAGCGAGGCAGGACGGCGGGCCGCGGTGCCCCGGGAAGTCATCCCACTATTAGGCGTCGCCTCCGTTGCGGTGTCAAGAAACCGGTTCACCCCACGGAAAGGAACTTGCGCAGCTCACCGGCGGTCTCAACCGGGCGTTCCTCGGCCAGGTAGTGCCCGCAGCCGAGGCCGCGCCCGGTGACCGTCACCGACCACGCGCCCCAGATTCGAAGCACGTCGGGCACGTTCGCCAGCGGTCCACGCTCGCCCCACAACACCAGGGTCGGGCACTGAATCAACCGGCGACCGCGATCGGCCTCGTCGTCGGCACGGTCCACGGTGGCGCCCGCCCGGTAGTCCTGGCACATGGCGTGGATGACGGAGGGCCGGTGGAAGGCGGCGCGGTAGGCGGCCAGCGCCTGCGGTGCGAACAACCGCTCACCGCCGCGCAGGAAGAACGCGTCGGGATCGGCGGAGATGAGCCGTTCCGGCAGGTCGCCGGGCTGGGCGAGGAAGAACCAGTGCCAGGCCGAGCGGGCGAACTCGGCGTCGACGCGGGCGAAGACGTCGGCGGTGGGCAGGATGTCGAGTACCGCCAACGCCGTCACCGAGTCCGGGTGGTCGAGCGCGAGCCGGTACGCGCAGCGCGCGCCCCGGTCGTGCCCCACCACGGCGAACCGTTCGAAGCCGAGCTCGGCCATCACCGCGACCTGGTCGAGCGCCATGTTGCGCTTGCTGAACGCCGCCGGGTCGTGCTCGGTTCCGGGCGGCGGTGTGCTGTCGCCGTAGCCTCTCAGGTCGGCCAGCACCACCGTGTGCTCGCCGGCCAGTTCCGGTGCCACCCGGTGCCACATCGCTGACGTCTGCGGGTAGCCGTGCAGCAGCAACACCGGGGGGCCGCTGCCGCCCGTCCAGGTACGGATGCGTGCCCCCGAGGCAGTGAGCACGTCCTGTTCGGTGAAGTCTGGGAACAGCACTCGCGAAGGCGGCACGGCGCTCACCTCAGTCCAGCCGGTACCAGTGGGCGGGGTTCGTGCTGTATATCGCGTCGGTTTCCTCCGCCGTCAGTGCGGCTGCCAGCCGTTCGTGCCCGCCCCCGTGGTCGTGGGGGTAGTCGCTGGCGTACAGCAGCATCGACTTGGCGTCGACCAGGTCGAGTACCTCCCGTGCTTGCGCCGGGTCCCTGGGCAGGTGCGCGGGTAAGGTGGTCAACCGCAGGTGCTTTCGCACGATTTCCGACGGCTTGGCGGTGACCCACGGCACCTCCCTCCAGACTCCCTTCCAGTCCTTGTCGAAGCGCCACAGCAGCGCGGGTAGCCACGAGAAACCGCATTCCAGCAGGCTCACCCGCAGGTCGGGCAGCTCGGTGAAGACGCCTTCGGCGACCAGGCTCGTCACCTGCGCCTGCGCGACGACCTGCGAGTTACCCAGGTAGTCCTCGAGGTAGCTGTGTGTGAGCCCGGTCGAGGAGGCGGCGTTGGCGATCCGACCCCATGCGTGCAGGCCCACGACCAGCCCGCGTTCGGCAGCGGCGCGCAGCAGCGGCCGGTGCCGCCGGTTGCCCCACGGGGCGTCGGTGCGAACAGGCAACAACACCTGCACGATGCCGGGGTGGTCGCCGATCCGCTCGATCTCGGCGACCGCGGCGTCGGTGTCCAGGGTCGGCACCACCATGCCGGCCTTCAGCCGGTGGTCGGACTCCAGCCACCGCGAGATCAGCCAGTCGTTCACCGCGCTGGTCAGCGCGGCCTCGTAGTAGGGGTTGCGGTTGCACGGGAACGACGCGGTGCAGGTCAGCACCGCTGCCCGCAGGCCCCGCGCGTCGAGCACGTCGGCACGCAACTGCTCGACGTTTCTCGGGGGGAACACCCCCGCCGCCCGCGCCGACGCGGTCGCGCTCGTGGGCGCCTGCGGGGGGTAGGCCCCGCCCTGTGTCGGGGAGAGCGAAAGCCCGCTCTCCACCACGTAGGTGCGCCAGTAGGGGTCGAGGTACGGTTCGAGATCGGCGAAACTGGCCGGTGCACAGTGGACTTCGGTGTCCACCGCGGCGGTCGTCACAGCGGTGGCTGTCAACGCGTTTCCTCCCTTGGCCTTTCCGGAAGGCGGTAGAGCCTGCACGCGTTGGAGCCCATGATTCCCTGCCGCAACGGCTCGGGGAACTGCTTGGGCGCGTGCCGTGGCGAGTCGAAATCCCAGTGCGGGTAGTCGGAGGCGAACATGATCCGGTCGTCCATGCCGACATGCCGCAGTGTCGTGGCGAGGTCCGCGGGGTCGTCCGGCTCCTCCATGGGCTGTGTGGTGAACCAGAAGTTCTCCCGCAGGTAGGCCGACGGCGGCTTGCGCAGGTGTGGCACGTCGGTGCGTAGTTGCTCCCACGCGTCGTCCAGGGCCCACATCAGTGGTGCCGACCAGGCCATCCCGCCCTCCACGCACACCACCCGCAGGTCCGGGTAGCGGTCGAACACACCTTCACAGATCATGCTGAGCACGAGTGAGGCCATCATGTTGCCGTTCCAGACGTGCTCTTCCAGGTAGAACGACGGCCATCCCGCACCACGGTGCTGCTCGAGGCCGCCGGTGTGCGCGGCGATCGGCAGCCCCGCCTCGGCGGCCGCGGCGTAGATCGGCCAGTATCGCCTGCGGCCGAACCCGAGTTCACCTCCCGTGGACAGCAGCACCTGCACGAACCGGGGGTCGTCGGCACGGTGCCGGATCTCCTCGGCGGCAAGGTCGGGCGACTCGATGGGGATGGCGATGGAGGCACGCAGTCTCGGCTCCGCGTCCAGCAGGCTCTCGCGTTGCCAGTCGTTGAGAGCGCGACACAGCGCGGCCGCGTACTCCGGCTCCTCCACTCCCCAGCTGTGGGACTGCAGCGGGATGAGGATGCCGTGGTCGATGTCGAACTCGTCGAGCAACTGCTCCTGGATCAGTCCGAGGTCACTGCCCGGCATCCCGTTCCGTGGCCAGGAATCACGCCGGAACCCCGAGTTGCGCACCCTCGGGTACATCTCGGGTGGCCCGGGGACCCGGCTGCCGAACATGTCCCACCGGTCGCGGTGCTGGGCCGACAGCCGAGCTCGAATCTCGGCGGCAGGCGCGGACGGGTGAATATCACTGTCCACAATGGTGTATCGGGACCGGTCCTGGGTACGGCCGGGTGCGTCGGCGACCGCCGTAAGGCTCACTGCCCACCTCCCTGGTTGGTGCGGCGCTTCGCACCGCTGGTTGTCTCTACCACGACGTAGGGCCCTTCCACCTCGACGGGAAAGGTCTCCGCCACATAGGGTCCCGGGATTCGTCCGCCTTTCGGCTTCACACCCGCCGCTTTGCGTTCGCCCTCCGCGACGTCCTCGACGGAGACGTCGTAGGTGCGTGCCGGTGTCTCGTCCGGACCGAGGAACGACTGCCCGGTGGCGAGGTCGTACTCCCATCCGTGCCACGGGCAGGCGACGAGGGCCTCGCCTTCCTCGAGCTGGTACTCACCCGGAGCGCTGGACCGGATCCACGACTGCGTCGCGCCGAGGCACAGCGGGCCTCCCTGGTGCGGGCAGTAGTTGTTCAAGGCGTAGAAGTTGTCGCCGACCCGGAAGACCCCGATCGAGCGCCTGCCCGCTTGCACGATCCGGCGCTCACCCGGCGGGAAGTCTTCGAGCCGACAAACCACGATCCTCATGAGAACCGACAGTAGAGAGCTTCCGTGCCGCTCCGGAAAGTGAAAGTTTCGATGGTGTGCATAGATGCCGTCAATACAGCTGGGTCCGCACGAGCGCCGATCACGCCGCCGCGGGGGCGTGCGAACGCCACCGGCCACGCGAGGTGAAACCGCCCGGTTCGGCAGAGTCCTTCGGCCCTGTCGTCGGGTGAAATTCCCTAGTCACACAACGAAAACCGGTTGCACGCCGTTGTGCCGCCGCACCGCTGCCGCCGACCCGCCGAGGGCGGTGTCGGGCGGGATACCGGACACCGGCTCCGGGCCGTCGACGGCCCACACCGCCAGGCCCGCAGAGCGGCTTCCCGTGCCGGGTGTGCCACAAGCGAGCCTTGACGTGAGACGGGAAATGGCGCCAACCTCCTCCCGAGCCGGCCACAGGGTGGTGGCCGACCGAAGGAAACAGGAGGCGACCGTGCCTACCCATTCGTTGACCCCACGCGCTCTGTCCAGAAGGGCCTTCCTGAGGAACTCCGCGTTGGTCACCGGGGCCGCTGCCGCGGGCACCCTGCTCACCGCGTGCGGTTCGAGCTCGGAGTCCGGAGGCGGGGACGGCAACGGGTCGATGACCTATCTGAGCATCCTGCCGCTGGAGACCCTCGCGATGGCGCCCGAGTTGCTCGGGGTCGCGGGCGGTTACTTCGCCAAGCACGGGCTGGACGTGGAGCTGCAGCCGGTGAAAGGCACCGCGCAGGCAATCCAGACGCTGATCTCCGGTATCGGCCCGGTCTGCCGGGCTGGGCAGATCGACCTGATGACCACCATGTCGGAGTCGCAGCGACCGCTCATCGCCATCGGCACGCTGTATCGAGGCTCGGGCCTGCGAATCCTGTACAGCAAGAGTGATCCGCTGACCAAGCCGGAGGACTTCGTCGGCAAGACCATCGGGGTGCCCTCTGAGGGCGGCACCAGTTCGAAGGTGGTCTCGCTGGTGCTGGCGAGCGGCGGCTTCGACCCGGCCGAGACACCACGGCAGGTCACGGGTCTGACGCCGGGCACGTTCAACCTGGTGCAGCAGGGCCGCATCGGCGGTTACGTCGCGAGCATCGACACCTCCAACATCGTGCTGTCGCAGCACGAGGACGCGGGCGTGTTCGACCCGGGAACCGTCGTCAAGTCCGATTCCCAGGTGTACCTCACCACGACGGAGGTCATGGAGAAGGACCCGGACACCTTGAAGGCCTTCATGGCGGCCATCCGCGACTCGATAGCGGCCTTCGTCGCGGACGAGAACTTCGACGAGACCATTGCGAAGCTGCGTGAGCAGTACTCGTTCGCGACGCTGGACGACGACGTCATCGCCAGGAAGAGCCTTGGTATCAGCCGCGAACTGTGGACCGGTGGTGACCCGAACCAGCCGCTGTTGGTAACGCACGAGGACGCCTGGCTCGCCGGCTATCAGGAACTTGTCGATGCCGGTGTGGCAAAACCCGGCGGCGACGCGTCGTCATGGTTCGACAACAGCCTGCTGCCCGACGCCAAGGCTTGAGAATAGGGAGTCAAATGTCCGCTCAGGACGTGGAGACCGTGCGACCCGCTTCCCATCCGGGTGAGCAGCCGCCCCAGCCGGTTCCGCCGAAGTTGGAGTTGGTGGGTGTTGACAAGGAGTTTCGGACGCGGCGTGCGTATACGCATGCGTTGGCGGATATCAACCTGTCCATTTCCGATGGCGAGTTCGTGTCGGTGATCGGCCGCTCAGGCTGCGGCAAGACCACCCTGCTGCGGATGCTGGCCGGGCTGCTGGCCCCGACCACCGGACAGATCCTCATCGAGGGCCGCTCCCTGTGGAACGGCACCCGCGTGGACACCTCCGTGGTCTCCCAACTCGGCGTCGTGTTCCAAGAAGCCAACCTCTTCCCCTGGTACTCCGTCGCCGACAACATCGCCCTCCCCCTCAAACTCCGCGGCGACCCCAAAACCACCCGACACCACCGCGCCCACGAACTCGCCGAACTCGTCGGCCTCGCCGGATACGAAAAAGCCTACCCCCGCGAACTCTCCGGCGGCATGCGCCAACGCGTCGCCATCGCCCGCGCCCTGTCCACCCACCCCACCCTCCTCCTCATGGACGAACCCTTCGGCGCCCTCGACGCCCTCACCCGCGAACGCATGAACCTCGAACTCCAACGCATCACCCAAGCCGCCCACGCCACCGTCGTCTTCATCACCCACGACATCACCGAAGCCGTCTTCCTCGGCGACCGCGTCATCCAACTCACCCCCGACCCGGCCGCATCGCCGACACCCAAACCATCCCCTTCCCCCGACCCCGCCACATCGACCTCCAAACCGAACCCGCCTTCGGCGCCATCGCCCGCCACCTCCGCCACGCCCTCGACGGCCAGGACCAACCATGACCAACCCACGCCTGACCAAACTCCTCCCCTGGATCACCACCCCCCTGCTCCTCCTCACCCTCTTCACCACCTGGGACCTCTTCGTCCGCCTCAACAACCTCTCCGAACTCGTCCTCCCCGACCCCTCACCGTCCTCGCCACCCTCACCGACCTCGCCACCGACCCCCAAACCTGGCACCACGCCCAAATCACCGCCACCGAAACCCTCACCGGCTTCACCATCGCCCTCGCCACCGGCATCACCACCGGCGCCATCCTCGGCAAAATCCCCTGGATGGAACGCAGCCTCCGCCCCATCATCGTCGCCTCCCAAGTCATCCCCAAAGTCGCCCTCATCCCCCTGTTCGTCATCTGGTTCGGCTTCGGCATGACCTCCAAAATCATCATGGCCGCCATGCTCGCCTTCTTCCCCATCATGCTCAACGTCCAACTCGGCGTCCGCTCCGTCCAACCCGGCCAACACGACGTCATGAAAACCCTCAACGCCAACCGCTGGCAAACCTTCACCCACCTCGAACTCAAAAGCACCCTCCCCTACGTCTTCACCGGCATGGAAGTCGGCATCGTCTTCGCCATCATCGGCACCATCGTCGGCGAATACCTCGGCGGCAACGAAGGACTCGGCTACCTCATCGTCCGCACCCTCAACGAACTCAACGCCCCCGCCCTCTTCGCCGTCATCATCCTCCTCTCCACACTCGGCCTCACCCTCTACTTCCTCATCAACACCCTCAAACGCTTCTTCATCCCCTGGCACGAATCCGTCTACCAACACGACCTCAACGCCTAGATCCACAACGGACTCGTAACCGGACGCCCCGGAACGCATCAACCCGATAGCACCCTTCACCATTCCTCACATCGACAGGAGTGTGACTCTTCCATGCCAAAATGGAGTATTCCGCGCCTCACCGCGCTGTTGTGCGCCGCCGCGTTGCTGGCGAGCTGCGGCAGCGGTGACGGCGGCTCCGGCAACGCCGATCCCGGGCAACCGCAGCGCGGCGGAAGCATTACGGTGCAGCAGCCGTTCGAACCGTCGAGGGGTCTGAACTTTCTGGTCAGTGACGACCCGTCGCTGATGCAGCTGCTGTCCGGAACCGTTTACAGCAAGCTGGTGGAGGTGAAGGTCGGCGAGGGCGTCGAAGGTCTCGAGCTCGTTCCCGATCTCGCCACCGACTGGGAGTCCTCTGCGGACGGCCTGACGTACACGTTCAATCTGCGCGACGACGTGAAGTGGCAGAACATCGAGCCTGTCAACGGCAGGCCGTTCACCGCCGACGACGTCGTGGCCACGTTCGAGGGCCTGAAGGCGAGCGAGTCTTCGCACAAGTGGATGGCGGAGCCGATCGAGAGCATCACGGCCGAGGGCGACCATCGCGTCGTGTTCAAGCTCAAGCACGCCTACGCCCCGTTCCTGGAGTACATGGCGCACCACTTCAACGTGATCCTTCCGCGCGAGGGTGTCGAGGGCAAGTTCGACATGAGCGAGAAGGCGATCGGTACCGGACCGTTCATGGTGGACAGTCACAAACCCGACGTCGAGTGGGTGCTCAAGCGCAACCCGGACTACTACGAGGAGGGTAAGCCCTACCTCGACGAGATCCGGCTTCCGATCATCAGTGACACCTCCGCCGTGACGGCAGCGCTGCGCAGCGGAAGGCTCGACGTCGGCACGCAGCCGTACGACGTCATCGAGAACACCTTCGCGGGCAACGACGACTTCTCGGTTATCGAGGTGCCGTCGAACTTCGTGAGTTTCGACATCAACACCACGAAGAAGCCGTTCGGCGACCTCCGGGTGCGCAGGGCCATCATGCTGGCCATCGACTGGGAGAACATGGGTAAGAACACCCGCGGGAAGATGAACTACACCTCGCTGTTCCGGCCCGAGATCACCAGCGCCGCACTCACCGGCGACGAGGTGCGCGAGCTTCGACCGTACGACCCCGAGCGCGCCCGCAAGCTGCTGGCCGAGGCCGGCTACCCGAACGGCTTCAAGACCACCATCATGGTGCAAAAGCTCAGCGACTCCGACGTCCGCGAGGGCGAGTGGATCGTCGCCGACCTCAAGAAGGTGGGCATCGAAGCCGAGATCCAGATTCTGGACCCCGGTACCGCGATCGGGCGGCGGCGCGACCAGCAGTACGACCTCAGCAAGGCCGCTCGCGCCGTGATCTTCCCCGACCAGACCGTGCAGGACTTCCGCACCGGTTCCACGGAGAACTACGCGGCGATCTCCGACCCGCAGATCGACAAGATGATCGAGGAGTCGCGCCGGACGCTGGACGAGGACGACCGCAACCAGATCTACCGTGACTTCCAGGAGCGCATGGAGACCGAGATCGCCGCGTCCGTCCTGCCCATCCAGTACTACCAGTACTGGGCGGTCAGCTCCCGGGTGCGCGACTACTACCAGTCGCCGATCTACCACGGGCGCCGCTACGCGGACATGTGGGTGACCGGTGACTGATTCCACCGGTGAGGTGTCCGCGGCGGCCACCAGGTGCGGCGGAACAGGCGCGGTGCCCGGGACGGCCCGCCCGGGCACCGCGCCCCCCGCGGCCGGGCTCGATCGGGGCAGCCTGAGGAAAGGCCACAGGGAAGGAGGGCCACGGTGCTGGGCGAGCCCTTGCTGGAGGTGAACAACCTGCGCGTGCGGTTCCCGACGCGGCACGGCGAGGTCGAGGCGGTCAGCGACATGTCGTTCACCGTCGCCGAGGGCGAGACGGTGGCGATCGTCGGTGAGTCGGGTTCGGGCAAGAGCGTCACCGCGCTGTCGGTGATGGGGCTGCTCGACGCGGGACGGATCGAGGACGGTTCGATCCGGTTCCACGGCGAGGAGATCACGCAAGCCTCACCCGCGCGGCTGCGCCAACTCCGCGGCGAGCAGGTCGCGATGGTGTTTCAGAACCCGATGGCCGCGCTGGACCCGCTCTACACGGTTGGCAACCAGGTGGCCGAGGCGATCCGCATCCACCGCGACATCAGGCCCGCCGAGGCCAAGGCCCGCGCCGTCGAGTTGCTCAGGGAGGTCGGGCTGCCCGACCCGGAGCGCAGGGCGCGGTCCTACCCGCACGAGCTGTCAGGCGGGCAGCAGCAGCGGGTGGTGATCGCGATCGCACTGTCGTGCAACCCGTCGCTGTTGATCGCGGACGAGCCGACGACCGCGCTCGATGTGACCGTGGAGGCACAGATCCTGCGACTGATGCGGGACCTGCAACGCGACCACGGCACGGCACTGCTGTTCATCACTCACGACATGGGGGTCGTGGCCGAGATGGCCGACCGGGTCGTCGTGATGTACGCGGGCAAGGTGGTGGAGCAGGGCACCGTCGAGCAGGTACTCAACGATCCGCAGAACCCGTACACGCTCGCGCTGCTGCGGTCGATCCCGAGCCCCACCATCAGCCGCGACACGCTCATGCCCGCCATCAAGGGGTCGGTGCCGAGCCTGCTGGAGATGCCGTCGGGGTGCCGCTTCCATCCGCGCTGCCCCAGGGCACTGGAGCACTGCTCGGTGCACGAACCGCCGCTGTTCGCTCTGCCGAGCAGGCGGGAAAGCCGGTGCTGGCTGCACGAGCGGCCGGAAAGCGGGCTGCTCGCGGCGCGGGGTCGAACGGACAGCACCGCGGGCGGGGTGAACTCGATCGAGTCAGGAGCCACAGGTGTCAGCTGAAGCGACCATGGCGGGCCGGTCGGAAGCCGCCGGGCCGCCGATCCTCGAGGTTCGAGACCTTGTCAAGCACTACCCGATCCGCAGCGGCCCGCTGGGGCGCGGCGGTGTCGTGCGAGCGGTCGACGGGGTGTCCTTCCGCATCCCTCGCGGCCGCACGGTGGGGCTGGTCGGCGAGTCGGGATCGGGGAAGTCGACCACGGCCCGGTTGGTGAACCGGCTCATCGAGCCGACGTCGGGGCAGGTGCTGTTCGACGGCGAGGATCTGCTCGCGAAGCGGGGCAGGCAGCTGAAGGCACTGCGCGCGCGGATGCAGATGATCTTTCAGGATCCCTACGGCTCGCTGAATCCCAGGATGACCGTGCTCGACATCGTCGGCGAACCGCTGGAGGTGCACGGCGTCGCCAAGGGCAGGTCACGGGTGGCTCGGGTGATCGAGTTGCTGGAGACGGTCGGGCTCTCCGGCAGGGATCTGTACCGGTTCCCGCACCAGTTCTCCGGAGGCCAGGCTCAGCGCATCGGCATCGCGCGAGCGCTGGCCACCAACCCCGACGTCATCTTCTGTGACGAGTCGGTTTCGGCACTGGACGTGTCGGTGCAGGCGCAGATATTGAACCTGCTCAAGCGACTACAGGCCGAGCTCGGGCTGTCCTACCTGTTCATCGCCCACGACCTCAACGTCGTGCGGTACATGGCCGACGAGCTGTGTGTGATGTACATGGGCGAGATCGTGGAGCGCGGCGACAGCGACGCCGTGTTCGCCGATCCAAAACACCCCTACACGCAGCTGCTGCTGGCGGCCATTCCCGGACACGACCCGACAACGGCACGTGCCAAGGAACGCGTCGTCGCCCGCGGCGAGGTTCCCAGTCCGAGTAACCCGCCCAGCGGTTGCCGGTTCCACACCCGCTGCCCGTTCGCGTTCGACCGCTGCCGCACGCAGGCACCGGCGTTGCGTTCGGAGGCCGGCGGCGGGCGGGCCGCGGCCTGCCACCTGCTCGACACCGACGAGGAGGGCACGCGGTGATCCGCTACTTCTTCCGCAGGCTCGGTTACGGGCTGATCGTGCTTGTCCTGGTGACGGTGTTCGTGTTCGTCGCCATGACGTTCATCCCCAGTGACGCGGTCGACCTGATGCTGGCCGACACGGGCGCGACACAGGAGCAGGCCGACCGGATGCGTGCCGAACTGGGGCTGGACGAGCCGGTGCACGAACAGTTGGCCGGCTTCTTCGGCGGCGTGTTGCAGGGTGACTTCGGGCGTTCGTTCTACACCAACGAGCCGGTGATGGACCTGTTCCTCGCCCGGATACCGGTGACGCTGCAACTGGGCGGTCTGGCACTGGCGATCGGCACGATCATCGGCGTCGGGCTGGGCATCCTCGCCGCCACGCGGCGTGGCACGAAGACCGACAACGCCATCCGCGGTGTCGCGGTGGCCGGGCTGTCGGTGCCGAACTACGTGGTGGGCCTGCTGTTGCTGAGCGCGCTGGGGGTGTGGTTCGCGTGGTCGCCACCGTTCGTCTACGCGGGCCCCACCGAGGACTTCGCGTCGTGGCTGCAGCAGATGGCGTTGCCCGCCATCGCATTGGGCACCTCCGCGGTGGCGGGGACGACGCGGATGGCGCGGTCTTCGTTGCTGGAGAACCTCGGTTCGCAGTTCATCCGCACCGTGCGGGCGAAGGGGGCCTCGGAGCGGCTGGTGCTGTTCAAGCACGCGCTGCGTAACTCGGTGATCGCCGTGCTCACGCTGCTGGGGGTGAACCTGGGCACGATCCTGGGCGGCACCGTGATCCTGGAGCAGATGTTCTCGCTGCCGGGGACCGGTCAGCTCATCTACGAGTCCGTGCTCGACCGCGACTACCCCGTGGTGATCGCGTGCACGATCTTCTACGCGGGGCTGTTCGTGTTCACCATGATCATCATCGACCTGCTGTACGCCCTCATCGATCCCCGGATCCGAGCCGCAAGGGAGAGCGGTCAATGAGTAACGATCTCTCCACGGACGCCACCCGTGCCTCGGCTTCGGGGCGGTCCGATGTCGGCCGTGTGCCACCTCCGCCGCCTCGGCGGCGCAACCTCGCCGACGCGTGGGCGGGCTTCAAACGGTTCCTGCGTACGGAGCCGCTCGGCGCGGTGAGTCTGGTGCTGATCACGCTGATCGTGCTGGTGGCGGTGCTGGCGCCGCTGGTGGCCCCATACGACCCGCTGCTGCAGAACCGCACGAGGATCACCGAGGGTCCGTCTTCGGACTTCTGGCTCGGTACCGACGACCTGGGCAGGGACGTGCTCAGCAGGCTGATCTACGGCGCGCGGTCGTCGATGATCATCGGCGTGGTGACGACAGCGGCCAGCCTCGTCCTCGGCACCGTCTTCGGGGTGGTGTCGGGCTTCCTCGGCCGCAGGAAGGATCTGGTGATCCAGCGTGTCATGGACTCCATCCAGTCGGTGCCGCCGCTGGTGCTGCTGCTGTTCATGGCGGTCGTGCTGACCCCGTCCATTCAGGGAACCATCATCGCGCTGGTCATCGTCATCACGCCGTCGTTCAACCGCGTGGCCAGGGCGGAGACGCTGCGGATCAGGGAGGAGCCCTACATCGAGGCGGCCAGGGCCACCGGGGCGGGGGCACTGCGGATCATGGGGCGGCACGTGCTGCCCAACATGGCGGCTCCGCTGCTGACGATGTCGTCGCTGCTGTTCGCGGGTGTGATCATCGCGGAGTCGGCGCTGAGCTTCCTGGGTATCGGCACGCCTCCACCGACCCCTTCCTGGGGGCTCATGCTGTCGGAGGGTGTGCGGTACGTGGAGATGGCGCCGTGGATGGTGATCGCGCCCGGGATCGTGCTCTCGCTGGCGGTTTTCGCGTTCAACCTGCTCGGCGACGCGCTTCGCGACTTCCTCGACCCGCGCCTGCATCGCTGACCACCGGCCGCGCCTGACGGCAGGCCCGCGGGCGCGGCCGGTAACACCAAGGCAGCGATCATCGGCAAGGGTCGCCTGCCCGGTTCTCCCACTCGTGTCGCAGAATCGCGTGGACGCTGGTGTCCTCCCAGCCGTCCTTGATCCACAGGTTGGCGCGGTGCAGCGCCTCGTGGCGCATGCCCAGCCGCTGACACAACCGTGAGGACGCGGTGTTGTCCGGGTGCAACTGGGCGATCACCCGATGGGCGCCGAGGGTCGCGAACGCGTACTCGAGCAGCGCACGCGCGGCCTCGGTGGCATAGCCCATGCCCGAGACGTCCGGGGAGTACACCCAGCCGATCTCGGTGGTCGCGGCCTCGACCGACACGATGTTGAGCATGACGTCGCCCACCACGACGCCGTCCTCGTCTCGGACCACGGCCAGCCGGGCGAAGTCACCGTCGCCGCCCATCGCCGACCGCTGCTCGGCGGCGACGAGTTTGGCCGCTACCTCCTGGCGAGACAGCGGCTCGTGCAGCAGGTAGCGGCAGACGTCCTCACGTGAGAGGTAGTCGTGTACGTGGTCGAGGTCGCCGGCGCTGATCGGCCGCAGGGTCAACCGCCGCGTCCGCAGGGTCGGCAGCGATCGCTGCGGACGCAGTCGGGGCGCAGGGTAGGTCGGGGAACGCATGACGCGATGATCCGGGATCGGCACAACCGACCGGTAGCGGTTTTGCTGGCCGTAGCTGGTTCAGCGGCGGACGCGTTTGCGTCCGGTGACCTTGTTGTAGATCACCAGCACGATGACGGCACCGATGACCGAGCCGATCCATCCGGCGGGCTGGAATCCGCGCAGGCCCACGGTGAGCAGTCCGAAGATGAAGCCGCCGACGACAGAGCCCGCGACGCCGATGACGATCGTCATCAGCAGTCCGATGTCGTCCTTACCTGGCACCAGCGCGCGGGCGATGTACCCGGCGATCAACCCGAAAACCACCCAGCCGATGATCGTCCACAGCATCGTTTGTCGTCCCGTCGCTCGGCTCGTTCTGGCGGACCGAGGCCAGGCTACCCCAGCGGCGCGGCGAAGGGCACCGCACCCGGCACCGCGGTCAGCGGACCGGACCGGCCGGCTGCGGCACCACAAACCTGCCCGAGAGCCAACACTCGATATCGCGCAGCGCGGCCTTGGCCATGCCCGTGGAGCGGGCCGTGAAACCGTGTGGTGCTTCCGGGTAGATCCGAAGGTCCACCTCGCCTCCGGCCGCTGACACCCGGGCCGCCATCGCCAGGTTGTCCTCCAGCAGGATGTCCGCGCTGCCGACGACCAGCAGCACCGGAGGCAGGCCGCGCAGGTCACCATAGACCGGGGAGATGTCGGGGTCGGTGCGGTCGGGCGCGTGACCGGCGTAGGCCTGAATGAAGTACTCGTCGGCGATCAGCCTGCCCGCGGGGGTCAGCCCGCTCAGATCGTAGGTGCCGAACTGCAGTGCGGCACCTACGAACGAACCGACGGCGCCGCGATCGCGCAGCCGCAGCAGTGTCGTCATGGCGAGCGTGGCTCCGGCCGAGAACCCCCCTATCGCCAGCCGCGTCGTGCCGAAGCGAGCCTCGGCCTGCTCGATCAGCCACAGTGCGACGGTCTCGCAGTCGTCGGGGGCGGCGGGCCAGGGGTGTTCGGGAGCGAGTCGGTAGTCCACGCTCACGACGGCGACTCCCACAGCGTCCGCGAGTCGCCGGTTGCGCGCGTCGCCCCGAGCCGCCGATCCCAGGTAGAAGCCACCACCGTGGATGTCCAGGTAGACACCGCGCGGCGCACCGTTGCCGGGAGCCAGGATTCTCACCGGCACTTGCCGGCCGGCCGCCCCGACCACCTGCTCCACAGCCGACGGGTCGGCATCCGGCGGGATCACGTCGCCGTTGGCTCGCGCCTGCCGAAGCTCGTCCAGGCTGCTCGGGCCCTTCACGGTCGCCGAACCGGCACTGGCTCGCAGCTCTTCGACGTGTGCCCGCAGCTCGGTGTCGATGAGGCTACGCAACCCCATCCGCATGTGTCCCCCCGGTGTCGCCTGCGACGGCCCGTTTCGGGCCGGTCGAGCCTACCGGCGCCCGCGGTCCGGTCTCGGTGGGTGTCGGCGGCTTGCCACCGACACCCACCGTCGACTCACGCGGAAAGTGGTCAGCCTTCCTCGTCGCCTTCGAAGAAGTCGCCCACTTCGTCGATCACCTCGCCAGCCACCATGCCGCCGAGGATTCCGGCGCCGACTCCGAGTGCCGCACCGGAGACCATGCCTCCCATTCCGGAGCCGCGGCCGTGGTGCTCGCCGTCGTAGTGGTGGCCGTACGGCTGCCCGTAACCGTGGCCGCCCATCGTGCCGCGTCGCTCGGCGGCCTGCTCCAGCCATCCGTGCAGTCGACCGACCCAGTCGGTGTCCAGCGCTTCCTCGTGGGTGACGTGGAACCGGCCGAAGGTGTCCCTGCTGGGAGTGAGGAATCCGCCGCGGTTGTCGGCTTCCAGCACCACGTCCATGCCGTGCTGGCTCGCGACGAAGGTCAGCTCCACCTCGTTGATCCGACCGGCGAACTGTGCGGGCGGGAAGAACTCGATCTCCTGGAAGAACGGCAGTTCCTGGTGCACACCGTGCAGCCGACCGTGCTCCACATCGGCACCCTTGAACTGGAAACCGAGCTGGGCGAACGCCTCCAGCACCCGTTCCTGTGCGGGCAGCGGCTCCACCGAGATCGGGTCGAGATCTCCCTTGTCCGCCACCTTGGCCACCGCCAACTCGGTGCGCACCCCCAGCCCCATGCCGTGCAGGCGCTCGCCGTGGACACTGGTGATCGGCGTCTGCCACGGTAGCCGCAGCTCGAACGGGATCGTCTTGTGCTCGCCCTCGCCGAGCGGGAACCGGCCGCCGACCACGACGCGGTGGAACTCCACCTCGGCGTGGCCTTCATGGTCACCGTGCTCGATCTCGATACCGGTCACCAGCCCGATCGCGACGTGCTCGATGACCACTTCCTGCGAACCACCGGCGATGTGGACCTCACCGGCGAGATTCCCGCCCGGACGCACGTGCGGGTGCTGGAGCACGGTGTCGACCGACGGGCCGCCGACTCCCAGCGCCGCGAGCAGCTTCTTGAAGACCATGCCTGGTTCTCGCCCTTCTGTTGTTCCGCCGCGATCCCTCTGGCCGCGGTGCCGGGTGGTTCAGCGGGGATCAAACACCCGAGTCGCTACCGGGATCTTGTCCACACCAACGACAACGCGGGCCCGGCCGACCCGGTTCCTGCCGACAGTCCCCGGCACAAGTGATCAACCCGACAGCTCCTCCGCTTGCCGAACCAGAACACGCCGCTCGGTTACCGTGGTATAGCACCGGGCTTCGTTTGGGAGCGGCGGAGTCGTGAACAGCCGTCAGTGCGACTCGTACCGCTTGAGCTTGCGGTAGACGGTGGCGCGCGAGATGCCCAGTTTGCGGGCGGCCGCGGCACGGTCTCCTCCCGCTTCCCTGAGCGCGGCGAGCAGCACGCGTCGCTCGGCGTTTCGCACCTCGTCCAGCGGGTGTGCCTGCTGGCGCCGGTGATGGTGCGAGGGCAGGTCCGCCAGATCGATCATCGGGCCGTCCACGCGGACTCGCGCGCTACTGAGCACTTGCGACAGTTGCCGGAGGTTTCCCGGCCAGTCTCCCGCCGCCAGCGCGGCCACCGCACGCCGGGTCAGTTTCGGCGGTTGTTCGCCCGGCTCGGTGGCCTGCGCCAGCAGGCTCGCGCACAGCGTGGCGAACTCCTCGCGCCGGTCCCGCAGCGGCGGCACGGTCAGCAACACCGGGAAGCTCTCTCGCACCAGCAGCGTGGCCCGGTCCTGTACCTCGCCTTCGCGAGCCGTCGCGATCAGCCGAACCCGGCTGTCACGCACCAGCGAGGCCACCGGACTCGCGAGTTCGGGCGGCAGGTCCGTGACGTGTACCAGCAGCACGGCAGCCTGGGCTGCCCGCAGGGCGTCGGCGAGCCGGCGCAGCCAACCGTTCGGGTCCAGCCGCGCGTGAGCACCGTCGAGTTCCACGATGTCATCGGGGTGCGCGACCTCCCTCAGCGCGGCTAGTGCCTCGTGCCGCTTGCCGCAACCACGCTCGCCGGTCAGCAACGTGGAGCGGCACTGCCGCACCGCACGGTACATCGCGGCCCGGAAATCGGCGGGCGGCTCCCCGCTGATCCGGCTCTCGTCACCGCCCGCCGTGGTGTGCTCCCCCACCGGGTGCAACACCAGGATCGCGGCGAACTCCCCCTTGGGTTGCGGCACCGGATGTATCCGGATCGTCACCGTCACACCGGAACTGAGGCTGCTGCGCACGGTGCTGGTGCCCGAGCCCGCTTCGCCGGCGAGACGACGCAGCATCTCCTCGTCGGCCTCGTGCACCAGCGCACGCGCCCGGGTGCTCACCACACACAGCTGCCTGCTCACCCCGACCACCGGCGCACGGTTGCGGCGCCGCGCGGAAGTGAACGCGTCGAAGAACTCCCGCTCGCCATGGGAACGGCTTTCCAGCAGTTGCGTCTCGATCGAACGGCCGATCTCCACCACGAGCGGCAGCAGCGCGGTGGTGCCGTACTCGCGAAGACAGTGCGCACCCAGCGTGCCGACGTACCGCTTGGTCAGCGGGTCGCGGATGATCACGCCGGTGGTGGTGAGGATCTCGGCGTCGCTTCGGAAGTGCTCGGACCCGGAGATGAGGAACGCCCGCTGTGTCTCGTGGGCGCAGCCCATCCCGTTGGTGCCCATCACCTCCTCGGCGAAGCACATACCGGGCCGCAGGTTCTGCCGGTGCACCCGAGCGGCCTGCGGGAAGTCGCCCACCACGACGGTGAGCAGCCTGCAGGACCGGTCGGCGAGGAACCCCCAGCAGCTGAGGTCGCAGATCTCGTCCTTCAGCCGGTTCATGATCGGTTGTGCGACGGCGCCGAGCCGCGTACCGGGGTGGAACTCCTCGGCGACGTCGTAATGCCGCGCCTCGGGGTCGACCCCGGCGAGCATCGAGCGCCGCCACGAGGCCACGATCTCCGGCCGAACCTCGGGGTGGTCGGCGGGCTCCACAGCGAACGGATCACCGCTCAGCACGCGCCGCTTCACCTCGCGCACGCGGTCCCACTCCGCCGTGGTGCGCGGCGGCTGGTGCGCTGTCATCGCAGGCCCTTCGTCGAGGCAGGCACTCACGCCGTGACGGCGACCGGTTTGCCCCGCAGGCCCCGAGCCTTGGGCAGCACCTCGCGGGCGAACAGCTCGAGGCTGGCACTGGCCTGGTCGTACGGCATCCCACCGAACGAGGGAGCCAGGGTGAGCTCGAAGTCTCCCAGCACGTCGCGGATGGCCTCGATCTGGCCGAGAATGCGCTTCGGGTTGCCCCACAACGCGGTGGCGGCGTAGTTGTCTGCGGCCTTCTCCAGGCCGATCTCACGGAAGTAGGCGGCGTTGGCGGCGTACCGCTCGTGGCCCCTGATGGCCGCGAAGTGCTCCCCCGCCATCTCGTAGTGCTCGACGTTGGACATGAAGAAGCGGTTCACGTACTCGAAGTGCCGCTGCCGTGCCAGCTCGTCGTCGGAGTGGCAGTACATGTTGACGTTGAGGGCGATGGGAGGGGCGAGTTCGCCGTGCTCGGTCTCGTACAGCTCCCGGTATCGGTTGAACGTCGGCATCAGGTCCGGCACCGGCTTGACGATGAACGACATCATCTTGGCGCGCAGCTTGGCCGCCATCACCACCGAGTCCGGCGAACCGGCCACGCAGTAGCGCCGCCCGTGGAAGCTGCCGCGCGGCCGCGGCCGCAGCTGCGCACTCGGCTGCGGGTAGAACGGCCCCGCACCCTCGATGATACCGGTTTCCAGCGCTTCGAAGATCATCGGCGCGGCCTCGTCGAACCGGTCCCTGGTCTCCTCCAGCGGGATGCGGAAGGGTTCGTACTCCCTGCGCGACAGGCCTCGACCGATGCCGAGCAGCAGCCTCCCCCTCGACACGACGTCGACCATCAGTGCCTTCTCGGCCACGCGCAGCGGGCTGTTCCACGGCAGGATGACCGCGGCCGTGCCCAGCTTGATGCGGGAGGTGCGGGCCGCCAGATGCGCCAGCAGCAGCAGGTTGTCCGGGCACAGCGAGTAGTCGGTGAAGTGGTGCTCGACCAGCCAGACACTGTCGTAGCCGAGGGTCTCCGCTCGCACCGCCAGATCGAGTTCGCTGTGGTACATGTCCCCGTCGCTGAGCTCCGGGTGAGCGGCGAAGCCGAGATTGATACCGATGTGCAGCAAGGGTGAGCCTTTCCTCAGCGGTCGGTGGGGATGACGGGAAGCTGGATGGCACTGGGGTGTCGCGGGCCGAAGCAGATCCGCTGCCGCGCCGTCACGAAGTCGGCCTCGGTGACCTGACCCGCGGGTTTGCCGCTGCCGCAGTTGCGGTCGAAACACGGGAAGTTGGAGCTGGCGATGTCGACGCGGATGCGGTGCCCGGCTTTGAAAACCTGGCTGGTGGCACCGAGGTCGATGGTGTACTCGGTTGTCTCGCCGGGCACGACCGGCATCGGTGAGTCCATCCCGGCGCGGTAGCGGGCGCGCACGATGCCGTCGGCGATACCCATGGCGCGGCCGTCGGGGTGGATGTCGACGAGCTTGGCGGTGAAATCGGTGTCGTTCGCGGAGGTGGCCGCGAACAGCCGGACCCGCAGCGGTCCGGTGACCTCGACGTCTTCGGTGAGCACTGCACTGCTGAACCGCAGGATGTCGGCCCGGCCGTCGAGGCCGCGCTGGTCGCGGGAGCCCGGCTGGTAGTCGAGCCCGCCGTCCGGGCTGCCCGCCATGAGGATGGCGCCACCGACGGTGGGCACCGGATCGTGCGGGTCGTGGCGGTACCGCGCCGTCCCGGCGGCGGGCAGTTCGCGGCTCAGCGTGCCGTGTGCTGCCAGGTACCAGGTCTGCCATTCGGTGCGGGCCGGCGGCCATTCGTTCTCGGTGCGCCAGCGGTCGGCGCCCATGACGTAGATCAGCACCGGTGGCAGCGAGGTGGGCGACTCGGACACGCTGTCACGCAGGAAGCGCAACTGCTGTTCCTCCAGGCGCGCGGCCTGCGCGCTGCCGCCGTGGTAGTACACCTCTCCCGCGATGCCGGACTGGTCGGCGTGCGACCACGGACCCACGATCAGGTGCTGGTTCGCGGTGCCCGAGCCGGCCAGTGTGGTGTAGTTGTCCAGCGTTCCCCGCAGGAAGAGATCGAACCAGCCGCCGACGTGCAGGCCGGGAACGCTCACGGCCGCGCGGCGGTGGGCGTAGCTGAGGTCGTGCCAGTAACCGGAGTCGTTCTCACGTTCCAGCCAGGCCCGCCAGCTCGGCAGGACATCGACGATGCCCGGCCGGTCGGACAGCGGTAGCTTTCGACAGGCGGCTTCGGTGTCGGCCGCCAACTCGCCCAGCCGCGCCAGTTCCGCACGCACGTCCTCGCCACGAGCCGCCGCGTCACCCAACGACTGTGCCGCCTTCAGCAGGTGCCAGCCGAGAGCCTGACCGAGTTGAAAGGCGCCCTGCCGGTACACCAGGCCGTCACGGTAGTCGTCGGGTGTGACCGTGGGCGCGATGGCGACAAGGCCGTCGGGTCGATGACCCGCGATCGCGAGCTGCGTCATGCCCAGATAGGACATTCCGAACATGGCGACCCTGCCGTCGCACCACGGCTGCCGCCGCAACCATTCGACGGTGTCCAATCCGTCGGCTTCCTCGCTTTCGAACGTGCGCAGCTTTCCTCCGGAGCGGCCGGTACCTCGGCAGCTTTGCACCAGCACGGCGAAACCGGAGTCGAGCGCGGGAAGGACCGGCAGCGACCGCGACATCGGCTCGCTGTAGGGTGTGCGCACCAACAGCACCGGGCGCGGCTCCGCGGTCGCGCGGTACAGCGTCCCTGACAGCTGGACGCCGTCCCGCATGGGCGCCTCGACCTGTTCCAGCATTCGGGCGTGCGGGTCTTGCCTCGTCGCGGTCATCGCCTGCTGCGTCGCCTTTCCCGTGGGTGTCTTTCGAACGCACGCTACGACCGCGACGGCACCACCCTCGTCTCATTTCTGAGACGAGGCAGCAATTTCCGAGGAATTCGCGACAAATGACTCGCCACCCCTACGCCGCGAGTCCCCCGTTCACGTCCGCGAGTCCCCCGTTCACGTCCGCGAGTCCCCCGTTCACGTCCGCGAGTTCCCCGTTCCTTCTGCCTGTCCCCGTTCCCGTTCCCGTTCAGCCAGCGCCCATGTCCCGATTCGGGCGTCGCGCCACGAAGACGTACTCGCGGCTGTCGTCGGTGAACGGTTCCCGCGCGAACCCGCCGTAGAGCGCCTCGAGTCCCAGGCCCGCGGTGTCAAGGAGTCCGAGCCACTCGTTACGGGTCGCCCACCACAGCGAACTGACCGCCCCGTCGTCGCGGACGATGTCCACCCGGTTGTCCGCCTTCGAACAGCGCAACATGTGTGGCACCGGGTCATCGCGTCGCTCACCGTCGGCTCGGGCAGCCGGGTGGTGATCGAACACGAAGGCATCCAGGCAAATCGGCCATTCGGTGCGAGACCGGCCGCGACGCGTTCGAACCTGCGGCGCCGGTCGCGCCAGGTCGGCAGATGCTGCAGCGCCCGGTCGGGACAGTAGATCAACGCCGCAGGCTGCTCCAGTCGCAGGTCACGCATGTCGCTCACGCGAAGTTCCAGCCGTACGCCTGCTTTCGCGCCGGCGACGCAGGCTCGTCGCAACATCGTCGGGGAGGAGTCGATCCCGATCACGCTTCTGCCGGTGGCCCGGGCGACCGGTATCGCCACGCGACCGTCGCCGACCGCCAACTCGACCAGCGGCCCGTCGGCCTCCAGGGCGAGGTCGACATACCAGGCCACGTCGGCCGTCATGTGCACGGACCACTTCGGGTAGTGCTCGGCGAAGGCATCATTCCAGGTCATCAACCAAGCCTGACATCGGCGAGCAAACCCATTTCCACAGCAAATCCACATTGGATATTCGACATTACCCACCGGTAGGTCGGAGTTTCCCGTTTCGGCCGATTGAGCAGGACGCTTGTCACGAGTTAACGTAAGACCGCGGTCACCGGGCGGGATTTGGCGCGGTCGATGGCGTCCCACGACAAGGAGGTCGGATGACGGACTCCCCCGTGGCTACTGGCACAGCAGCGAGTCGCCGCACCCGCAGAACGACCGGCGCCCTCCAGGGCAACCACCGCGCCGTCGCGCGCGCATGGGAACGGTTCGCCTCGGGCGAAACCGCGGTGACCAACGTCAGGCCGGAGATCCTGGCCTCGTGGCAACGGTGCCGCGACACCTACGAGGTCGACCCGGGTCTGCAGTCCGCTCCGGCGGCCTCCGATCACACCGACCACCGGCTCGATCACGACGTGTTGCTCACCAAACTCGGCGGCATCGCCGCAGTGGCGGGCGAGCGGCTGGACCGCGAGCAGGCCCTGATAGCCGTGACCGACGGTGCGGGGCGTGTGCTCGCCTCGTGGGGCGACCCTGCGGTGCGCGCCCGCGCTGACGACAGCAACCTGGCCCCGTGGTCGGTGTGGGACGAGCGAACCACGGGCACCAACGGGATGGGCACGGCACTGGAGGTGACGGGGCCGGTCACGGTCACCGGGCCCGAGCACTGGTGCGAGGGTTTCCACCAGTGGGCCTGCGCGGGTGTCGCCATCCGCGACCTGGTCACCGGCCTGCCGGTCGCGATGCTGAACGTGTCGCGCTGGTCAGGAGAGATCCCGGGCCAGCTCATCAACTGGCTGAAGGACACGGCCGCGGGTGTGGAATCGGAGATCGAGCGGCGGGCGCTGCGAGAAGGCGAGGTCATCGTCCGGGAATTCGCCGAGGTCAGCTCCCGTAGAAGCGGGGTGTTCGCGGCTTTGGACCTCGGCGGCCGCGTCGTCGTGGCGGACGACACCGCGCAGGCGATCCTCGGCGTGCCACATGGTAGGCCCATGGTCGACGTGATGACTCGGTGGACACCGGACATTCCGGACCTGCCCGAGGTGGTGCGCTGGGCCACGAAGCGATCGGCGGCCACTCAGCAGTGGGCAGGGTGTGCTCGGCTGGTGGAGAGCACAGCCGACGCCGTGGTACCGGTGAGCTTCAAGCCGGTCTGCGCCGGGAGCCGTCTCGTGGGCTTTCTCTGCGAGTTCGGCTCTCAGGACGGCGACGAGTACGACGAGCAACCACCCACCGCCCGCGCGGCCCCGACACCCCAACGTGTCGTCGGTGTCCGAAACGAGCGGATCATCGTACTGGCCCCTTCGGAGATCAGGTACGCCGAAGCCGACCGCAACACGGTATGGCTGAGCACCGACCGCGGCAAGGTCCAGGCCGCCACGCGGGGCCTCGACAACATCGAACGGGAGCTGACCCCGTTCGGCTTCCATCGGGTGCATCGGCGCTTCCTGGTCAACCTGCGCCGGGTGACCGAACTCGAACGCGGAATCAAGGGAGAGCTGCTGCTGATCACCGATCCGCGCGCACCGGAGTTCATCCCGGTCTCGCGAAGGCACACCCAGGAAATCCGGCGGGTACTCGGCTTCTGAGCGCCCCATTCGTTCGCGGCCGCCTTCCGTTCGTGACGAAAAGCCGCCCACTAGTCGTTGATCAGTTGCCCAATGGTGTGCTCAGCAGCCATGGTTTCAGCGGTCGCGAGGAGGATGCCATGTTGCTGCGTTGCCTGGGCGTCGCCGCCGGTGGTGGTTATCCACAGTGGAACTGCGCGTGCACCGGCTGCCGCAAGGCACGGGAGCGGCCCGGCGCCGCATCGTTTCACGCGGGCCTCGCCGTCTCCGGCACGGGGCAGCGCTGGTTCCTGCTCAACGCCACCCCCGACGTGCACCACCAGATCGCGGCCACCCCGTCCCTGCACCCGGGGCCGGGGGTGCGCGACACCCCGGTGGCGGGCGTGCTGCTCAGCGACGCCGAGTTCGACCACACCATCGGCCTGCTCGTACTGCGGGAAGGATCGCCGCTGTCGGTGTACGCGACGCCGCCCGTACTCGACGCACTCGGCAGCGACTTCCCGGTCAGCGAACTTCTCGCCGACTATGCCGAGCTGTCATGGCGCGAGCTGCGCACCGGCGACACCGTGGAACTCGACGAGCAGCTGCAGGTCACAGCGTTCCCGACAGGCAGCAAACCACCACGCTACGTCCGCCATCCCAAGCCGTTCGCCGACTGGGAGATCGGCTTCCACCTGCGGGATACCGTCACCGGCGGCACCGCCGTGTACGCCCCGACGGTGCCGCGCTGGGACGCCGACTTCGCGGCGCGGCTCGACGGCGTGGACTGTGTGATGATCGACGGCACCTTCTTCACCGACGACGAGATGACGCGCGGCAACACCGGAACCCGTCGCGGCCGCGACATGGGGCACCTTGCCGTCGGCGGCGCCGACGGTTCGCTGCGTATGCTCGCCCGGCTGCCCGCGAAACGCAAGGTGTACACGCACGTGAACAACACCAATCCCATCCTCGACCCGGAATCCCCCGAACACCAACTGCTCACGAAAATGGGCGTGGAGGTCGGCAGGGCAGGCCTCGAGGTGGAGCTGTGAACTCATGAGCGGCCGGGGGCCGGGCCCGAGGAACGCACCGGCGGTGGCCGCGAGATGACGCAGCCGACCGGTTCGGGGGAGAGTTTTCCGAGCCTCGTCGAGAATGGCAACCTGACAAGGCGCGAAGCGGCCGCCCGAGCCGAGTTGGTGTCGGACGTGCGCTACCGGGTGGACCTTGATCTGACCGCGGCCGACGACCGGTTCCGTTGCGACGCCACGATCCGGTTCCGCGCGCGCAGCGGAAACACGCTGACCTTCCTCGACTTCGCGGGCAGCCCGTGGTTCGTCGAGTGCAACGGAACGACCCTTGACACAGGGGCATACCACGCCGAACGCGTCTATGTGCCCACCGTGGCGGGCGAGAACGTGGTGCGCGTGGTTGGCGCGGCTGCGTACGGACGGTCGGGTGTGGGCCTGCACCGCTTCCGCGACCCCGAGGACGGGCAGTCTTACCTGCACACGAGGTTCCGGCCGTTCGAAGCCCACCGCGTGTACCCCTGCTTCGACCAGCCGGATCTGCGGGCGACGCTGGAGCCCGTGATCACCGTGGACGAGCGGTGGCGGGTGCTGGCCAACACCGAGCCGGTCGGTGAACCCGAACCGTTGCCGGGCGGTCGCGCGCTGTGGGCGTTCGCCCCCACTCCGCCGTTGCCTCCGTACCTCACCACTCTGGTGGCAGGGCCGTTTCACCGGGTCAACGGTCGCCACGGCGATCTTCCGCTCATGTTGTGCGCCCGTCCGGGACTGTCCGAGGAGTTGGAGTCGGCCGCCGAGGAACTGTTCGAGTTGATCGGCCACGGCTTGGACCACTACGAGCGGCTGCTGAAGCGGCCCTACCCGTTCGCGAAGTACGACCACGTCTTCGTGCCCGAGTGCGCGGTTTCCGCTGCCGAACACCCGGGGTGTGTCGTCGTCGACGAGAACCTGCTCTTCTGCGGCGCTACGGCGACTGCCACCAGGCGGCGACGGCGGGCCGAGGTGCTACTGCGGGCCATGGCGCACATGTGGTTCGGGGGTCTGGTCGGTATTCGTTGGTGGAACGGGCTGTGGCTGCGGGAGGGCATGGCCACGATGCTGGCCGCGCAGGCGCAACAGGCGGTGACCCCGTTCGGCACGGGCTGGCCGCAGTTCGAGCAGCGCGTCCGTGCGCGGGCGCGGCACGCGGACCGGCTGCCCACCAGCCGGCCGGTTGCCGAGGACGTTCCCGATACCGGCACGGCGAGGGCGAGCTTCGATGCGATCGCACGCGACAAGGGTGCCTCGGTGCTGCTTCAGCTCGCCGACCACGTCGGCTGGGAGGGCTTCGTCGATGGCCTGGGCCGCTTTGTCGAGCACCACGCGTGGAGCACGGCAGACCCCGACCACCTACTCGCGTCGCTGCGGTCGGCCACGGCCACCGATCTGACCGAGTGGGCCGAGGAGTGGTTGGCGCAACCCGGGGTGGACGTCGTTGAGGTGTTCCGCCCGGGTTCCGGGGCGACAGCCGTGCACTTGAGCGACCCGCCTCCGCATCCCAGGCGGCTGCAACCACGGATCGGCTGCTACACCAGTGACGGCCCCGGGTTGCGACTGCGGCACAACACCGTGCTGCACCTCGACCGGCGTGGCTCCGTACGAGCACCGTGTCGGGCGGCTGATCTGGTGCTGCCCAACGACGACGGGCGCACCCACATCAAGGTGCGCCTCGACCCGGCTTCCCGGCGTGCGCTGCTGAACGCGATAGCCACACTCGCCGATCCGACCGCGCGTGCCGTGGCTTGGGGTGCGCTGTGGGACGACGTGCTTGACGCGCGGCTGGCCGCCCGCGTGTTCGTGGCGACCGTGCTGAGGCACGCACCGCTGGAGAAGGACGCCGAGTCGCTGCGGCTGCTGTGTGGCCGCGCGGTGGTCGCGGCAATCGACTACGGCGAACGCTCCAACACCGCGCCGCTGCTGCACGCGATGCACACTCACCTGCGGGGCGAGTTGGACCTGGCAACGGGACTCGACCGGCAGCTCGCCCTGGCCGATGCGCTGCTCCGCTCCGCGGCAGCCGAGCACGACAGCCTGCTGTACGACATGGCGCTGCGCCGCCCACCATGGCAGGAACTGACGATCGACAGGAATCTTCGCTGGCGGGCGCTGCTGCGGCTGTCCGCTCACGGCCGCCCGGTGGAGGACCTCGTCGCCGCCGAACTGGCGGCCGAACCTCGTTCGGACGGCCGAAGACGCGCGCTGTCGGTCGAGGCCGCACGGCCGCGACCCTCGGCCAAGGAGCAGTCGTGGCACCGCGTGTTCAGTGGTGCTCACTCCTTGGCCGAGCGCCAGGCGATCATGGCAGGGTTTCGCCAGCCCGGCCAGGAGGACGTCCTGACGCCGTACGCGGAGCGCTACTTCACGGTTTTAGAGTCCGTGTGGCAGGCGGAGGGGCCCGAGTGCGCTCGCAGCGTGGCACGCGGCCTCTATCCACGGGTCACCGACGCCGAGCAGGAGGTGCTCGCCCGAACCGACGACGTCCTACAGCGGGGCAGGCTGCCCCAGGAACTGTTGCGTGTCCTGCTCGAACAGCGAGGGGAACTGGCGCTCGCACGGGCAGCCAGAGCGCGGGACGCGGTGCGCACCCGTGCCGGGTGAGTATCGCGTCCCGCGCTCCTGAACGCACGGTCGGACAGGTGCCATGGCGAAGATTGGTGCCGCCTCGCCAGTCGAACCCTCACCCCCGGCGGCGAGCACCGCGTTTGGCGTAGCACCACCCGTTCGCTCGAGGTCCGCAGGTTCGCAGGTCCGCATTGGACAGCAGCGACGAGAACATCGAGGTTTCCTCCAAGACCGTAGAACAACTGTTCGATGTCTCCACACTACCGCAGACATCGAACATGCGTTCGAACTCGATGGGGTGAGGGTGTCCGCGCTGCCCGCCAGCTGTCGAGAGTAGTACCGGTTCGAACGCCAGTTCAGTCGCCGGTTCACCGACGAGTCCGGTGTAGACCACTCGTCACCGGCTACTCGGTGAACGCATGCACGCACCTGGAGCTGGATGACGCGACCGGTGACCGCGATGCAGGCAGCCGCAATGACCCGCAAACCGTGCGCAGGCGACAACGGTAGCCGGTCCCCGGCCGGTCCTCGCGGTTCTCGGCTGCACGGCAGGTCGGCTTCCAGCTCCGGCGTATGGGGGGCGGCCGCGCAATACGCCCACCAGCCGACCCTGCGGCACAGTTCCGTCACGGCGCCGGAGAAGGATCGTCCCGGCAACGGCAACGGCAACGGCAACGGCAACGACAACGACAACGACAACGACAACGACAACGACAACGACAACGACAACGACAACGACAACGACAACGACAATACCCAGGCTTGGTGCTGCATCGCGATACCGGGCAGGCGGCGAGGCGGTGAAGCCGCGGCCGTGATCACGGCCGTGGCAGGCTTCGGCGGCCTACTCGCTGCCGATCTCCTTGCGCAGCGCGACATTGAAGGCGCGCAGCGCCGCGACAGTCACGTCTTCGTGCTCGCCGTCACCACGCTTGGCGCGCCAGCACGACCTGGCGAAGGAGTCCGCGTGCTCACGGGTTTCCCGCGTGCACAACAGGTGGATCACCGCGCGACCCTGCTGCAACCGCGACTGCCACTCGCGCAACTCGCTTGGTTCGAACGATTCCAGCCAGTACTTGCCGCCGCTGCGGTACTCGTAGATGCTGGTGCCCGCGCCGACCATCTCGGCCGCACCGGCCAGCTTCTGGTCGCGTAACCACCGCCGGTGCTCACCGCTGCTCTTGATCCAGGCCCCCAGCAACGCGCCGGAGAAGCCCAGCAACGCGCCCATGAGCCCGGCCAAGATATTGATCACGGGGGCAGTCTAGTGACTCGAACCACCGAGGAAGGGCAGGATTCGGCACAGGATCACCGGTCACGGGTCGTCGGCTACGCGTAGGACTGTGAGTCGATCGCCATCGTGCCGCCTTGCTCGACAAGGGTGTAGACGTGCCGTTCCGTCGTCGAACCGCCGCCCACGAAGAAGTAGGTGATCGTCGCGGTCACGGTGTTGCCACGGCCCGCCCTCACGTCGCTCACCCGTACCGACCTCATCCGGCTCCAGAATGCCTCGTAGTCGGCGAAGCTCGGGGTGCGGGTGCGCTTGAAGCGCTCGGTGAGCCTGTCGTAACCCGCACGCAGATCGCCGGGTATCAGCGCGTAGTAAGCGCGCAGCGCCGACTCGAGTCGGCGTGCCGGGTCGGTGGCGGGCTTGTCGGGCTCCGAGGAACTCGACGGCGCCGAGGTAGTTTCCGTTGTGGGGGACGCCGGAGCGGACGGCCCGGTCGGGTTCACCGTACCCGAGCCTGCGGAAGGCCGGTCCGCCTCGCGGGACGCGGCCATGCCGGACGCCCCGGTATGGGACCGTTCCTCCCGGCTGAGCAGCCACCAACCCGCCGCCCCCGCTGCCAGCACGATGACCAGTGCCAGCGCCGCCACCAAGGTGGATCGCTTGCGCGCGGCGGCAGCGACCGTGCCGGGCCGGTCCGACGACGTGCTGACATCCGCCCGCGGCGTCGCTGGTGCCGACAACCTGGCGAGTTCGGCCGCCGCCTGCGCCATGTCCGGCCGGGCGTCGGGATCGGGGTCGAGCAACTTCAGCAGCACCGGGCGCAGTGGGCCCGCATGACCGGGCGGCTCGATCTCGCCCTGGGAAACCTTGTGCAGCAACGCGATCGCGTTGTCCTGCGTGCCGAACGGCGGCGCGCCCTCGATGGCATGGTACAGGGTCGAACCCAGCGAGAAGACGTCGGAGCGGAAGTCGGCGTCGTTGCCCCTGGCGACCTCCGGCGCGAAGTAGGCCGGGGTCCCGGCCACGAATCCGCTCGCGGTCAGCGTGACATCGCCCGCCGCACGGGAGATGCCGAAGTCGGAGATCTTGGCGGTCCCGTCCTCGGCGAGCAGCACGTTGGCGGGCTTGACGTCTCGGTGCACGATCCCCGACCGGTGCGCGGCCGCGAGTGCCGCCGCCACCTGCCTGCCGATGGCGGCGACCTCGGCCGGTTCGAGCCTGCCTCGCTCGGCGATGACCTGTGCCAGGCTGGTGGAGGGCAGGTACTCCATCACCAGCCACGGATCGCCCTCGTCCTCGATCACGTCGAAGACGGCGATGGCGTTGGGGTGCAGCAGGCGCGCGGCGATGCGTCCCTCCCGCATCGCACGGGCCCGCACGTCCGCGGTCGGTGACCCCGGCTGCGGTTGCAGGTGCAGGCGCTTCAGCGCCACCGTGCGGTGCAGGCGCTCGTCCTCGCCTTTCCACACCACGCCCATCGCGCCGGTTCCGAGCCATTCCCCCAACCGGTAGCGGCCCCCGACCAGTTGACTCTCGTCCGTCAAGGGGCAACTCCAGCCGGGCCGCGGTGCTACGAAATGGAACTCGACGTGATCTTACCTGCCCGTTTCGCGCACCCGGCCGAGGTGGACCGCCTATGGGAGCTTCACGGTCTCCCTGAGCGCCTTCTTGTCCGGTTTGCCCAGAGCGGTCAGCGGCAGCGAGTCGGCGACGATCACATGCTTGGGAGCTTGGACGGAGCCCTTTCGCTCCTTGACGGACGCGACGATCTCCTCGGTGAGTTTCGCGATCGACTCCTCGTCGGCCGGGTGCCCCTCGCGAAGCACGATCACCGCGGTGACGGCCTCACCCCACTTCTCGTCGGGGGTGCCGATCACGCCGACCTGCGCTACGGCAGGGTGAGCGGCGACGACGTCCTCGACCTCGCGGGGGAAAACGTTGAACCCGCCGGTGACGATCATGTCCTTGACGCGGTCTACGATGAACAGGAAGCCGTCCTCGTCCTGCCTGGCCACGTCACCGGTGTGCAGCCACCCGTCCCGGAAGGCCTCCGCCGTGGCCTCCGGCTTGTTCCAGTAGCCACCTGCCAGCAGCGGCCCGGCCACGCAGATCTCGCCGGGCTCGCCCGGCGCCACCTGGTTGCCGTTCTCGTCGAGCAGCGCGGTTCGCACGAACGCCGAAGGACGGCCACACGAGGCCAGCCGGGCCTCGTCGTGCTCGTCCTTGCCGAGGTAGCTGATCGCCATCGGCGCCTCCGACTGTCCGTAGTACTGCGCGAAGATGGGGCCGAACCGCTCGATCGCCTCCCGCAGCCGAACCGGGTTGATGGCGGCGGCGCCGTAGTACACGGTTTCCAGCGACGACAGGTCACGGGTGCGCGAGTCGGGGTGGTCCAGCAGCGCGTACAGCATCGTGGGCACCAGCATGGTCGCCGTGATGCGCTGCTCCTCGATCGTGCGCAGCACCTCGGCGGGGTCGAACCGCGGCAGCACCACCAGCGAACCGCCCTTGATCAGCGTCGGTGCGAAGAACGCCGCGCCCGCGTGCGACAGCGGCGTGCACACCAGGAACTTCGGCGCCCTCGGCCATTCCCACTCGGCGAGTTGGATCTGTGTCATGGTGGTCATGGCCTGCGCGGTGCCGATGACGCCCTTCGGCTTGCCGGTCGTGCCGCCGGTGTAGGTGATGGAAACGATGTGGTCGGGCGGGAGGTCGGCCGCCTCCAGCGGTCGCGGCTCGAAGGTCGCCGCCACCTCGGCCAGGTCACGCGCACCGGTATCGGCCAGCGCCTCGGGCACCGGTCCGATGGTGAGCACCTGCCGCAGTCCGGGCACCTTCTCCAGCAGTCCCCGCGCACGTTCCACGAACGAGGGCACCGGGTCGATGATGAGTGTGGAGATGCCCGCGTCGTCGAGCACGTAGGCGTGGTCGTCCAGTGACCCGAGCGGGTGCAGCGCGGTGCGCCGTGAACCGAGCACCTGGCCCGCGCCGATGATGAGCAACACCTCGGGACGGTTCGTGGACAGCAGGGCCGACGAGGCACCGGTGCCCGCGCCGAGTGCCTCGAACGCCTGCGCGTACTGGCTGACCCGCTGTGCGGTCTGCCGACCGGTCAAAGTGGTCTCCCCCAGTACCAGCACGGGCTTGTCCCGATGGCGGTGCAGGGCCGAGATGATCAGGTGGCCAAGGTGGTTCGGCTGCCTCATGTCCATGGTCATGCGAGTTCCCTCCCGTCCTGCGGGGCGTGGTACAGCGTGACGACACAGGCGCCGCCCAGCCCCAGGTTATGCGCGAGTCCGAGTCGTGCCCCCGGCACCTGACGCTCGCCTGCGGTGCCACGCAGCTGCCAGGTGAGTTCGGCACACTGGGCGAGGCCGGTGGCGCCGAGCGGGTGTCCCTTGGAGATCAGGCCGCCCGACGGGTTGACCACCCAGCGGCCACCGTAGGTCGTGGCACCGCTGCGGACGAGCGAACCGCCCTCGCCCTGTGCGCACATGCCCATCGCCTCGTAGGTGATGATCTCGTTGATGGAGAAGCAGTCGTGCACCTCCAGCACGGCCACGTCCTCGATCGCCACTTCCGCGGCGTCGAGGACCTCCCGGGTGGCCTGCCGGGTCATCGGCGCGCCCACCACGTCGATCATCGAGCCGGAACGCAGCGACTCCTCGGTGTCGGTGACCAGGCTCTGCGCGACGATCTCCACCGCACGGTCGGCGAGACCGTGCTGCTCGACGAACCGCTCGCTCACCACCACCGCGGCGGCCGCTCCGTCGGACATCGGGGAGCACTGTGAGCGCGTCAGCGGTCCGTGCACGGGTTTGTCGGCGAGCACCTCGTCGAGGGTGTAGGGCCGCTGGAACTGCGCGAGCCGGTTGCGGGTGGAGTGCTCGTGGTTCTTGACCGCCACGCTTGCCAGGTCGCGCACCGTCGTGCCGTAGCGTTGCATGTGCTCGCGGGCGGCATTGCCGAAGAACTGTGCCGTCATCGGAGCATCCTGCGTCCAGCCGTGGGCGGACACCATGACGTCGAGGTGCGCGTCGACCGTGGTGATGCCCGCCGAACCGCCCGTCATCGCTTGCTTGGTCATCTTTTCGAAACCGAGGGCCAACGCGACGTCGCACAGTCCACTGCGGACCCAATCGCGGGCGAGCACGAGCGCTGTCGACCCGGTGGCACAGTTGTTGTTCACGTTGACGATCGGGAGTGCGGTGAGTCCGAGGTCGTAGAGTGCCCGCTGACCCGCCGCCGACGGCTGGAACACGTACCCGACCGCCGCACGCTGCAACGCTGGGTACTCGACGCCTGCGTCGGCGAGAGCGGCGCGCACCGCGTCGCCGACCAGGTCCGGGTAGGTGACCTCGGAGCCGATCCTGGTGAACGGGGTCATGCCGACCCCTGCCACGAACGCCCTCATGTGGTGATCCCCGGTCGGCTGCTGCCTACCACCCACAGCGCGTGGAACTGCGAGGCTCCGCCCATGGCGTGCCCCACCGCGCGGCGCGCGCCGTCCACCTGGTGCTGCCCAGCCATGCCGCGCACCTGCAGCGCCGCCTCCGCGAACCGGAGCAGCCCCGTGGCTCCGGTCGGGTTGCCGGAAAGCACGCCGCCGGAGGGGTTGACGGGCAGGTCGCCGTCGAATGCGGTGCGGTCGTCGTCCACGAGCCGCCAGCCTCGGTGTTCCTCGGCCAGGCCGAGGTTTTCCAGCCACATCGGTTCGTACCAGCTGTAGGGGATGTAGAGCTCGGCGACGTCGAGTTCATCGGCGGGACTGCTGATCCCGGCCTGCCGGTAGACGTCGCGAGCGCAGTCCTGCCCCGCGCGGGGGTTGACCTCGTCGCGACCGGCGAAGTGGCCGGTCTCGGTGCGCCAGGACATGCCGTGTATCCACGCGGGCGGGCGGGCGGTGCTCGGCACGTCGTTCTCCCCCGTGATGACCACGGCACAGGACCCGTCGGAGGACGGGCAGGATTCCAGGAAGCGGATCGGGTCCCACAGCATCGGTGAGTTGCGCACCTGCTCGATCGTGATGTCGGGGCGCTGCACGTGCGCGTAGGGGTTGCGGGTGGCGTTGAGCCGGTGGTTGACCGCGACCTTCCAGCCGATGTGTTCGGGAGCCTTCGACCGCCGGATGTACTCGCGGACCACCGGGGCGAAGTGGCCGCCCGCGCCCGCGCCCAGCTGCGCGCTGAACGGCAGTGGACGCGACAGCGCCCACGTGAAGTCGCCCTCGGACTCCTTGGAGTAGGCGACCACGAGCACCCGGCGCGCCAACCCGGCCGCCACCAGGTGGGCACCGTAGATGGCGGCGTGGCCGCCGACACTGCCGCCGGTGAACACCCGCGTCACCGGCAGCCCGACCGCGCCCATCGCGTCGGCCAGGTACAGCTCGGGGTTCATCACGCCGTCGAACAGGTCGGGGGTCTTGCTGAGCACCACGGCGTCGATGTCGGCGAAGGTGAGCTCGGCGTCCTGCAGCGCGCCTCGCACCGCCTCCCGCACCATCGCCGCGATGGTCACCTCCCGGCGCTTGGCCTGCTTGCTCTGGCCGACTCCGACGACCGCGAGTGCCTTGCTCATGCCCTTGCCTCCCCCGAAAGCAGGCAGACGAGGTTGTGTTGCAGCACCTGCCCGTTGGTGGCGTGGGCCAGCGCCCGCTGCGCCGCGCCGTCGATGATGCGGCGTGCCGCCTCACCGATGCGGATGAGCCCGGTTGCGGTCACCGGGCGGCCTGCGAGCGGGCCGCCGGAGGGGTTGACCGCGCTTGCTCGCAGGCCGAGTGCCTTGACCAGCAGCGGCTCCGCGTAGCTGTACTCGGTGTGCAGCTCGGCGATGTCCACTTCGGATGCCGCGAACCCGGCTTGTTCGGCCGCCCGCGCGGCGGCGAGGAGGGCCGAGTCCGACCGGGTCAGATCCCGCACTCCCGGATAGTGGGTGTCGATGCGGTGGTCGAGGCCGCGTACCCACGCGGGCCGGTCGCTGAGCCCGCGCGCCGCGTCGCCCGCCGCGAGCACCACCACCGCGGCCGCGTCGCCGACGGGGGCGACGTCGTGTTCGCGCAACGGTGTGCTGATGTACGGCGCGCGGAGCATCTCCTCGACGTCGAGCTGCCCCGATTTCTGGGCGTAGGGGTTGTCCACCGCGGCGGCCAGGCAGCGCACCACGATCTCGGCGAGGTGGCGTTCGCTGGTGAGCCCCGCATCGATCAGTGCGGCCGCCTGCAGGCCGGCCAGCGCGTCGCGGTGTGGACGCAGCGGCGCGAGCAGGTACGGGTCCAGCTGTGTGGGCAGCACCTGGTCCAGGTCGGCGGCGAGCGAGCCCCGGCCGATGCCGTAGACCAGTGCGATGTCGCCCTCGCCGAGTTGCAGCCAGGACCAGGCTTCGGCGAACGCCCACGCGGCGTCCATCTCGACGTGTGACTCCGAGATCGGCGGCCACGCGCCCACCGCGTCCAGTGACTCGATGTAGGAGAACGTGCGGCCTTCGAAGAAGTCGTGGCTTCCCGAGACGAAGAAGTCGATGTCGTCGCGGTCGAGTCCCACCGCACCCAGCGCCTGCTTGATCACGGGCAGCAGGATGTCCGCCATGTCGTCGTGGCGGTTGGCGGCCTGGCACGGCGACTGGGCGAACGAGACCACGGCTACCTCACGCATGACCGCCCCCGGCGGGACGGTAGTGGCGGATGCTGGTCAACGAGTTCTCCCGCTCACCTTCGTCGACCCACACCGGCTCCACCTCCATGCCGATCCGCACGTCGGAGGGCTCGATCTCGCGGACCAGGTGCATCAGCCGCGTCCCCGTGCCGTGTACCTGGATGTGCGCGACCACGTACGGCGGCTGGTGGACCTGCCCGGGAAAGGGGAAGCTCACCACGCAGAAGGTGGAGATCAGGCCGCGCCCGTCCAGTTCGAACGGCTCCCCCAGCGGGCTCAGGCAGCGGGAGCAGAACTCCGGCGGCGGCAGGTAGACCTGCGCGCAGCCGGGGCAGCGTCGCGCGAGCATCCTGCCTTGGGCGAGGCCGCGCAGGAACACCGACCGGCCGGTGCCCGCGACGTAGGTGTAGTCCATGCGAAACGGGCTCGCCATGGTGGTGAGCGGCTCGGGCAGGGTCGGTGCCGACGGTTCACTCACTGTTCCACCTCGAAACACTCGATGTCTCGCAGGTCGCCGACACGTTCGCCGCGCCACCGCGCCCGCACCCGCATCCCCCTCGTCATGCGGGTGGGGTCGGCCTCCACGTCGACCGCGTGGAGCAGCGAACCGGCGGTGCCGTCGATCTCGACGAGCGCCCAGGCGAAGTCGTGCGCCACCGGGTCGCCCGGCCGCGACCGGACCCAGGTCCAGACGGTGACCGTGCCGGTCGGCGGCAGCTCCACCAGTTCGCCGGTCTCGGCGCCGGTGTCGGGGTCGAACTCCAGCGGCGGGCACAGGACGCCGCGCCGAGCCCGCACTCCGAACAGCCGCTTCTCCTTCAACCCGGCGAAGAACGTGCCGAGCTTGGGACCAACGGTGCGCTCGAAGGGGAACTGCAGCGTGTACGGCGCGCAGAGGCTGCCGTGGCCGCCGGGCGCGGGGGTGCTCATCCGATCGGCAGGGCGACGGACTTGAGTTCGACGTAACCGTCGATGCCCTCCGGACCGAACTCGCGCCCGATACCGCTGGCCTTGAAGCCGCCGAACGGGGCGTTGAACTCCAGCAGGTACTGGTTGATGCCGAGGGTTCCGGTACGGATGCGCCTGGCCACGTCGAGGCCGTGCTCCACGTCCGAGGTCCACACCGATCCCGCGAGGCCGTACTCGGAGTCGTTGGCGATGCGGATGGCGTCCTCGGTGTCGTCGTAGGGGATCACGGCCAGTACCGGGCCGAAGATCTCCTCCTGGGCGATGCGCGCGGAGTTGTCGACGCCCGCGAACACGGTCGGCCTGACGTACCAGCCGCTGTCCAGCCCTTCGGGCCTGCCAGGCCCGCCGACGGCGACTTTCGCTCCTTCGTCCTGACCGATGCGGATGTAGTTCTCGACCCGCTCCTGCTGGCGGCGCGCGACCAGCGGGCCGATGTAGTTGCCGTGGTCGAGTGGGTCGCCGATGGTCAGCCCGCCGACCATTTCCGCCAGCGCGTCCACCACCTCGTCGTGTCGCTTCCGTGAGGCGAGGATGCGGGTCTGCGCTATGCACGCCTGTCCGCTGTTCATCAGTGACGCCAGCTGCAGGCGTTCGACGGTCTGGCCGAGGTCGGCGTCGTCGAGGATGATCGCCGCCGACTTGCCGCCCAACTCCAGGGTGACCCGGCGCAGGTCCTGACCGCACAGCGAGGCGATGCGCCTGCCTGCCGCCGTGGAGCCGGTGAAGGAGATCTTGTCGACTCCCGGGTGGGTGACGAGGCGTTCACCGACTTCGCGGCCCGCGGGCAGCACGCTGACGACCCCTTCCGGCAGGCCCGCCTCGTCGAGGATCTCGGCGAGGGCCAGGCCGGACAGCGGTGATTCCGGCGGTGGTTTGAGCACCACGGTGCATCCGGCCAGCAGCGCGGGCGCCAGCTTGGCCATCGTGACGAAGTGCGGCACGTTCCAGGGTGTGATGATCCCGGCGACGCCCGCGGGTTCGCGGCGGACGACGACCTCTCCGCCGAACGCGCCGGTGCGGCGCTCTTCCCACTTGGTGTCGCGCGCGGCGGCGAGGTAGGAGTCGAGTGCCATCATGGTGGCGCCGACCTGACCGATCTGGGAGAACCAGATGGGCGCGCCCATCTCGGTGCTGATCAGTTCGGCGAGTTCGTCCTGCCGGGCACGGTAGGCGTCGGCGAAGCGCTGCACGGCGGCGATCCGCTCGGCGGGGTCCAGTCGCGGCCACTCACCGTTGTCGAACGCCTCGCGGGCCGCCGCCACAGCGGCGTCGAGGTCGTCGGCGCCGCCCTCGGGTGTGCGCCCCACGAGTTGTTCGGAGTGGGGCGAGACGACCTCGATGGCGCTGTCCGTGGCAGGGGTGGTCCACCGGCCACCGATGTAGAGCTCCTTGTACACCCGCATGCGTGCTCCTCGCTGTCGACCCCGCTGTCCGGCCCACCCGGCGGGCCTTCCCGCAAAACTAGAACACGTTATCATTCGAGCGCAACGGTCGGAGTCGAACGGCCATCGCAAGCACTGCTCGGGGGATGGAACACGTATCACGATGCTGCCAGGAACGGCGAGGTGGCATCAGGCTCGGGTACCTTGCCCGGGCCGACGGTGCCGGCGGCCGCCCGCCGTGTGGCGACCGCCGAGCCCGCCTACGGCATCACTGGAAACGCCAGCCGCTCGAGTTGCACACGGCGTCCGGGCTCTCACTTCGATCCCGGACGCACGGGAACCCGTTCAGCACGCTGTCCTCGTAGTACTTCTTGTTGCACTGGTCCCACTTGCCGTCGCCCAGGCTGTTGACGCACATGCCGGAGCGATACAGGCTGCCGCCACGGAAGTTCTCCCAGTGCACGGCAGCCGAGGCACCGTCGGCGGCCTGGTCCTGCACCCACCAGCGGTCACCGTAGGCCGGGTAGCAGATCTCCACCGCCCGAACGGAGTGGCACGTCAACTCCGAGCGGGGCGGCAGCGAACCGGCGACGGCGTGGTCGACTTCGTAGGCCGCGGTCGATACGTCGCCTGCTGCCGCCGTCCGCTCCGTCGCCGTGTCCTGCGCCGCCGTGGCGATGCCGGGCATCACAACGGCGAACAGGGCGGCGGCGACCATGGACAGGGTCAGCACGATCCCTCTTCGGCTGCTCATCCGGTTCCTCAATCGTAGGGACGCTTCGCTCGCATCCGAGGTCAGCGGGGTTCGCGGTCGCCGGCCCCTTGGACTGACCACGCCTCAAGCTGTAGAGCTGGTTTCGTTGACAAGAGGGCGGAACGTGGTCTGGACAATCAACGAGAATCAACGCAGGGGGAAAGCGGACATGGGCAGGCCGGAACGACCGGTGGACCCCGAGAACGGGCCGGTTCAGCGGTTCGCATGGGAACTGCGGCAGTTGCGGGAACAGGCCGAATCACCGGGTTACCGCCAACTCGCCAGGAAAGCGCACTACTCTGCCACCACGCTGTCGGAGGCAGCCGGTGGCGAGCGGTTGCCGTCGCTGGCGGTGACGCAGGCCTACGTTCAGGCCTGCGACGGGGACGTGGCGATGTGGCAGCAACGCTGGCGGCGGGCCGCGAGTCAGGACATCGGGCAGGCGTCCTGCCCCGACTGCGCGCCGCGTTGCCAACCATCGGGATCGCCCGACGGGGAGCCCGTGGCGGGTCGCACGCCGACCCAGCGAGACAGCAGGCTCACCCGGGTCGGCAGAGCCGCGGTGGTGTCGGCTCTGACGTTCCTTGCAGTGGCGACAGTCGTAGCGATGCGGCGTGGCGGTGCCGCACTCGGCGGCCGTTACGGCCGCCGAGGTATCAGCGGCCGGTCGCCTCGGGTGGCTGCGGAAGCAGGCCCACCTGCCGGTGAAGGGTTTCGAGGTAGCGTCGCATCTCCACGGCATCGGGCGGGTCCGGTTGCAACATCCGGTAGGTGACCGCGCCGGCGAGCATGTCGATCAGCACGTCCAAGTCGGCGTCCGCAGCGATCGTGCCGTCCTCCTGGGCGCGCCGTAGCAGGGCTTTGGTGGCCTCGCGGCGGGGCAGGAGGTAGTGGCGCCAGTATGCCGCCAGCAGATCCGGATGGCTGACCGCGGAGCCATAGATTCGGGAGACGAGCGCACGGAACTCGCGGCTGGCAGCGAGCTTCGCCGACTCGGGCAGGACCCGCTCGAGGATCTCCGATGGCGAGCCGGTCTCAATGTCCGCATTGGACGGCCATTCCCGTTCCTCGACCACCGACGCGACCGCCTGTGCGAGTAACTCCTCCTTCGACGACCAGCGGCGGTAGACGGTCAGCTTGCCGACACCGGCACGCCGGGCGATCCGCTCCATGCTGGCGCCGTCGACGCCGCGTTCGAGGAACAACTCGAACGCGGCCCGCAGGATCGCCCGGTCGGTGTCGGGGTCGCGCGGGCGGCCGCGGCCCCGCGGCACGGGTGTGTGGTGGGTCATCGCTTCGCCCGCCCGGTACTCAACGCGGTGGTCAGCCACCGCTCCAGGAGGGAGACATCCCGTCCCCGCCATGCCAGGTGCCCGTCCGGACGGACCAACCACATCTCACGCCGGTCGTCCACATACCGCAGGAACACCACATGCTTGCCCGGCCGACGCTGGACGGAGGCAACGCCTCCCTGCTCCTCAGCGCCCGGCGTCAGTACCGCGAAGCGGCCACGAAGCTCGGCATACAGCCGCGACACCGCGCCGTCCGGGCAGACGCAGTGCAGGTCGGGTACCCGGTCGCCGGGCCTGGGTTCACGAGTCAACCGGGCGGTGCCCAGCGGGCCACGCCGGTAGCTCACCCACAACTGGGAAGCCGAGTAGGTCGCCCAACGCTGTACCCAGGGCAGGTTGAGCACCGGCACGAGCAGCCGGTCCCGCAGGAACCGGCCGACCGGGCCTGCGGCGATATTGACCTTCGTGACCGCGGTCGTGCCGCGCAGTACCTGAGTCGCCAGCGGCCGCCGCTCCGCTTCGTAGCTGTCCAGCAACGACTCGTCAGCCCGACCGTTGACGATAAGCCCAAGCTTCCACGCAAGGTTCTCCGCGTCACCGAGACCGGTCAGCATTCCCTGCCCACCGAACGGGGCATGCACATGGGCCGCGTCCCCAGCCAGCAACACCCTCCCACGCCGGTACACCTCCGCCAACCGCCGGTGCACGGTGAACAGCGACACCCACGTCGCGTCGCGGATCCGCGCGTCCGAACGACCCGTGCGCTCGGGCACGATCCTACGGAAGCGTTCCACGATCTCTCGCTCACTCGGCTTCACACCCCCCTCAGCGGGATCGTAGGCGATCAGCCGCCACAGATCGGCATTCGGACTGGGCATCGGCATGGCACCGATCATCCCGGCCGGGCTGACCCAGCCGGTGGTCCCGCTCCGGTCGAGGTCCCAGTCGATGTGCAGGTCCGCCAGCAGGTAGCGCTCGCTGATCCGAACCCCTGGAAAGCCGATACCCGCGAGTCTGCGGGTCACGCTGCCCGCACCGTCGCAACCGACGACCCAGCCGGTCCGCACCGACTCACCAGTACCCAGCACAGCCGTGACCCCGGTGCTGTCCTGTTGGAGGTCGACCAGGGTGCTGCCCCACTCCACCGCTGCCCCCAACTCGGCCAGCCGATCCCGAAGCGCCGCCTCCACCCTGGCCTGGGAAACCACCATCGGTGGCGCAGCGGTACGCAACCCCGGGTCGCCGAACCGCAGCGACGCGATCGGCCGATCGCCCAGATACGTCGTGATCATCATCGCGCGCAACGACTCTTCCGGCAGTTCCCGCAACGCGCCCAGCCGGTCCAGTACCTCCGAACCCCTCGCGTGCAGGAAGTTCGCACGCGAGGTCACCGCCGGGCCCTCCGCCCTGTCCACGACCCGCACCGAAACGCCCTGCCTCAGCAGCCCACAGGCCGTCGCCAGGCCCGTCGGCCCAGCACCGACCACCAGCACGTCAGGCGCCATCCCACTCACTCCCCCATATATTAACGATACGGTACCGTTAATATATTAAGCGACCCACCCGCCGGGCGGAAGGTCGAGAACGTGGTGAAGTTGTGGCCGCCGCGGCAGGGCAGCCGTGGTCCGGTCGGACTCGACCGCCTGGACAGGCGCGGAGGTATCCCGACCACCACGGTGAACGATCACGAAGAACAAGTCGCAGACCTCAGCTACGCTCCAACGAACGCAGCGCCTCGTCCACGCAGTCGGCCCAGGCTCGCTCACCGAGTTCGGTCACACCCGAATCGCCGACGAAACCACTGGAGATCACGATGTCCGGCGCGAGTTTCGCCAGTTCGGACAGGCTGGCGGCCAGCGCGTCGCGGTCGCTGTGGCCGGGGATGTAGCCCGCGAACCACTTGCCCTCGGCATCGCGCAGCACGGTGTCACCGGTGAACAGGTACGTCGCCTCGTGGGCAGACGACACCAGGAAACAGGTGCTGCCCGGCGTGTGGCCCGGCGTAGGGAGCACTTCCAGCCCGTCCAACTCCACGCGACGCTCGTCGACCACGCCGTCGACGGGGCAGGTTCTCCCGACGACATCAGCCTCGGCGGCGCCACAGTGCAGCGTCGAGCCGTACCTCTGCCTGATGGCGCGAAGCGAGGGCGCGATCTCGTCCTGGTGGCTCAGGTACTGGCGGGCGACTCCGCCCAGTCGCGCCATACCGTCGATCTCGTGTTCCAGAGTCGTGTTGTAGAACAGCACGTTGCCACCGGGCGCGGCCCACAGATAGGCGTGGGTGCTCAGTCCGGGAGCGGGGTACTCCGCCTCGGTTTCCCATAGATCAGGCCGGATTCGCCTCATGACACTCACCCTCCAAACTGTACTGACAAGCCTCACGCTAATACCTCTAGTAAGGTCAAGGTCAAGGATCGCCAGTCATGGGGCCTTGCCGCGAGTGCCGCGCTTGCTGGGCCGCCGGTTCGGAAAAACCCGGAATCGCCCACACCGTTGCCGCCACCCGCGATAGGGTCGCGTTCCCAGTTCGCCGCCGTCAGAACCGGGAATGTCGTGGACGACAAGCCAACCGCCCGCCCTGCCGAATCCGCTGGTGGTGTGGCGCCCGCCCGCCTGGTGGCGCGCCTGCTGGGCGCGGCGGCGTCAGGCGCCGGTCTCGTGCTGGGCTGGTGGGGCTTCTTCCTCCTCTTTCCCGACCTGCCGTTGTCCCTGGTGAGCCCGGGGCGACCGGGAGGCGACTGCGAGGCGGTACGGGCGCTGTGTGAGGCCGCGGGCGCTGTCGGCGGCGCGATGATCAGTTTTGTTTTCACCATCGCCTTGGTGCTGGGCCTGAGCCTGCCGATCGGCTGGGGCCTGCTGTGGCTGCTTCGCGTCCGGCCTGCCTACCCGACGGCGCTGCTCGGACCGGTGCTGGCCTGGGTGATCGGTTCGACGGCTGACCGCCTCGGCGGCATCGCGGGTGGCGAGCCGCCGGTGGCGCTCGCGTTCTGTGTCGGGATCGGCTATGCCACCGCCGCGGTCGTCACGGCTGCCACCCTGCCGCGATACTGGCGGTTCGCCGCCCTTTCCGCGCTGGTCGTGACCTGGCTGCTGCTCATGTCGTTGACCAGGGCCTGACGTCACCTCACCCGTTTCCGGCCGCTGTGGGCGTGCGGCCGCTCAGCCCGCGTAGCCGTTCTCCCCGGCATTGCGCGGCTGCTGCAGCACTGCCTGCCCGAGCACATGGCACAGGTGCAGCGCGAGTTCCAGGTCCAGCTGGCCTTCGGCCAGCGGGCGACCCCGCTCCTGTTCCGCCTTGGCCAGCCGGTACTTCACGGTGTTGCGGTGCAACACCAGCGTCTTGGAGGTCTCGACATAGCTGCCGGTACGCAGGAAGGTTCGCAACGTCTCTCGTAGCCGGTCGGCGGGTTCGGTGTCGAGCGACAGCAGCCCGAGAGTGTCGATGACCCACCGCCGGGTGGCGGCGAGGTCCCGGGCCAACATGGCCACGACAGCCATGCCGTCGTCGCCGTAGCAGACGACCCGGGTGTGCGGCTCGCTGCTGGTGTTGGCGACCAGCCGCACCGCATTGGCTTGTTCCAGCGTCCTGCGAAAGCCCTCGACGCCTGCGACGGGAGTGCCGATCGCGGCCCGTACGGACGGGGTCACGGACAGTACGTCACTCACCCGCGCCGCGCCGGTCGGTGAGCTCACCTTCGGCACATGGCACCATACCCATGCGGTGCTGCGGTCGATGGGCATGAACAGCGGCTCGTCCTTGCTGCCCAGCGCGCAGGCGAGTCGCTTCGCCAGCGACCGCAACGTCTCGATCTGGTCGGCGGCCTGCCGCACTCCCTCGTCCCAGACAACGGTGGCGACGTGCGGCCGTTCGAGGCGGTAGCCGGTCGTGGCCGCGAACTGGTCGGGCTCCACGGGCTCGCCGTCGAGCAGCCGATGCACCAGCCGTGACACGTCGGTGGCGTTCTGCTCCAGCAGCGCAAGCCGCTCCGCCTCGTGCGCGTCCAGCACCACCCTGGTGATCCAGTCGATGTAGCGGTGCAGCCAACCGGCGAGGTGGTGCAGCAGCCGCAACTTCAGCTCCGAGGAGCAGTCCAGTAGTTCGATCTCGTGGAACACCTCGGCCAGCAGATCATCGGTGCCGATGTGGTACGCGCGGCGCAGCGGCCCCGCGGGTACGCCGGCACGAGCAAGCCGGACGGCGTACTCGGTGGCGGCGGTGGCGGGCTGCACGTGCTCGATCGGGATGTCGTTGCGCAGCATGTGCAGGATCGTGGTGACATTGCCCTCGACGCTGGCGTGCAGCATCTCGGTCAGTTCCGGCGCGTCGAGATCCGCGACGGCGTGCTCGATCGCGGAGTTCACGCTGTCGCTGAGTTCGGTGTGGCGCGCCTGCAGGCGCTCGGCGACACGCACCACGAGAGCGCGGATCTGCCCGGCCTCCGGGGCGTCGTCGGAAACCAGGCGTCGTTTCAAGGGTTCGGTCACGAGCACCCCGCGCCCTTCCCACGAAGCTCGCGCAGCGCCGAACGCGCCGCGTTGTAACCACACATGCCGTGCGCACCCGCGCCGGGTGGGGTGGCCGCCGAACAAAGATAGACACCGGGCACCCCGAGCCGGTAGGGGTCGAGCGCCACCCTCGGCCGAAACACCAGCTGAAGCGCGTCGTTGGCGCCGGTGACCACGTCGCCGCCGACGTAGTTCGGGTTGTACTCCTGCAGTTGCCGCGCCGACCGGACGTGGCGGGCGAGAACGCGGTCCCGAAACCCCGGCGCGAACCGTTCGATCTGCCGCTCGATCGCCACCGTGGCGTCTGCTGCCCAGCCCTGGGGCACGTGGGCGTAGGCATACACCGGCACCACGTCCCCCGCCGCGCGCGAGGGGTCGGCGAGGTACTGCTGGCCGACGAGAACGAACGGCCGCGTCGGCATCCGGCCACGGTGGACCTCCCGCTCGGCCGCCGCGATCTCGGCGAGCGACCCGCCCACATGCACCGTGCCCGCGTGTCGCGACTCCTCGTGCTGCCAGGGCACCCCTTCCCGCACCGCGAACTCGACCTTGAACACCCCTGGTCCGTGGCGGTACCGGGTGAGGGCACGCCGAACGCGCGGCGGCAACCGCTCACCGGCGATGCGTGCGGCGGCGGAAGGGGCGACGTCGAGCATGACCACGTCCGCCGAGCCGAGTTCGTCCAGTGACGTCACGGTGATCCCGGTTCTCACCTTGCCGCCGTGTTCGGCGAGCAGACCGGCCAGCGCCCGCGCTATCGCGGCCGAGCCGCCCTCGGCCACGGGCCAGCCGTAGCGGTGAGCCGCCGTCCCGAGCGCGACGCCGATCGCCGACGACATCGGTGAGGCGAACGGTCGCAGTGCGTGAGCGGCCACACCCGCGAACAGCGCCCGGCCCTGCGGCGTCGACCACCTGCTGGCCAGCGCAGTGGCGGGCAGCGCGGCCAACGCGCCGAACCGAGCCAGCTTCACCGGATGGGCAGGCAGGTGCAGCATCGGTCGCAGGAAGTCCTCGGCGATGTCGTCGAACCGGCTGGTCAACCAGCCGAACACCTGCCGCCATGCTCGCCCGTCCGCACCGAGAGCCGCCGCTGTGGCGTCCGGCGACCGCCACGCCGCAGCGCCACCGCCACCGTCGAGCGGGTGGCTGTACTGCACCTCGGGCCACCGCCAGCGCAGCCCGTGCCGTGACAGGTCGAATCGTCGGGCGAACGGCGTGTCGACGGCGAGCGGGTGGAAACCGGAGCATTCGTCGTGCAGCAAACCTGGCAGGGTGAGTTCGCTGGTGCGGGTGCCTCCCCCGATGGTGGGTGCCGCCTCCAGCACCTCGACCTCCACACCCTCCGCCGCCAGGGTGAGGGCGGCAGCGAGCCCGTTGGGCCCGCTGCCGACCACTACGGCTTTCGTCATGAACCGACTGTTCCACTCGCCGGGTCACGGTGCCGCGCGGGTCGCGCGGAATCGGCGGGTCGCGGCGCGGGATGGACGAAATCGCCTGCGGGCTCGTAACCGGGCAGGCGCCAGGTCACCTGGTGCGGAACCGGCCCGTTGGGAATCCACGGCTGCTCGGCCACCGCGTCACGCACGTCGTAGTAGCCCCGCTCGACGACACCGAGCGCGGCATCGACGACCATGTAGCGCACGGTCTTCTTGTGGATCGGCTGCGACTCGGTCCACGCCATCACGAACTCGCCCGGCTCGAAGCCGCACCGCTGCTGTACCGCCGCGATCGTGCGCTCGTCGAAGAGGTGGCCGTCGCCGAACTGCCAGCCGACCAGCACGGTGCAGACGACCTCGCCCTCCCGCAGCCGGTAGTTCTCGAGCTTGTCGAGGTGTCGCTGCAGCAGCGAGAGGTGCATCCGGCCATGACTGTGCATGCTGCGGAAGGCCACGCACTTCTGCAGGAAGATCTCGGCCACATCGGAGCCGTAGAGGCTGAGCAACTGCTGCCGCTGGGTCTTCATCGACTTGACGAGGCCGGTGTCGAGCTTGTCCTCGGCGTCGTTCATCCGAAACGCCATCGTGGCCGATGCCCAGTTGCCCGCGTACTGCCGCATGGAGATCAGGAACGACACCCACTCCGGCCTGAGGTTGCCCAGGATCGGGCCGGTCAGGCAGAGAATCAGCGCCGCGGCGAGAATCCAGGCACTGCTGAAGTCGACGACGCTGTACCCGTTGCCCGCGAAGAACCCGCCGAACAGGAACGGCACCACGAAGATGAAGAAGACGTTCCATTCCAGCGGTACCGCGAGCGGGAAGGTCGAGTAGATGAAGAGGTGGAACAGCACCATGCCCGCGATGGCCAGCCAGGTGATGGTCGCGTTCGTCGAGAACAGCAGCACCAGCGGCAGGCACAACTCCACCACCGTGCCCCCCAGGTGTGCCCAGCCCAGCGCCATCTTCGAAGGGCGCAGATCGGTTGGCACATTCCGGTAGAGCGAGCGCTTGAACCGCTTCGACCGCAACCACGGCGTGTTACTCATCATCGCCTGCACCACCAGGCTGAAGTGATGCCCGAACTTGGAGACACCCGCACCGAGCCAGATGACGACCATGGCGATCTTGGCGACGAGCACCATGTCGACGTGGCTTGCCAGCACGCCGAAGGCGAGCAGGCACACGGCGTACTGTTCCGGACGTGAGGCCAGGAACACCACCCTGTCACGCAGCCCCATGATCAGCAGTAGTGCCACGTAGCTCAGCAGTGCCCAGCCCGGCAACAGGCCGACGTCGGTGTAGGCGGCCGCGTTCTGCACGCCGGGAGAAAGCAGCAGGAACAGCAGGTTAGCCACGATCAGCAGGTAGAGCCCGACGTCGAAGGCGCTGCGCCGGTCACCCGCCGTGCCGGGGACCTTGCCCGGATACGGCGGCAGCCGCAGCGTGCCCGGCCGGGCCCAGTAGCGCCAGCCACCGATCATCGGGCCGAACTTGAAGGCCAGCGGCCCCCAGGAAGCGGCGTGCCCGGTGATCTCCCACAGCACCGTCCACACCATGAGCTTCTGGTAGACGATCAGCTCACCCCACCACGCGCCGAGATCGGTGAGGCTGAGCCCGGGTGTGGTCAGGCCGACGACGAGCCAACCACCGACGACGAACAGGACGGTCTTGATGAGGTAGAGCATGTGCATCTGTTTCGGACCGCCGAAGCCGTACTCCGTCCAGTGCACGGCCAGCATCCGCATCCGTTCCATGACCGGCATGGATTCGAACTTCGCCGGGTCCACCGGCGGCATGTCGGGGGTCTTGAATCCCACGGTGCTCTCCTTCGTTCGCGGGCAGGGGGCAGTGACTGCGCGAGGGAGCCCGCGCAGGACGTGAGGGACTCAGCGGCTCAGGCCGCCTGGGTACTGAGGTTTCGCCGGAGGGCAGGCTTGTCGATCTTGCCGACCGGGTTCTTGGGCAGGGCGTCGACGAGGTGGACGCGCTCGGGCACCTTCACCCTGGTCAGGTGCAGTCGACAGTGATCGAGGAGCTCCTCCTCGGTGATCGTCGAACCGGGGTAGACGCTGACGTAGGCGACCGGGATCTCGCCGTAGATGTCGTCGGGACGACCGACGACCGCTGACTCGAGCACGCCCGCCACGGTCGAGAGGACGGCCTCGATCTCCTTGGGGTAGATGTTCTCGCCACCGCGAATGATCATGTCTTTCAGCCGGTCGACGACGGTCAGGTAGCCGTCGTCGTCGAGCCTGCCGATGTCACCCGTGTGCAACCATCCGTCCACAATGGTCTCGGCGGTGGCATCGGGCCGGTTGAGGTAGCCGCGCATCACGGTGGGTCCGGCGATGACCACCTCACCCTCCTCGCCCGCGGGAAGGAACGAGCCGTCGGGGCCCATGATGCGAATCTGCTGGCCGGGCAACGCCGGGCCGACGGTGCCGATCTTGCGAACGCCGTCGACCGGGTTGCACGCCGAGGCACAGGTGCCCTCGGTCAGCCCGTACCCCTCGACGACCTCGAAGCCGTACCGGTCCCGCAGCCGGACGAGCAACTCACGCGAGACCGGCGCCGCCCCGCAGACGACGAACCGAAGTGAGGACACGTCGGGCCGCACGCTCTCCGGAAGGGCGGCGAGCACGGCGTAGATGGTCGGCACCGCGGAGAAGTACGTCGGGCGCAACCGCTCGACCTGGTCGAAGAACTTGCCCGCGGAGAACTGCCCGACGATGCTCACCTCACCGCCGCAACGCAGTGGCGCCAGCACGCTGACCATGATCGCGTTGACGTGGAACAGCGGCAGGATCAGCAGGCAGTGGTCGTTCTCGGTGAGCCGCAGGTGCCGCGCCATGGTCTCCGACATCGCCTCGGCGTGCCGGTGGTCGAGCAGCACTCCCTTCGGCTTGCCGGTGGAACCGCTGGTGTAGATCAGCAGGGCGAGGTCGTCGCCGGCGAGCGCCGCGGGCGGCAGCGGTTCTCGCAGCCGGTCGGTTCGCATGTCGTCGACGTGGATGGCCGGCCTGCCCGCGACGGAGGCGCAGGGCGCGAGCGTCACCACGAGCGAGGCACCGGAGTCGGTGATCTGGTAGTTCGCCTCGGTCTCGGTGAACGCGGGATTGACCGGCGTCACCGCCCCGCCAAGCCGCCAGGCCGCGAACATCGCGACGAGCAACTCGACCCGGTTGGGCAACACGATCGCCAGCACCTGCCCCCGGCCGAAGCCGCGCTCGGCAAGTTGTTCGGCGAACGCCTCGACCCAGGCATCGAACTGCTCGTAGGTCAGTTCCACCCTGTCGTCGCGAAGCCCCACCCGCGTCCAGTGCTGACGCAGCGGGCTCGTCGGGTTCCACGGCAGGTATCGCAGCTCCATTGCCACCTCCAGCACCGCGTTGCCTGTGTTCTGCATCACAAACAACGTGGCACCAGACACTACGCAGCCAGCCGAGAACCTTCCTACGTCCCGGCGCGACGAACTTGCCGTGACCAGTTGTGCATCATGCACAAGAGGTAGGTCGGGCACAGCGAACTATCCGGGATGTCTCGACCGGTACAGCCATCACCCGCGCACCCGGCAGCGGTTGAAGCCGGCCGCGCCGAGCGCCGGGCTACGATCATGTCTTCGAGCCCGCCCAGGCGGGACGGCGGATGTGATGGCCCGCATCCGCCGTAGGAAGCAACAGTGGGGTGCCAGTTACCAGACCGGAAAATTCCGTGGGCTTCGCCATGCCATCGTGGCCACAGGCATTGCCGGACCGCTGTCCCGAACGAAAACCACCCAGGAGAAAACATGATCGATCCGCGCCTTGCCGGTCAGAATGTTCTGGTCACCGGAGGGGCCGGGAACGTGGGGGCAGCAATCAGCCGTGCATTCGCCGCACAGGGCGCGTGCGTGGCGATCCACTACCTGGCTCAGGATCGGCCCGCACCCGCCAATGTCAGGTGGGACCACATCACACCCACCACAGCGGCGGCCGCCGAGCTCGCCGAGGAACTTGGCAACGGCTCCTTCGCGGTCAGCGCGGACCTGGCCGAACCCGGCGAGGCGCGGCGGCTCGTACACGAGGTCGGCGGGCGTGCGGGCGCAATCAACGTGCTGGTCAACAACGCCGCACATTGTGAGTCGCCGGACAGCGTCGAGTCCTTGAACGCTGAGTCGCTGTGGCGGCATTACCAGGTGAATACCATCGCTCCCGCAGTACTGACGGCCGAGGTGGCTCGCCTGCGCGACGGCGACGCGCCGTTGTCCGTCATCAACATCACGACCGACGCCGCCCGGGCCTTTCCCGGCCAGACCGGCTACGGAACATCCAAGGCGGCGCTTGAGGCGCTCACTCGGTCCACCGCCTTGGACCTGGCAGGACGGGGGATAAGGGTGAACGCCGTGGCGCCAGGGCCGGTCCAAACCGGCTGGATCACCGAGGACCTCATCGCTGAAGTCAACGAGATCGTGCCGATGGGCCGGGTCGGGACCCCCGACGAGATCGCCGACGCCGTGGTTTATCTGGCCTCGCATCAAGCGCGCTGGATCACCGGGCAGGTCCTGCAAGTCGCCGGCGGTCACGCGCTCTGACAGGGCACACGGGTGTGCGGTCGGCCGGAGTTGACCAATCCGGGACTCCGGTGAATGGCCTTGGTGGGCGTCGTTATTGCGTGATCTGTCGTGAAGGGCATCCGACCTGGCCGCAGCCCCGTCGTCCGCAACCGGCACGTCAGGGACCTTGGTGGAGCTTTCGACCGGCACCACACGGGACCCTGCCATGAACATCGAGATCGGCCTGTTAGGACCGAAGCCGAGTCCGAAGCAGATCCCGGAATCGGAATTGACGCCGCGCGCTGCGCACTGCGAGGAGTGCACGACACCGATCAGGAATCGAGAAGCGATCCTCGGTGAGGTGCGGCCAGCGTCGCTGCCGGTGATACTGGCCGAAACCGCAGCTGCGACCACCCGCGGGTGTGTCGCAGGCCGGGGCGACCGAGGAGGTAGCACGATGTCAGGGGATCAGCAGCCTGCCAGCCGCGAGAAGCGCAAGCGCCGTGGCCCTGGGGCGATGTCACGGTGGATACAGCAGCGGGCCAACGCCCGCACCAACCGCAGGATCCGTCGGGGCAAGAGCAAGTTCATGGGCATGGACCTGCTGATCCTGAACACGGTGGGTCGCCGCAGTGGCCAACCCCGCGAGACACCCGTCACCTGGTTCGCCGACGGCGAGGACTCCTGGCTGATCATCGCCTCGGGAGGCGGGGACCGTAACCCGGACTGGTACCTCAATCTGATGGCGCACCCCGACAAGGCGACGATCGAACTGCCCGGTCGAGGCACCGTGCCGGTGACCCCGCATCGGCTCGACGGCGCCGACCGCGAGCGGGCATGGCAGCGGCTCGTGGCCGCCCAGCCCCGCTTCGAGAAGTACCAACGCAAGTCCGAGCGGGAGTACCCGTTGATCCGGCTCACGCCACGGTGATGGCCTTTCCCGTCCGCCTCTGATCGCGCTCAGCCACGACCGTGAGCAAGGTAGGAACGCCACCCGCCGTGGTGGGAGATGTCCTCGCCCGCGATGTCCGCGCAGCCGAAGCCGACCACCCAGCTACCGTCGCTGAGCTGCACCTTTCCCAGGGTCATCGGTGCGGGCAGCTCGGCGAGGAAGGTTCCCAGCCCCGCAGGCGGCAGTAGCCACAGCTCGCCGGTGAGCGTGACGCCTGCACCCTCACCGACGCCGACCACGCCGGGTTTGGGCGGCGACGTCGGCAACGCGTACATGCGGTAGCGCGGCGCCGTCTCACACGGCCCGACGTATCGGGCACCGAGGCCGACGAGTTGCGGGTTCAGTGGCTCGCCGGACATGTGCGCACCGAACACCGCCAGCCGGACACCCGGAGTGGGCAGTACGGGAACCTCGCCCACCAGGTCCGGTTCGACCAGCAGCGACGCGATGTCGAGCGCCACCTGGTCGTCGAACTCTCGCACGATCACGCTGACTCCGAACAGCCCGCCGTCGGCCGCTCCGGCGGGCACGGCGACCGCCGCCATGTCGAGCAGGTTGACGAAGTTGGTGTAGGTGCCCAAGAACGAGTTCAGCCGCAGTGGATCGGCTCGCACCGCGTCGATGCTCGGATGGGTGGGCGCGGTCGGGAGCAGCAGCGCGTCGAAGCCTGCCAGCATCGTTCGGACCTGGCCCCGTACCCGCCGCAGCCGCTGCTGGTCGTGCACCAGCGCTGCGCCGTCGACGCCCTTCGCGCCGAGCGCGATGCCGGCTACCGACGGGTCGACGGCTACCGGGTGCTGCTCGACGAACTCGCCGAACGCGGCGTACCGCTCGGCGACGAGCGCGCCGTCGTAGAGCAGCTTCGCCACGTCCAGCAACGGCCGCACGTCCAGCTCGTCGATGTCCGCCCCCCGCTCGCGCAACCGCGCCACCGTGGCGAGGAAGCGTGCTTTCGCCTGCTCGGACAGCGGCGTGAGGTCCTCGTCGCGAGGGACGGCGACCCTTGGCTGGCCGGGCGCGGCAAGCCGCACCGTGCTCGGCCATGCCCGCGACGCCGGGTCCGCCTCCGCCATGCCCGCCATGGTCCGCACCACCGTCGCCGCTGTCGCGATCGTCGGGGCGAAGGCGGTGACGCAGTCGTAGGAGGGGCATGCGGGGACCACCCCGTCGACCGGTACGACGCCGAGTGTCGGCTTGACACCGACGATGCCGTTCAACGCGGCGGGCACCCGCCCTGACCCCGCGGTGTCGGTGCCGAGAGCGAAGTCGGCGATGCCGAGCGCCACCACGACCGCCGAACCGGAACTCGACCCGCCGGAGATCAGTTCCGGGTGCCAAGCGTTGCGCACCGCGCCGTGCGGGCTACGGGTGCCGACCAACCCGGTGGCGAACTGGTCGAGGTTGGTCTTTCCCAGCAGCACGGCACCGGCGTCCAGCAGCCGCCGCACGGCCGTGGCGGTGCGCTCCGCGCGGTAGCCGAAGTCGGGACAGGCCGCCGTGGTCGGCATTCCGGCGACGTCGATGTTGTCCTTGACCGCGAACACGGTTCCCGCCAGTGGAAGCTTCTCCCCTGCCTCGATCCGCGCCTGGACCTTCGCGGCTTCGTCGAGCACGTCGTCGAGCGGCCGCAGCAGGATCCACGCCTCGGGACGGTCCACCTCGTCGATCCGGGCGTACGCGCACCTGACCCGGTCCCGGGGCCCGCCGGATGTCTCGCTGTCCACCACTCACGCCACCCGTTCCTCGTCCGTCTGCGCCACCACCAGCAGCGGCGCACCACCCGCGACCTGATCTCCCGGAGCGACCAGCAGCCGGCGAACGGTGCCGCTCACCGGGGCCGTCACCGGCATCTCCAGTTTCATCGCCTCGAGCGTCACCAGCGCTTCCCCCGAGGTGACCCGGCTTCCTGCCACGACGTCGGTCCGCCACACGCTCGCCGCCATCGGCGCCGTCACCACAACCTCCCCGTCGGCGACGTCGAGGCCGCCGGGCGCGTCGAAACCGACGGTCTCGTCCGCCCGATCGAACTCACCCGCCGCCGCCCACCGCCTTCGTTCGGCCTCGAATGCCTCGGCCTGGTGGCGGGTGAAGTCGGCGATCGACTCGGCGTTGTCGGCGAGCAGTTTGCGGTAGTCGGCGTAGTCGAAGGTGCCGTCCCGGATGTCCAAAGTGGTGCGGCCGGTGCGCAGGTCGGCACGGATATCGGCCAGTTCCTCCGCGCTCACCGGCTCCCAGACGATGCGGTCGAAGAACCGCAGCAGCCACGGCACCCCGTCCCGGAACGAGCCGTACTGCCGCACGCCCGACCAGATCGGCACGGTGCGGCCGATGAGCTGGTAGCCGCCGGGGCTTTCCATCCCGTACACGCACAGGTACGAGCCACCGATGCCGACGGCGCCCTCCGCGGTCCAGGTCCGCGCCGGGTTGTACTTGGTGGTGACCAGCCGGTGCCTGGGGTCGATCGGCACCGCGGCGGGCGCACCCAGGTACACGTCGCCGAGCCCGAGCACGAGGTAGGAGGCCTCGAAGACGACACGGCGCACCTCATCGACCGTGGCGAGCCCGTTGATGCGCCGGATGAACTCGATGTTGGACGGGTTGTAGAGCGCATCGTCACGCACGTTGGTCGTGTAGCGCTCGATCGCCTCCGCCACCGACGGGTCGTCCCAGGAAAGCGGCAGGCGCAGCTCACGACTGGGCACCACCATGTCGTCCACCGAAGGCAGGGTGCCCTCGATCTCGGCGAGCAGTCCCGTCAGTGCTCGCACGCCGAGCACGTCCGGGTCGGTGTGGATGTGCAGCGACCGCACGCCCGGTGTGACGTCGATGATTCCCCGCTCGTCGCGGGCGTGCAGCGCGGTCGCGAGCGCATGGATGCGCATCCGCGAGCCGAGGTCGAGCGTCATCGGGCCGTACTCGACCAGCACCGCGTCGTCGCCCGCCCGCCGGTACACCACCGCGGGCCGGTCGTCGTCCTCGTCGATGCTCAGCAGGATGCCGGTGTCGGCGGCCGCGTCGGCGCGTGCGGCTGGGAGGTTCACCGCGCGCGGGACGCGTACGGCCTCGGCGGCTTCCTCCGTCACGGGGTGGAATCGCAGCCGGTCGTCCGGACGCAGCTGGCCGAGCTTCCACCGGTCGCCGCTCACCACGGTCATCGGGCAGGCGAAGCCACCGAGGCTGGGGCCGTCCGGCCCGAGCAGTGCCGGGGTGTCGCCGGTGAAGTTCACCGTGCCGACCGAGTAGGCGTTGTCGTGCAGGTTCGAGGGGTGCAACCCCGCTTCACCGCCGTTGTCGCGTGCCCACCTCGGGCGCGGCCCGCAAAGCCGCACGCCTGGGCGACCCGCGTGCACCTGCACCGTCCAGCCGGCCTCGTAGATCGAGGCCATGTCGTCGACGGTGAAGTAGTCCGGCGCGGGCTGCGGCCCCGGCAGCACCGCCAGCGTCCAGTCGTGCGTCAGCCGGGGCCGGTCCCGCACCGGCACCGGCCTCGGGTCGGGTGCGCCGTCGGGGATTTCGCCCGGCAGTATCGTGTCGCCCGCGCGCAGTTCGCGGCCGGTGTAGCCACCGATCCCGCCCTGCGGGAAGGTGGCCGCGCTGCCGAGGAACCGCGGTACGTCCAGCCCACCACGAAACAGCACGTAGGTGCGCACACCGGCGCCGGTCACCGTGCCCACCGCGAGCAGGCCACCGGCGGGAACCTCGACCGGTTCCCACTGCGCCACCTGCTGTCCGTCCACAGTGACAGTTGCCTCGGCGCCGGTCACGCATACGGTCGTCGCCGCGGCGAACCGCAGCGTCGGCCCTGTCAGGGTGCACTCCAGCCCGGCAGTACCCTCCGGGTTGCCCAGCGCCAGGTTGCCGAGCCGAAACGACAGGTCGTCCATCGGGCCCGACGGCGGCACACCGACCTCCCAGTACCCGATCCGTCCCGGCCAGTCCTGCACCGTGGTCAGCGTTCCTGGCTCGATCACGTCGATACGCGGGGAACTGTCCGCGACCCCGCGCAGGGTCGCGGTGGTGTGGGTGGCCGACCGCAACGCAGGGTCGTCACATGCCGCCAGCAACTGCCCGAGGTTGGTGTGCACGCCGGTGATGCGGGTTCGGGCGAGCGCGCCTGCCAGGCGAGTGATCGCCGCGTCGCGGTCGTCGCCGTGCGCCATCACCTTGGCCAGCAACGGATCGTAGTTCGGGGGAACCTCCTGCCCCTCGGCGATCCAGGTGTCGACCCGGAAACCGGGGCCGTCGGGCAGCCGCACATGGTTGAGCGTGCCCGCGCTCGGCAGGTGGTCGCGGACCGGGTCCTCGGCATACACCCGTGCCTGGATGGCATGCCCGGTGAATGCGGGTCCCTCGGGTGGCACCCCGTCCAGCACCGCGATGTCGCCCGCCGCGATACGGATCATCCACTCCACGAGATCCACGCCGGTGACGAGTTCGGTGACGCCGTGCTCCACCTGCAACCGGGTGTTCATCTCCAGGAAGGAGGCCTGCGCGCTGCCCGCGTCGTAGACGAACTCGACGGTCCCCACCGAGGCGTAGTTCATCGAGGCCGCCAGCGCCCGCGCGCCGCGATGCAACCGCTCGCGGACCGTGGCCGGGATCGCGGGAGCGGGCGTCTCCTCCACCACCTTCTGGTTGCGCCGTTGCAGCGAGCAGTCTCGGTCACCGAGGCTGACCACGCGGCCCTCGCCGTCGCCGACCACCTGCACCTCGACGTGGCGCGCCTGATCGACATAGCGTTCGCAGAACACGGCCGGGTTGCCGAAGTTCTCGGCCGCCAATCGGCGCACGGAGTCGAACGCAGCACGCAACTCGGCGGGGCCGCGAACGACCCGCATGCCGATCCCGCCGCCGCCACCGGAGGCCTTCACGATCACTGGGAAACCGATCCGCTCCGCCTCGGCGACTGCCTGGTCCACATCCGACAGCAGACCGGAGCCAGGCAACATGGGCACACCCGCGCGCGCGGCGGCCTCTCGAGCCTTCGCCTTGTCACCGAAGATCTCCAGCTGCCGCGGCGTCGGGCCGATGAACGTCAGCCCGGCGTCGGCCGTGGCGCGCGCGAACGCCGGGTCCTCGGACAGAAAGCCGTAACCGGGGTGGATGGCCTGCGCGCCCCTCGACACGGCCGCCCGCAGTACGGCATCGGAGTCGAGGTAGCTTCGCGCGGCTTCCGCCTGCCCGATCAGCACGGCGTCGTCGGCCATCCTGACGTGTGCCGACGTGCGGTCGGCGGTGGAGTAGACCGCCACGGTCTCGATCCCCATCCGCCTGGCGGTGGCGATGATCCGGCAGGCGATCTCACCCCGGTTGGCGACAAGGATTCGCTCGAACATCTGCCCCTCCTCGGGTTCTCGGTTTCGTCACGGCCGCAGCACCGACGCCATGCGCGCCATGGAGATCGCCTGCTCGGCTCTGGCTACGACAACGGCTCGCGACGCGTCGATATGGCCGCGCAGCGCGGCCTGTGCTTCCTCGAGCCGCCGGTCGAGCGCGAGTTCGAGGACGGTGATGTGTTCGGTGATGGTGGCGGACATGCGGTCCGGGGTGAGGTAGTCGTACATGCGAACCGGCCGGATGCGCGCGTTCACCGCATGCAGCGCCTCGACGAAGGCCATGTTGCCGGACGCCGCCAGCAGCGTGACGTGGAACTGCTCGTCCCGGTCGACGAATCCGGCGTCCGGCAGCGGCGGGTCGCGCTGCAGGGCGTGCCAGTCGTCGAGTTCGGGTCCGAGCAGGTCCGGGTCGTGGCGTGCCCGCGTCGGGGCCAACCGTTCGAAGCCGCGTAGTTCGAGGGTGAACCTGAGTTCGTACAGGTCGTTGAGGTCGCTGAACTTCGGCCGGTACGGGTAGAGCCCGCCCTCGCCGCGCTGCACCAGGCCGTCGGCGACCAGCCGCGCGAGTGCCTCACGGATCGGGGTTCGAGACACCTCGTAGCGGGCCGCGAGTTTGCCCTCGCCGAGCCGATCCGACGGCGGGAAGGCACCACTCATCAGGTCGGCTCGCAGGGCTCGGTAAACCCGCTCACCCAGCGGCCGCGCGCGGTCGGGCCGCGGTTGTTTCAATGTCATACCTGCCTCAGATCGCCATCGCCTCGCGCGCAGCGCGTTCCGCACCGATACCGCCTTCTCCGGTGGCCGTGATCCGGCCGGACTCGAGCACGTAGTAGCGGCAGGCGGCGCGCAGCGCGAACCCGATGTGTTGCTCGACCATGAGCACACCGAGGCCGCCTCGCCGGGTGAGGCCGGTGATGGTCTGCTCGATCTCGGCCACCACCGTTGGCTGGATGCCTTCGGTGGGCTCGTCGAGGATCAGCATCCTGGGCTCGGTGAGCAGCGCGCGAGCGATGGCCAGTTGCTGCCGCTGCCCGCCCGAGAGCAGCCCTGCCCTGCGGTCGAGCAGCCCGGTCAGCGCCGGAAACAGGTCGAGTGCCTGCGCGATCAGCTGCCTGCCGCGGCGGCGCCCGTCAGCGACGACACGCAGGTTCTCCATGGTGGTGAGCTGCCCGAAGCACTGCTGGCCCTGCGGCACGTAGCCCAGCCCCCGCGCGACCCGGGCGGCCGGGCGCATCCGGGTGAGATCCTCACCGTCGAGCAGCACCCGGCCCGTTGTGACGTTCAGCAGACCGACCGCCGCGCGCAGCAGTGTGGTCTTGCCTGCTCCGTTGTGGCCCATCACGGCGACCACCCCGTCGGAGGGGACCTCGAGGCACACCTCGCGCACCACCTCGGTGCGGCCGTAGCCGGTGTGGATGTCGACCAGCTCAAGCATCGGCCGCTCCTGCCATCGCGGGGGTGCCGAGGTAGACCTCCTGCACGCGGGGGTCGGCCTGCACCTGCGCGACGGTGCCCTCTGCGAGCACTTTGCCCGCGTGCAGCACGGTCACCGACGTGGCGAAGTCGCGCATGAAGTCCATGTCGTGCTCGACGACGACCACGGTGCGATCGGCACCGATCCGCCGCAGCAGTTGCCCTGTGGCGGCGCGTTCTTCGTGGCTCATGCCCGCGACCGGTTCGTCCAGCAGCAGCACGTCGGCGTTTTGCACCAGCAGCATGCCGATCTCCAGCCACTGCTTCTGGCCGTGGGCCAGCGTTTCGGCCTGCCGGTCGGCCAGTGCGGTGAGGCCGATGGTCTCCAGCGCCTGCGCGACACGCGGTTCCACCGTGCGGCGTCGCCGCAGCAGCTGCAGCGGTGACCGGTCGGCGCCCGCGGCGATGTCCAGGTTCTGCAGCACGGTGAGGCGTTCGAACACCGTCGCCGTCTGAAACGTGCGCCCCACGCCGAGCCGCGCGATCTGCTGCACCTTCCTGCCGATGAGCTCGGTCCCCGATTTCGTCGCCGAGCCGGTCGCGGGTACGAGTCCGGTGACGGCGTCCACCAGCGTCGTCTTTCCGGCACCGTTGGGTCCGATCAGGAACCGCAGGTCGCCCTGCAACAGGGTCAGGTCCACGCCGTCGACGGCGGTGAACCCGTCGAAGGTCACCGTCAGCCCGGTGATCTCCAGGTACTCGGTGCCCATTCCCCGGTTACCTCCGAAAACGGGCTGGTCGCTCCTGCGGGCGCCGCCCGTCACCGGTGGCTGTGGGCCCTCGGTGGTTGTCATGCCGTTGCCTCCTCCGGTTTCGTCGCATGCCGCACCTGCGGTTTCGCCACCGCCGCGCGTCGTCGTTTCAGCAGGGCGACGATCGAGGCAAGTCCACCTGGCAGGAACCCGACTACCGCGATGAACAGCACGCCCTGTGCGTAGGTCCACATCGAAGGGAACTGTTCCGAAAGAGTGGTCTGTGCCCACGCCACCGCGACAGCGCCGATCACCGGTCCCAGCAGCGTCTCCCTGCCACCGATCGCGACCCCGATCAGGAATGCGATGGAGGGCAGGATGCCGACGTCGGCGGGTGAGATGATCCCGACGACGGGCACGAACAGCGCGCCGGCGATCCCAGCGAACGCGGCGGCGAAAGCGTAGGCGACGACCTTGATGTTGGCCGGGTCGTAGCCGAGGAACCGCACCCGCTCTTCCTGGTCGCGCACCGCGACCAGCAGTTCCCCGTAGCGGCTTCGCGTCAACTGCCACGCGAGTAGCACCACGGCCAGCAGCGTGCCCGCGGCGATGAAGAACAACATCCGCATGTTGACCGGGTCGTTGAGCGCGAACCCGAAGAAGGAATGGAAGCTGCTCAGGCCGTTGCTGCCACCGACACTCTGCTGCCCGATGAGCAGGATCGCGAACGCGGCGGCGAGCGCCTGGCTCAGGATCGCGAAGTACGCTCCCTTGACGCGCCGCTTGAAGATGACGAGCCCGAGCAACACCGCGATCGCCGCAGGCAACACCAGGATCGCGAGCAGCGTCACCACCGGCGAGGCCAGCGGTGCCCACCAACCGGGAACCGCGTCGAACCCGGCGATCTGCAGGAACACCGGCACGCTGCCCGGGCCGTCGCGCAGTTCGGCATCGGCGAGTTTCAGGTGCATCGCCATCAGGTAGGCGCCGAGTCCGAAGAAGACTCCCTGGCCCAGGGTCAGCATCCCGCCCCGGCCCCATGCCAGTCCGATACCGACCGCCACGATCGCGTAGCACAGGAACTTGGCGAGCAGGTTGAGCCGGAACTCGCTGAGCACCGCGGGTGCCAGCCCGAACAGCACCGCGGCGGCGAGTACGAATCCCGCCGGTGCGCGCCATCGCGACGAGCTGCCCGAAGCGTGGGCGGTGGTGAACGCCGAGCGGAAGGTGGTCACGCCAGGCTCCTTGTCTTGAGGCTGAACAGTCCTTGCGGTCGAAGCTGCAGGAAGACCACGATCACCAGGAACACGCCGACCTTTGCCAGGCTCGCCGTTGTCGAGTACTCGAAGAAGGACTGCAGGCTGCCGAGCGCGAACGCCGCGATCACGGCGCCCCTGAGCTGCCCGAGCCCGCCCGCGACCACCACGAGGAACGCGTCGATGACGTAGCTTTGGCCGGTGGTCGGGCTGGTGGAGCCGATGAGGGTCAGCGCGACACCGGCCACGCCCGCCAGCCCGGAGCCGATGAAGAACGTGGTGAGGTCGGTTCGCCTGCTCGATATTCCCGCGGTCTCGGCCAGGTCGCGGTTGCCCACGACGGCGCGCACCCGCCGCCCCATGGCCGTGTAGCGCAGCACCGCCGTGAGAGCCAGCACGCACACCGTGGCGAGCACCAGGATGAAGACCCTGGTCTTGGGCACCACGGTCCCGAAAAGCTCGACGCCGCCCACGAGCCACTGTGGTGCGGTCACGTTCACCGCGGGCGCACCGAAGACGTCACGGGCCAGTTGCTGCAGCACCATCCCGACGCCGAAGGTCACCAGCAGGGTGTCCAGCGGCCGGTGGTACAGCCGCCTGATGAGGGCGGCCTCCAGAGCCACCCCCAGCAGGCCACCGACGGCGAATCCGGCCACCAGCGCGACCGGGAGTGACACACCCGAGGTGCCCAGCACCTGTTGCGTGACGAACGCCGTGTAGGAGCCCGCCATGATGAACTCGCCGTGGGCCATGTTGATCACGCCCATCTGGCCGAACACCAGCGACAACCCCAGCGCGGCGAGCAGCAGGATCGAGCCGGTGCTCATACCGGTGAGCAACTGTCCGATGACGACGTCCATGCGAGGGTCTCCCTTTCGTCCGATACCGTCGCCAAACCCGCGGGTTACCGAGCGAGGCCCTCGGCCCAGTCGTAGGACTTGAGGTACGGGTCGGGGTCGATGGGGCCGTCGGACTGCCACACCGTGTAGATCAGGCCGTCGGAGCGGATCTCGCCGATCCGTGCCGTCTTGCTGATGTGGTTGTTCTCGCCGTCGATCGTCACCGTCCCCTCCGGCGCATCGAAGCTCACGCCCGCCGCCGCCGTGCGGACATCGTCCACACCGAACGACTTTGCCTTCTCCACGCTGGCCTTCCACAGGTACACGGAGGTGTAGGCGGCCTCCATAGCGTCGGAGGTGACTCGCTTGGCGCCGTACTCCTTCTTGAACGCCGCCACGAACGCCGAGTTGTCGGCCGAATCGAGTGTCTGGTAGTAGTTCCACGACACCAGCTGGCCCTCGATGTTCTTGACGCCGATGCCGCCGACCTCCTGCTCGGCGATGGACACCGACATCACCGGCATGTCCTTCGCGGAAAGGCCGACGTTGCTGTACTCGCGGAAGAACGCCACATTGGAGTCGCCGTTGAGGGTGTTGAACACCGCGTCGGCGTCGGCCTTGCGGATCTTGTTGCCGATCGTCGAGAAGTCGGTCGAACCCAGCGGGGTGTACTCCTCACCCTTGATCTCGATACCGTTCGCCTTCGCGTATGCCTTGATGACCTCGTTGGCGGTGCGGGGGAACACGTAGTCGCTGCCGAGGAGGAACAGCGACCTGACACCTCGCTCGCGCAGGTAGTCGAGCGCGGGAACGATCTGCTGGTTGGTGGTGGCGCCGGAGTAGAAGATGTTCTCCGAGGATTCGAGTCCCTCGTACTGCACGGGGTAGTACAGCAGTGCGTTGTTGTCCTCGAACACCGGCAGCATCGCCTTCCTGCTGGCCGAGGTCCAGCCACCGAAGACGGCCGCGACGCAGTCGTCGCGGATCAGCTTCTCGGCCTTCTCCGCGAACACGGTCGGCTCGGACGCTCCGTCCTCCGCGACGATCCTGAGCCGCTTGCCGAGCACACCGCCGTCGGCGTTGATCTCCTTGACCGCCAGCTTGATCGAGTCCCGGACGGTCACCTCGCTGATCGCCATGGTGCCGGAAAGCGAGTTCAGCGAGCCGACCTTGACCTCCTCGCCCAAGGTGTCCACGCAACTGGTGGCGCCGGCCGCGGCCGGATCGCCCGCGCGGCTGCCGCACGAGGCGAGGACGAGGCCGAGCGCTATCGCCGCCGCGGCCGTTCGCACTGCTGAGGACAACTTCATGGGCAAACCTTTCATGCTAAGCCGGCGCAGCAACGCAAAACCGCGTATACAGCGCGGTATCCGCTGTCGTATTCGATGGCGGGCAAGCTACGGAGCCGCTGTTTCCGCGCCATGACCTCACGTAACCGGCCGGTGAGATCACGTTGCGGGACGGTGAAGAAGGCCTCACAGCCGGGCGAGGGTCACGGTGAGAACACCCGATCGGTGCGCCGCCGCCATGAAGACTGACCAACCAGGCAGTGGCACCGATGCCCGATCGTGCGCCATCATCGTCGGCTGACCACGGACCCGAGAAATCCCAGGACAGCGAGGTTCGTTCGATGGCAGGGCGTCACGTCGCCGCACACGGCGACCTCCGCGGCACCAGGACGGCACTGGAACGCGAATGGACGCGGTGGGTACCGCGCGGTTCGACCCGTGTGGAAATCGCGGGCACCGGCCCCGCGCTCCGCGACGAGGTGCTCCAGTCCTGGCGCCGATCGCTGGTGACCGTGGACCCCGGCCGCGAGAGCGCACCTACCACGGGCACCGGCGACGTCGGCCCGCGCTGGGCGGACTCGCCGCTGCGCGCGCCCGTCACCGACCTGGCCGACGAGCTTCGGTCCATCGCCGACGACGCGGGCTTCGTCGCCGCGGTCACCGACGCCGACGGCACCATCCTGTGGTCCTACGGCGGGCGGGTGATGCGGCGACGCGCGGAGCGGGTCAACTTCGCCCCCGGTGGGCGCTGGGACGAACCGAACATGGGTACCAACGCGCTGTCTCTCGCGCTGCGTACCGGACGCCCGAGCACGGTCTTCTCCGCCGAACACCTCGTCGCGGCGTTGCACGGCTGGGTGTGCTACTGCGCGCCGATCCGCGACTCCCACGACAGGAAGCTGGGCGTGCTCGACCTGTCCACGACCTGGGACCGGGCACACCCGCTGGCGATGTCGACGGTGCGCACGCTGGTCACGACGATCGAAACCCGGCTGCGTGGCACGCTCACCGCGGCCGGCGCCGCGGGCGTGCGGTTGACCTGCCTCGGCGGCGGCGAACTGTCGCGAGCGGGTGTCGTGGCCAAGCTGCGGCCCAGGCAACTGGAGATCCTCACACTGCTGGCGCTCGAACCCGACGGCTTCACACCGCAACGGCTGCGCGACGCGCTGTACGGCGAGCGCGACCTCGGCGCCACCACGCTGAAGGCCGAGGTCTCACACCTGCGCCGGGCCGTCGGCGGCGAGATCGCCAGCAGGCGTTACGCGCTCACCGTGCCGCTGCCCTGCGACGCCGTCGAGTTGCTCGAGGCGCTACGGGCGGGTGACACGGCGAAGGCCGTCGGCCTGTACCGGGGTCCGCTGCTGCCCGAGTCGGAGGCTCCCGGCATCGTGCGGTGGCGGGAGTACCTGGAGGTGAGTATGCGTACCGCGGTGCTCGCCGACCGGTGCGCCGACCACGCCCTGCGCTACGGCGAGGTCGCGCCGTACGACGTGGCGATTCACGAGCACGCCCTCGCGCTGCTGGAGCACGGCGACCCGCGCCGGGCCGTCGCGACCGCCCGCCTGCACACCGCGCTGCTGGACTGAGCGCGCCGGTCCAACCTTTCGCCAACCTCGCTGCGCCACCGTGAGCACCGCCACGGCCGCGACGCGGCCGCACGCACTCACGACTCGACGAGGAGCGACGCATGATCTACGCGAAACCAGGCACCCCAGGTAGCTCCGTGAGCTTCGCCGACCGCTACGACAACTTCATCGCGGGCGATTGGGTGGCACCGGTGGAGCAGCGCTACTTCGACAACCTCTCCCCCGTGGACGGCCAGGTCTTCACACAGGTGGCGCGTTCCTCGGCCGCGGACATCGATCTCGCACTCGACGCGGCCCACCGCGCTGCGGGCAAGTGGGCGGCCACCTCGGTGACGGAGCGCGCGAACATCCTGGGCAGGATCGCCCAGAAGATCGAGGACAACCTGGAATCGCTCGCCGTCGCCGAAACCTGGGAGAACGGCAAGCCGGTCCGCGAGACGCTGGCGGCCGACCTCCCGCTCGCCGTGGATCACTTCCGTTACTTCGCGGGCGCGGTGCGGGCGCAGGAAGGCGGTATCGCCGAGATCGACGCCGACACGGTCGCCTACCACTTCCACGAGCCGCTCGGCGTGGTCGGGCAGATCATCCCGTGGAACTTCCCCATCCTGATGGCTGCGTGGAAGCTCGCGCCCGCGCTGGCGGCGGGCAACACCGTGGTGCTCAAGCCCGCCGAGCAGACCCCGGTGTCGATCCTCAAGGTGATCGAACTGATCGCCGACCTGCTGCCGCCGGGTGTGCTCAACGTCGTCAACGGATTCGGCGCCGAGGCGGGCAAGCCGCTCGCGTCCAGCCCGCGAGTGGCGAAGGTGGCGTTCACCGGTGAGACCACGACCGGACGGCTCATCATGCAGTACGCCAGCCAGAACATCATCCCGGTCACGCTGGAGTTGGGTGGCAAGAGCCCCAACATCTTCCTGCCCGACGTGCTCGCCGCCGACGACGAGTTCCTGGACAAGGCCGTCGAGGGTTTCGTGATGTTCGCGCTGAACCAGGGCGAGGTGTGCACCTGCCCTTCGCGTGCGCTGATCCACTCCTCGATCTACGACGACTTCCTGGCGCGCTGCGTCGAGCGAACCAAGGCCATCCGGGGCGGTAACCCGCTCGACGACGCCACCATGCTGGGTGCGCAGGCCAGCAACGACCAGTACGAGAAGATCCTGTCCTACATCGACATCGGCAGGCGAGAGGGCGCGGCCGTCCTCACCGGCGGCGAACCTCGAAAAGTCGACGGCCTTCCCGGTGGCTACTACATCGAGCCGACGATCTTCGAGGGCAGCAACGACATGCGGATCTTCCAGGAGGAGATCTTCGGGCCGGTGGTGTCGGTCACCAGCTTCGACTCGGTCGACGATGCCGTCAAGATCGCCAACGACACGCTGTACGGGCTCGGCGCGGGCGTGTGGACCCGCGACATGAACACCGCGTACCGGCTCGGCAGGGGCATCCGGGCCGGTCGGGTGTGGACGAACTGCTACCACGCCTACCCCGCGCACGCGGCGTTCGGCGGTTACAAGAAGTCCGGCATCGGGCGGGAGAACCACAAGATGATGCTGGAGCACTATCAGCAGACGAAGAACCTGCTGGTCAGCTACTCGCCGAACAAGCTGGGGTTCTTCTGACATGCCGGGCCCGGAACCGGCCGGCAGGGTCGCCATGACCGGCGCGGCACTTGCCGTGCTCCGGCGGTTGATCGAGGTGCACGGCCCGGTGCTGTTCCACCAGTCCGGCGGGTGCTGTGACGGCAGCGCGCCCATGTGCTACCCGCGCGGCGAATTCTCGGTGGGTGCGGCCGATGTGCTGCTGGGCCACGTCGGCGGCGACACGCCCTTCTGGATGAGCCTCGACCAGTACGAGTACTGGAAGCACACGCACCTGACCGTGGACGTGGTCGCCGGGAGGGGCAGCGGGTTCTCGCTGGAGGCGCCCGAGGGGGTGCGCTTCCTGGTCCGGTCGCGACTGCTCACCGACGAGGAGATCGGTTTGCTGTCACAGACCCCACCGATCAGGGGCCGCGACCCGGAAGCTTGATCGACAACGCGATGCCCGTGGCGGGGCCGGACCAGGTGTCCGGCCCCGCCATTTTTCGTGTCCACAACGCCGACCCTCCGTTTGGACAGGTGCCGGACTGACCTGCCGTGCGGACCTGGTGTCCCGGCCGGGCGGAATGCCGCGCGAGGCGTTTCGGCGCGCGGTTTCGCCTCGTAGCGTCCCGGTATCCAGCTCAGCGCGGAGAGAGGATCACACTGCCATGCAGGTCGACGAGCTACTCAAACCGTTCCCGATCAAGGAGTTCCACCCGTTCCCCCGCGCCCTGCTCGGCCCAGGCGCGCACGAGTTGATCGGACCGGAGGCACTCAAGCTCGGGTTCAAGCGGACGCTGGTGATGACCAGCGGGCTGCGCGGGTCGGACATCGTGCACAAGATCACCGAGTCGATGAAGTACCACGGGTTGGAGGTGGTGCTCTACGACAAGGTGGAGTCCAACCCCAAGGACTACAACGTCATGGACGCGGTGGCGCTGTACCAGGAGAACAAGTGCGACAGCTTCGTCTCCATCGGCGGCGGCTCCTCGCACGACGCGTGCAAGGGCGCGCGGATCTCGGTGGCGCACGACGGCAGGAACGTCAACGAGTTCGAGGGCTTCAACAAGTCCGAGAATCCCAAGAACCCGCCGCACATCGCGGTGTCCACAACGGCCGGAACCGGGTCGGAGACGTCGTGGGCGTATGTCATCACCGATACCACCACCGACCCGGACAACCCGCACAAGTACGTGGTCTTCGACGACACCTCGGTCACGACGCTGGCCGTCGACGACCCGGTGCTGTACTACGACTGCCCGCTCGACTACACCGCGCAGTGCGGCTTCGACGTGCTCGCGCACGCCTCCGAACCGTACGTCTCCCGGCTGAACTTCCAGCCGTCGCTGGGCAACGCGCTGCACGCCATCAAGCTCACCGCCGAACATCTGCGTCAGGCGACGTGGAACCCGCTCGACCTGTCCGGCAGGGAGGGCATGATGTACGCGCAGTACATCGCCGCGCAGGCGTTCAACTCCGGCGGGTTGGGCATCGTTCACTCGATCTCGCACGCCGTTAGCGCCTTCTACGACACCCACCACGGGCTCAACAACGCGATCGCGCTGCCGAGGGTGTGGGCGTTCAACATGCCGGTGGCCTACCGTCGGTTCGCCGAGATCGCGCAGGCGATGGGCGTTGACACCCACGGCATGACCGATGTGCGGGCCGCCGACGCGGCGCTGGCCGCGGCGATCCGGCTGCTGCGTGATGTCGGCATCCCGGAGCGGTTCGTGGACGTCAAGCAGGACACCTACTCCAAGAACCGGCTCGGCACCGGTCCGACCAAGTTCTACGAGAACGCCAAGGAGATCAAGGGCGGCGCCGAGGACGCCGACCGGATCACCAGGCACGTACTCGGTGACGCGTGCACGCCGGGCAACGCGAAGGAGTGCACGTTCGAGACCGTCCGGCCGGTCGTCGAGCACTGCCTCACCGGCGATCTGGACGACCTGCTCAGCTAGCCGGTCCCCGGACCCGTGGGGTGGCGGCACGGTCCAGGGGGCACCTGCCGCCACCCCACGCACCACGGTAGGAAGGAGCTCGCGTGTCTGCCAGTACTCCCCCGTTCGGTTCGGTGGACGAGGTGTTGACGGCGCTGGCCGAGCAGGGCTATCTGGCCGATACCCGCATGGCGACCACCGTCTTCTTGCTGACCCGGCTGGAGAAGCCACTCCTGCTGGAGGGACCCGCCGGCGTCGGCAAGACCGAGCTGGCCAAGGTGCTCGCCGCCGCGACGGGGCGCAGGCTGCTGCGGTTGCAGTGCTACGAGGGACAGGACGACACCAAGGCCCTGTACGAGTGGGACTACGGCAAGCAGCTGCTGTACACCCAGCTGCTGCGCGACAAGATCGGCCAGATCGTCGAGGACGCGGCGGACATCGCCGAAGCCGTCGACCGGATCGGCGCACAGGACAGCGCGTTCTTCTCCGAGCGGTTCCTCGCACGCAGGCCGCTGCTGGAGGCGGTGTGCTCGCCGGAGCCGGTGGTGCTCCTCGTGGACGAGATCGACAGGGCCGACGAGGCGCTGGAGGCCGTGCTGCTGGAGATGCTCGGCGAGTTCCAGGTGTCGATTCCGGAGATCGGCACGTTCACACCGCAGCAGCGGCCGTACGTCGTGCTGACCTCGAACAACACCCGGGACCTCGCCGCCGCGCTGAAACGACGCTGCCTGCACCTGTTCCTCGACTACCCACTGGCGCAGCGCGAGCTGGACATCGTGCGCGGCAAGGACACCGGACTAGCCGACGCGGCCGCCCGGCAGCTCGTCGAGGTCGTTCGCGGGCTGCGTGAGCTGGATATGCGCAAGGCACCGAGCATCTCCGAGACCATCGACTGGGCCCGCACCCTCGCCGTCCTGGGCGTGCGGGAACTGTCGGCCCCGGTGCTCGCCGACACGGTCTCGGTCGTCGTCAAGTACGACAAGGACCTGGCCAAGGCGCTGGACGCGCTGCCCCGGCTGGTCGACCCCAACGCCGAGGTTCCCGATTCGCTCTCCAACGGCCACGAACAAGGGCACGGCCACGGCCATGGGCACGGCCACAGCCACAGCCACGGCCACGGGCACGACACCGACGGGCGTGAGGTCCGCGCCGCCAAGGACCAACCGGGCCGGTTCGACGACGGCTACTACGGCAGTCCGAGCGCGGGCAGGTCCGGTGGATTCACGCCGAGGACGCCGGGCGCGGGCCAGGGCGGCCGGTCCTTCGCCCGGCGACGCGCGTTCTAGGTAGGCAGCAGATGGAATCCTCCATCCACCGGTTCACGCGGCTGCTGCGGCTGCGGGGAATCCGGATCTCGGTGTCGGAGATCGTCGACGCGGTCCGGGCGGCGGCGGAGCCGGGGATTCTGTCCCACCGGGAGCGGCTACGGGCGGCGCTGCGCGTGGCGCTGGTGAAGGATCACCGCGACGAGCCGGCGTTCGACGAGGTCTTCGACGCGTTCTTCGGCCTGGTGCGCATCGGGGCCGAACAGCACGGGCACGGCCACGGTCATGGCCACGACGACCTCACCGACACCGGGGAGCTGGAGCGGTTCACGCTGTCCGACGAGCCCGGCCGGACCCCGGAGCAGGGTCACGAGCACGGCAAGCCCTCCGACATCCGCGACTACTTCGATCCCGACGACCTGGCGCAGCGGTACAACCTTCACCAGGAGGCCAACAAGATCGACATGTCCGCGTTGACCGAGGAGATCGTGTTCTCCCAGGAGGAGGCCGACGGTGCCGACGCCGAGTACCGGGTGCGGCTGGAGACGACCCGCCTGCACGGTGCGGGTGCCCCGGGGCAACTCGCCGGGCAGAGCCAGACCAAGGTGGACGCTGAGTTGACGCTCGCCGAGCAGGACGCGCTGCTGCGGTGGCTGGACGGTTCGGCAGACACCGAAGGCCAAGGAGACGAGGGCGACGCGGCCGCGCTGCGCGGGCGGCTGGCCGGGGTGCTGCAGAACCTGCCCGAGGCCCTCAAGCGGCATGTCGAGAAGCTGCTGGAGCTGGAAACCACGCTGGTCGAGCAGCGTGAGCGGGAACGCTTCGACATCGACGGTTCAGCCGAGCGTGATCGTGCGGAACTGGAAGACTCGTTGCGGCGGCTGGCCCGCACGTTCCGTGGCGCGCTCAACCCGAGACGGCGCGTCGGCGCGCGGGGCCGGATCGACGCGGGCCGCACGATGCGCACGAACATGGCGTACGACGCGGTCCCCTTCCGTCCCGTCACGATGCGCCGGGTCGAGGACCGGCCACGCCTTGTCGTGCTGGCCGACGTGAGCCTGTCGGTACGTGCCACGGCATGGTTCACGCTGCATGTCGTGCACGGCCTGCAGAACCTGTTCGCGCAGGTGCGTTCGTTCGCGTTCGTCGCGCAGGTCGCCGAGGTGACGGAACTGCTCGCCGAGGCACCTCCCGAGCAGGCGCTGCGAACCGTCCTCGCGGGCTCGTTGCTCGACGTCGACGCCAACTCCGACTACGGCGCGGTGTTCGGCGAGTTTCTCGCCGAGCACGCAGGCGCGGTCACCCGCCGCACCACGATACTGGTGCTGGGCGACGGCAGGGGCAACGGCAACGACCCCAACCTTCCCGCGTTCGCCGAGCTCACCAGGCGGGCGAGGGAAACGGTGTGGTTGACGCCGGAGCCGCGCTACTCGTGGCGGCTCGGCCGGTGCGACCTGCCGCTCTACGCCGAGCACTGTGACCGCATCCGGGTGGTTCGCGACCTGTCCGGACTGTCGAGGATGGCCGACGAAGCCGGCGCCCAAGCCGTGCGGCGATGAGGCGGGCAGCCGCACCGCCACCCGGGCCGTAGTCAGATCAGTCCCAGCTTGCTCGCTTCGAAGACGGCCTCCGTGCGGCTGGACGCGCCCAGCTTGCGCATGATGTTTCGGACGTGGAACTTCGCCGTCGTCTCGGAGATGAACAGCCTGCCACCGATGTCCTTGTTGGACAGTCCGTGCGCGAGCAGCTCCAGCACGCCGCGTTCCCGTTCGGTCAGTGGCGGGTCCGCCGAGACGGTTCTGATCGAGCGCACCATGGCTGAGGCCGAGCGGGAGTCGAACGCGCTCTCCTCGCGTGCCACGGCGCGGATCGAGGACAGCAACCCGCTGGTGTCCACGTCCTTGATGACGTACCCGCGAGCGCCACGGTGGATGGCCTCGACGACGAGGGCGTCGTCGAGGAACGTCGTCAGCACCAGCACGCCCAGTTCCGGAAACCGGGTCGTCAGCTCGGTGCACACGTCGAGCCCCTCGGTTTCCGAGCCGGTGGACAGTTTCAGGTCCAGCAGTACGATGTCGGGGCGGCTGCGCTCCACCACCGCGCGCGCCTCGGCCGCGCTGCTGGCTTCCCCCACCACACTCATGTCGTGCTCGCGGTCCAGGATGAACCGCAGGCCCTGCCTGACGACGGGATGGTCGTCGACCAGGACGATCCTCAGTTGCCCTCGCTGCTGTGGCTTCACCACGGCATCCGTCGCGCCTTTCATCGACCACTCTCTCCTTCTGCCGCCGTGGGAAGCGGCAGCTGCACGACAAGCATGATCCCGCCGATGCGGGACTTACGGATGGCAAGGCTGCCACCGAGTTGTTCCGCGCGGGCACGCATGTTCGCGAGGCCACGGTGGCAACCCGCGAGGTCGGTGGCCGAGGTGAGCCGCAGGCTACGGCGAAGTTGCGCCGGATCGCCGTCGCCGTCGTCCGAAATAGACAGAACGAGCCTTTCGTCGCGGTAGCGCAGCCGGACCAGCGCCCTGCTCGCGTTGGTGTGCATCGCCGTGTTGAACAGGGCCTCCCCGGTGATCCTGATGAGGGCATGCTCGGCCTCACCCGGTAACGGCACGGGCTGCCCGCCGACCCGGACGGTCACGGTCAGGTCCGTCGGCAGGTGGACGGTGGACAGTCGCTTCAGCAGTGTTGGAAGCGAGCCGGGGGATTCCTCGGCGGTGTTGTGCAGCGCGTAGATCGCGGCGCGGAGCCGCTCCACGGCGTGCCGGGTGAGGTCCTTGGCATCGGCGAGCCGCCCGGTGATGCCCGCGAACTCGGGGCCGGCCTCGGCCAGTTCGGCACGGCAGATCTCGATCGTCATCCCCGCCGACAGCACCTCCTGCGTGACGCTGTCGTGCAGTTCCCGCGCGATCCGGTGCCGCTCGTCGTCGAGCGCTTGCCGCTGCATCGCGCCGATCAGCCGTTGTTGCGTGCTCTGCAACTCGGCGCTGCGCGCGGCGAGGTCCCGTGCCTGTTGCGCGGCCTCCTCGGAGAGCCGCTCGGTGCGGCCACGCAGCCGCATGGTGGCGTGCAGCAGGAACGAGTTGTGCAGTGCGACGGCTGCCTGGTTGGCGAGTACCCGAAGTACGGCGAGGTCGGTGTCGGCGGGCTCGATGTCGCGGCCCGGCCGACCGGCTATCCCGCCGACCGGCTCCCCGTCCAGGGTCATCGCCACGCGCACCTCGTCGGCCACGGGACGCTCGGCCTCCCACGGCCGGCACCGCAGCGTCTCCAGCGCGGCCCGTGCGTGCGCCGGGATGGCCTCCTCGCTGGCCAGCAACCGTCCCCTGGCCAGCAGCAGGAACCTCGGTCTCGCGGCGGGCAGCACGCCGTCGGCGATCGCGAACAGCAGCCAGTCGGCGTGCAGATGGTCCGCCGCCGCGCGCACCACCGCCTCGACGAGCGCGCTGGGGCCCTCTGCGGTGCGAACGAGCGCGCGGGATATCCGGTCGAGCGCGCCGATGGCGCGTTCCAGCCGCTGCGAGGAGCGGACGTATTCGGGGTAGAACGACCGCTTGCCGGACCGCACGCCGGTCAGGGCACCGATGTATGCCGCGCCTCGCCCGTTTTCCGCGCTCTGCGCCGATGTCACGACAGCCAGCCCCTACATCGCCCGCCGCAGCAACGCCTCGACCTCGGCGACATCGGCCTCCCGCGGGTTGGTCGCCAGGCACGCGTCCTTGAGCGTGTTGCGTGCCAGCGTCGGAATATCGGCCTCGCTCACGCCGAGCTTCGACAGCCCACGCGGCACCCCGACGGTGTCGGCGAGTTGGCGGACGTGAGCGGCCAGTTCGTCGGCGACCTCGGCGCCGGGCCTGCCGTTGGCGGTGTCGATCCCGATCGCCGCGGCGATCGGGACGTACCGTTGCGGCTCCACCGCCGCGTTGAACCGGATGGCGTGCGGTAACAGGACCCCGTTGAGTACGCCGTGCGGGATGTCGAGCAGCCCGCCGACCTGGTGGCTCATGGCGTGGGTGATGCCGAGAATCGCGTTGGTGAAGGCCATCCCGGCCTGCAGCGCCGCCTGCGCCATTGCCGTGCGTGGCGCGGCCGCCCTCGGCCGCAGCATGGTCTCCAGCAGGTGTTCCGTGATGAGGCGGGCCGAATGCAGTGCGTGCTGGTCGGTGAGCGGATTGTGCGCCCGCGAGGTGAAGGACTCGATCGCGTGGGTCAGCGCGTCCAGGCCCGTCGCCGCGTTCAACTCGTCCGGCATCGTGATCAGCAGGCGCGGGTCGACGATCGAGATCTCGGGCACCAACGTCCTGCTGATGATGGTGATCTTGGTGTGTTCGGTGGTGTCGGTGATCACCGCGAACTGCGACACGTCCGCACCCGTCCCCGAGGTCGACGGCGCCATGACCAGCGGGGGGATCGGCTGCACGACCTTGTCGACACCCGCGTAGCCGAGGATCGTGCCACCGTTGCTCGCCAGGATGGCGACCCCTTTCGCGGCGTCGATGCACGAGCCTCCGCCGACCGCGACGATCACATCCGCACCGCTTTCGACGTAGTGCACATAAGCGTCGGTGACCTCGTGGTCCTTGGGGTTGGGGGTGACGCCGTGCCAGGTCACCGGTGACAGCCCGGCCAGGCGCAGGTGGCCCTGTGCCTCCGCCACCCAGCCTGCCTCGATGATCCCGGGGTCGGTAACCAGGAACGGCTGTCGCGCGCCGACCCGCCGCGCCGCGTGCCCGAGTTCGGCCAGCGCGCCCGGCCCGAACACCACTTCGGGGATGTGGAACTTGGCGAGGTCGCAGGCCCGCTCTCCGCTGGCCGGGGTCGGCTCCTGCGGCCCGAGCAGCTCGTCGTCGGGCGCGACCAGCTCCCGCCTCGGCCCCTGCGTTCGGGCAGGCAGCGGTCTCGCGGCGAGCGCCAATCCGGTCGCGGCTCCCGGTGACTGTGGAAGGTCGGTCAGTCGTACCACAGCGGCCCACCTCGCTTCCTCGCGTCGGCGCGCTCCAAGGTACCTCTCCCCTGCCTGGTCGGTCACCGTTCGGCCCGGCGGCGGCCACCTACCCGATCGGACAGGTCATGGGTCTGGGGTTCTCCGCGGCAACCGTCGCGGGCTGCCACTGATCGATCACCAGCACCTCGGTGCCCGGGAACGTCCTCGACGTCGCGGGTGGCCGAGCCGGTGACGTGGCGGCAGCGGATCGGCGCGACCCGCGCGTCAGCGTGCTCGCGGGCCGACCCTCGCGCTCCTGGCACACCACGATCTCGGCATGGTATTCGGTGGCAGGGTCACCGAAGGGCAGCACATCCGTGCCTGCTCGCGTTGCTTCCGGGGCCGCACGCCGTGGTCGTGAAGCCGTCAGGAATCGAGAAGCGCCGGTCAGCGGGCCGCGCCTAGCGTTCGCGGCATGACTTCCATCGAAACCATCACCCTCGAGGTGGCCGACCCCTCGGTCGCCGAGCGCTTCTACGCCACCGCCTTCGGGCTGCGCACCCAGCTGCGGCTGCGGGCCTCGCAGGAACCGACGAGCGGCTTCCGCGGCTTCACCCTTTCACTCACCACCGCCCAACCCGCCGATGTCAACGCCCTGATCGACGCCGCCCTCGACGGCGGGGCGACGGTGCTCAAGCCGGTGAAGAAGTCGTTCTGGGGCTACGGCGGGGTGGTCGAGGCACCGGACGGAACGGTCTGGAAGGTCGCGACGTCGGCGAAGAAGGACACCGGCCCGGCAACCCGGCGGTTCGACAGCATCGTGGCTCTGCTGGGAGTCGCCGACGTGGCGGCGAGCAAGCAGTTCTACCTCGACCGAGGGCTCACCGTCGCGAAGAGCTTCGGCCGCATGTACGTCGAGTTCGCCACCGGTTCCGGCCCCGTCAAGCTGGCCCTGTACCGGCGCCGTGCCCTCGCCAAGGATGCGGGTGTCTCGCCCGAGGGCACCGGATCGCACCGGATCACGCTCGGTGGTGCGGCCGAGCCGTTCACCGACCCGGACGGCTTCGCCTGGGAACCCACCGGTGCGGTGGTGTCCTGATGTGTGGTTACCGCCTGCCCGGCATGGTCGCCGCACTCCCCCGCGACGACGCCGAGCCACGAACCCCCGACCGGGACGATCCCGCACTCGCGCTCGACGAAGCGCACCCCGCCGACACCACGGCCAAGGAGAGGACACCGCGATGAGCCGAGGCAAGAGCACCGCAACCGTCGGGTTCACGGCCGAAGAACGCACCGCGATGAAGGAACACGCGCAGGAACTGAAACGGCAGGCGCGTCGCGGTTCGCGGGCGGACAAGGCGGCCGAGGCCGAGCGCGCCGTCCTCGCCAAGATCGCCGAGATGCCGGAGGCCGACCGGATCATGGCCGAGCGCGTGCACGCCGTCGTCAAGGCCGAGGCGCCGATGCTGGCGCCGAAACTGTGGTACGGCATGCCCGCCTACGCACGCGAAGGCAAGGTTGTCTGCTTCTTCCAGGGCGCGGACAAGTTCAAGGCGCGCTACGCCACGCTCGGGTTCAACGATCCGGCGAAGCTGGACGACGGCTCGATGTGGGCCACGGCGTTCGCTCTCACCGAGGTGACGGCCGAGGTCGAGACGCGTATCGCTGCCCTCGTCCGCGAGGCGGTCGGCTGAAGCGGTCGTCGGCGGCCTGCGCCCCTGGGACCACCCCCTGGGTCCTGTTCGGACTGTGCCGTCGAGCGGTTCGGGTGCCGACCGGGCCGGCCAGGCAGGATTGCCGGTCACGTCCTGCTGATCTCCCGCCAGGTTTGTCCGATCTAGGTTAGTACTAGATCTCATAGTGGACAAGATCGGCGGCGTTACTCTACTGTGACCCGCGGACCGGCGGGGCGGTCATGCGAGAAACGTCGACATCACAGGGAGATCAGCACTCGTGACCGCACACCACGGCCGTATCGCCGCCACCAGGACCGCTGTGACCGCGATGGCGCTGGCGATCGCCCTGGCCCCGTTCCCAGCCGACGCTCAACCGCAGGGCGACACCTCGGACGCCATGGAGCGCTACCAGGAACTCGGGGCGCAGGCAGCCGATGCCGAGGAGGACCTGTCCGAGGCCGAGGACGCGCTGGCACGCAGGCAGCGGGAACTGGACAAGGCCAATGCGGCGCTGGCCGAGGCGCACCGGGCACTGCGGCAGGCGCAGCGGGCGGAGGCGGCGTTTCGGGACGAAGCCGACAGCCTCGCCGCCGCCAGCCTTCGCAACGGCCGCATCGCGCGGTGGTCGGCGATACTGACCAACGAGTCCAGCCGAGAGTTCCTGGACAAGATGTCGGCGCTGGGCGTGCTCGCGAACAACGACGCCGAGACCCTCGACCGGCTCAGCGGCATCAGGGCGCGGGCCAATGCCGCGCGAGCCGACGCGGCGCGAGCGAGGCAGCGAGCTGAAACGGCCACGGCCGAGGCCGAACGTGCCGTGCGCGACCTCGAGAACCGCAAGGCCAGGCTGGACGCGCAGATCGAGCAGGTCCGGTCGGCGCTGGCCGACCTCAGCTCAACCGAGCGGACAGCGCTGGGCACGGTCCAGGACACCGGCAGTTACCTCGGTCCTCCCGGCGCGGCCAACGACGCACTACAGGCCGCGCTGTCCCGCCGCGGTTCCGAGTACGAGTGGGGCGCCACCGGACCGAACGAGTTCGACTGCTCCGGCCTCACCTCGTGGTCCTACGCGCAGGCGGGCATCACGATCCCCCGCACCAGCCGCCAGCAATGGGGTGCGGGCAAACCGGTTTCCCTCGACGCCCTGCTTCCCGGAGACCTGCTGTTCTACGACGACGGGACCGGCGACCCCAGCGCCATTCACCACGTCGGGATGTACGTCGGTGACGGCAAGATGGTCGACGCACCGACCGAGGGGCAACTCGTCGACGTGCGGTCGATGGAGGGTGACGGGCACCTCATCGGTGCCCGCCGCATCGTCGGCTGAGCACGGTCGTCGCCTGCCGACAGCCGTCCAGGAGGCCCCGCATCCGAGACCGACATCCCCGATAGCGATATGGGCCCAACGGGTCAATCCCACGACCGTGCCGAACACGACCTGCTCGGGCCACCGCCGTGTGAACCGGACACTCGCTCGTCGGAGCGGGCTGCGTGCTCGTGCTGCGCCTGCTGCACCGTAGCCGCCGGCTCGCCGACGAGCCGCCGTCGCGTAGGCGCGGATCGATCCAGGGAGTCCTGATGCCTCACGGCAGGCAGTCGATGCGCCAGCAGCGCGGTCCCGACACGTCACTATCCTGATCGACGTGATGACCACGCGCAGCGAAGTGCCACAATGGCTGCTGCTGTGCGTGCTCGTTCTCGCGGTGCTCGGCATGCACAGCGTCATGTCGACCTCACACGAACCCGCGACCAGCAAGACACCCGTGATCGCGGGGATGGCCGGCGAAGCGCCGGTGAGCGTCGAGCAGCCCCTTCCTGATCCACTACCAGAGCAAGGCAGTCACGGCCTGCTGAACCTCTGCCTTGCCGTGCTCGCCGCCGGTGCGGTGCTCGTACTGGCCCGGATGCTCGGCGAAGGGCTGCGCACCTGGGGTGGCTTGGACGTCGTCGAACGCGCTTGCGATGCGTTCGTCGTTCGACGCCGGTTCCCGGGACCCGCCGGGCGAAGGCTGCTCGCGACCGTCTGCATTCTGCGCATCTAGACGATCACTCTTCGCATTGCTTCGGCTACGAAGAGCTCCCCAGATTCATTCGTCAACGCAGAGCAGAAGGACACACCGATGAAGAAGATCCTCATCGGGGCGGGCACGGCTGCCGTTCTCGCCCTCGCCACGGCCTGTGCCGGCAACGGTGACACACCCTCCGCCGACACGAACCCGGCCACCACGTCGGCCGCAACGCAGCAAAGTAGTCACAACGACAGCGACATCATGTTCGCCCAGCAGATGATCCCGCACCACGAGCAAGCGGTGGACATGGCCGAAGCGGCTCTTCGTCGCGCCACCAACCCGACCGTCAAGGACCTCGCCAAGCGGATCAAGGGTGCCCAGGACCCCGAGATTCAACAGCTGAAAGGCATGCTGAAGAAGTGGGGCGCTGCCGCAGGGTCCGACATGGAGGGAATGGACCACGGCTCGATGTCGGAGCCCGGGATGATGTCCGACCAGGAACTGGCGCGGCTGGAGCAGGCCGGCGGCTCCGAGTTCGACGTCATGTGGACGCAGCTGATGATCGAGCATCACCAGGGCGCGATCGAGATGGCCAAGGCGGAGCTGCGCGAGGGCAGTGACGCCGAGGCCAAGGCGCTCGCCCGGCGCATCGTCGATGCTCAGGAAGCGGAGATCCGCGAGATGACGGGCCTCCTACCGCAGTGACCGGGCCTCGGGCGGGGGCGCAGCGCAGACTCGCCCCCGCCCGAGCGCGCGGTTCCTCACGGCGCTACCTGGCACACTCGGCTGAGCATCGACGACGTCCAAGATCAGTCCGGTGACGCCAATGGCGGTCAAGCGGGTCGATCGAGCCTCCCCACGGCACCGTGACGCGCCGTCGGTGATCACAGGAAAGAGCGAACTGCTGCCTGCGGGTTCCGCGCCGATCGGCAGCCGAAACAGGCGCGGTCAGCTCTTGTCCCGCAGGATCGCCACATCGCTGACCAGGCGGATGTGCTCACCCATCGCCTCGGCGGCTCCGCCGGCGTCACCAGCACGGATCGCTTCGGCGATCCTGCGGTGACTGGCCAGCGACTGTCGCGGCCGGTCCGGCTGCGACAGCGACTCGATCCGGCTCTCCTTGATAGCCGAGGAGATCTCCGTCATCAGATCGGCCAGCAGCGCCGACCTGGCCGCCGCCGTCACCGCCCGGTGGAACCGCTCATCACCTTCGAGGCCACGATCCCCGCGCTCCACATCGGCCTCCATCCGCTCGAGGGCTCGGTCGATGGCGACCAGATCGTCCTCGGTGCGACGCTGCGCGGCCAGCGCGGCCAGCTTGACCTCGAGCGCCTCGCGAGCCTCGATCACCTCCTGCAGCCGACGGGTGTGGGCCTTGGCCGCGGACAGCACGGCCGAGGTGGAACGGTTCTCCAGCAGCACGGCGCCCTCGCCCTGACGGACCTCGACCAGGCCCTGCACCTCCAGCACGACCAGCGCCTGCCGAACCGACGCTCGGCTGACCCCGAGGCTGGACGCGAGTTCCCGCTCCGGCGGGAGCCGCTGGCCCGGCCGAAGGTCGAGCTCGTCCACGAGTGCGAGCAGGCGCTCCACGAGCTGCTCGTACAACCGGGACCGCTGCACGGGACGCAGTGCTCGCGCTCTCGGTTCCGGGGCTACTTGGTCCATTTCCTCCTTGACCACCGGGCTCCCTTCGGACAGGCGGCCCGCGAGAGGGCGCTCACCACGTTCTTGACAGCCATCCTATAGGAGGCTCATTGTGCAAGTGGCTAAGCCACTAGACCAAGGGTGGGCATCATGATGCTGTCGGATGTCACCGTTCTCGACCTGACCCGCGCACTCGCCGGTCCCCATGCCGCGATGATGTTCGCAGACCTCGGGGCACGGGTAATCAAGGTGGAGACGCCGGTGACCGGGGACGACACGAGGTGGTGGGGACCGCCGTTCGTCGGCGAGGGATCGAGGCGTGAATCGACGTACTTCATGTCCTGCAACCGGAACAAGGAGTCGGTGACGGCCGAACTCAAGAGCCAGGAAGGCAAGGACTTCTTGCGACGCCTCGTGGCCCGCTGCGACGTCCTGATGGAGAACTTCCGTCCGGGGGTGCTCGACCGGCTGGGTTTTCCGATCGAGAGGCTGCATGAGCTCAATCCCGGGCTCGTGGTCATGTCGATCACGGGATTCGGCCACGACGGTCCCGAGGGCGGCCGAGCGGGCTACGACCAGATCGCCCAGGGCGAGGCCGGACTGATGAGTGTGACCGGGCCGGACCCGTCGGTGCCGACCAAGGTCGGCGTTCCCATCGGCGACCTGCTGGCGGGGATGTACGGGGCCTTCGGGGTTCTCGCCGCCTTGCACGAGCGCCGCCGGACCGGCCGAGGGCGGGTCGTTCGCACCAGCCTGCTCGCCGCACTCGTGGGCGTGCACGCGTTCCAGGGGACTCGCTACACGGTGGCGGGTGAGGTTGCTCGAGGTATGGGCAATCACCACTCCTCGATCGCGCCCTACGGTCTGTTCCGCACCGCCGACGCTCCGGTACAGGTGGCGGTCGGTAGCGAGGCGCTGTGGCGCGCGTTCGCCCCGCTGGTGGGCCTGGACGTGGACGACGAACGGTTCACCAGCAACGAGAAGCGGGTGGCTCACCGGGCCGAACTGGTCGGCCGGATCGAGAGTGCCTTCGCGACCGAGGGTGCCCAGGTCTGGCTCGCCCGGCTCGCCGAAGCGGGGGTGCCCGCAGGCAAGGTCCGCACACTCGACGACGTGTACACCTGGGAACAGACCCGCTCGCAAGGGCTGCTGATCGACGTGGAACACCCCACCGCGGGGCCGATCCGGCTCCCCGGCCCGCCGTTGCGATTCGACGACAACCCATATGCCGGTGACCGCGAGAAGCACCTACCGCCGCCACTGCTCGGCGAGCATGACCGCAGTGTCAGGCAGTGGCTGGACGAACTCGAAGCCGGGGAGCGATCGTGAGTGCGGGGCCAAGCGCGCGGGAGTTGCTCGATCTCGTGCTCGACGAGGCAACTTTCGTCTCCTGGGACGAGCCGCCGGTGGACCCGCCCATGTCGGCCTCCTACGCGGAGGAACTGGCGGCGGCCCGGAACCGGACGGGCCTCGACGAGGCGGTGCTGACCGGCGAGGGCAGGATCGGCGGACGTCGGGTCGCGGTGATGGTGAGTGAGTTCGCCTTCCTGGCCGGTTCCATCGGCGTGGCCGCCGCGGACCGGCTGGTCCGGGCCACCGAACGCGCTACCGAGGAAGGTCTGCCCCTGCTGGCCGCCCCGGTGTCCGGTGGAACACGCATGCAGGAGGGAACACCCGCCTTCGTGCAGATGGTGAGGATCACCGCCGCGGTCGCCGCTCACAAGGCAGCGGGCCATCCGTACCTGGTGTATCTGCGGCATCCGACGACCGGTGGTGTCTTCGCGTCCTGGGGCTCGCTCGGTCACGTGACCGTCGCGCAGCCGGGTGCCCTGGTGGGGTTCCTGGGACCGCGCGTGTACGAGAGCCTCTACGGCAGGGCTTTTCCCGAGGGCGTGCAAACCTCGGAGAACCTCTACGCGCACGGTCTCGTGGACGGGGTCGTCGAGCCGGAACGGATCGCCGAACTGCTGGGACGGGCACTCGACGTGCTGTGTGCTGATCGTCGCGTCGAGGCCGGGCCCGCCGAGCCGGAGCGGCTGCCGCTGCCGGATGTGGACGCCTGGGAGTCCATCACACGGTCGCGGCGACCGGACCGACCGGGCGTGCGGCGCCTCCTGCACTATGCGGCGGACGACGTCCTGCCGCTGAACGGGACAGGCGAGGGAGAGCGAGATCCTGGACTGCTGCTGGCCTTCGCGAGGTTCGGCGAAGCCCGCTGCGTCTTCCTCGGACAGGATCGACGCGGCCAGACCGAGGACACGCCGTTGGGTCCCGGTGCCCTTCGCGAAGCGCGGCGCGGGATGCGGCTGGCCGCCGAACTCGAGTTGCCGCTGGTCACGGTGATCGACACAGCGGGCGCCGCGCTGTCCGTCGACGCCGAGCAGGGAGGTATCGCGGGCGAGATAGCTCGTTCGCTCGCCGATCTGACGATGCTCGAAGCGCCGACGGTGACTCTGCTGCTCGGCCAGGGCACCGGCGGTGGGGCACTGGCACTGTTGCCCGGCGACCGCGTGATCGCGGCCCAGCACAGCTGGTTGGCACCGCTGCCGCCGGAAGGTGCCAGCGCCATCGTTCACCGCGACACCGATCACGCGCCGGAGTTGGCGCAGGCTCAGGGTGTTCGCTCCGCTGACCTGCTCGCGGCCGGGATCGTGGACCGCGTCGTACCCGAGTACCCAGACGCGGCCGAGGAGCCCGAACAGTTCTGCCTGCGGGTTGGCCGCGTACTGCGTGAGGAACTCACCGCGCTCGCCCACGAGGACGCCGCCTCGCGGCTGCGTAGCCGGCTGCGCCGCTACAGCAGGATCGGCAGGTGAAGGGCAGCACCGGGCAACCGGGCCGCGACCGCCGCGGCCTTGCCCCGGATCACCCGGCACACCGCGATCGCTCGACAAGGGCGGGGACATCGGCCAGCCTGTCCGCCACCAGGCCGGGTCTCGGCCCCTCGGGATCCAGCTGGTGGCCCGGCCTGCGCAGCCGCACCACCGGGATTCCCGCTTCGAGAGCGCCACGAACGTCTCGTGCCGAGGTAGCCACGTGCACCATCGACCCGAGGGCTTCCCGTGCTCGCAGGTAGATCCGGGGATCGGGCTTGTAGGCACGGAGTCGCTCGGAGGTCAGCACCAGGTCGGGGTCGAGATAGCGGGCGGCCGCGGTCCGGCGGAACAGGTGATCGTCCACGTTGGACAGTAGACCGATCCGGTGCCGCTCGGCCAGCACCGGCATCGACTCGGCCACGTCGTCCCACAGCGGCCATTCGGGTAACGAATTGAGCATGCGCTGCAGGTCATCGCGGGCATCACCGTGCAGCGCATGCGCCGCATAGCTGCTTGCGAGCGCCTCCCGGGCAAGGGTGGTGTACGGAACCCACCGAATGCTGGCACGCTGTGCGGCCTTGTTGCGCCGGTCCCACTCCTCGTACACCTCGTGCCCGGTCCTGTGCCAGCCGCGGGCCACACTGATGCCGCACAGCGCCGTTGAGCCCCCTGACCTGGAATCGATGAGCGCGCTGAACAAGTCGAAGGTCACGACCGGCGGCTGGTTCGCCCGCATCCTGTGGTTCCGGCGATCAGAACAGCAGCCCGGGCAGCCACGTCACGAGGCCGGGGAAGACCGACAGCAAGACGATGCCCGCCGCGAGCACCACGACGTAGGGCAGCGCGCCGAGCAGGATCTCCTTGATCGGCACGTCCGGCGCGATCCCCTTCAGCACGTAGAGGTTCAACCCCACGGGCGGCGTGATGAGGCCCATCTCCATGTTCAGCGTCATGATGATGCCGAACCAGATCGGGTCGAACCCGAGACCGACGATCAGCGGCAGCAGCACCGGCGTGACCATCACGATGATCGACACCGGTGGCAGGAACAGGCCCATGATCAGCAGCAGAACGTTGATCACGAGCATGACCAGCCAGCGGTTGACCTCCATCTCCGTGACCAGCATCGCCAGGTCCTGAGGCACGCTCAGGAAGCTCAGCACGGTGGCGATCACCGCGGAGAAGGCCGTGATGAGCAGGATCATCGTGCTCTGGTTGGTCGTCTCGAGCAGTACCCGCAGGAACTGCCGACCTTTCAGTTGCCGGTACACCAACGCGATGAGGACGAAGACGAGGACGACACCGACCGCCGCCGCCTCGCTCGGCGTCGCGATTCCCGCGTACAGCACGCCTAGGATCGCGACGATGAGGGCGAGAAACGGGAAGGTGCGCAGCAACGCGCGGAACCGCTCGCCCCAGGTGTACCCGGGCGTCACGTAACCGTCCTGCACGCCGGTGTCCGAGAGACCGGCCGACGCCTGCCCTGCCGCGACCGTCGCACGCGCTTCCCGCTGCGAGGAACGCGCCTCCGCGCTGACCGCGATGAAGATCCAGACGACGAAGAGGATCGTCACGAGGATGCCGGGGACGATCCCGGCCGCGAACAACTGGCCGATGGAGACCTCGGCCGCGATGCCGTAGAGGATCAGCGTGACGCTCGGGGGGATCAGAATTCCGAGGGTGCCTCCGGCGGCGATGGCGCCCGCGGCCACCCGTGCCGAGTATCCGCGAGCCTGCATCTCCGGAACCGCGACGCGGCCGATCGCCGCCGCGGTGGCGGGACTCGACCCGGTGAGAGCGGCGAACACCGCGCAAGCTAGCACGCTGCTCATACCCAGGCCTCCCCGAATCCGGTTCAGCCACGCCTCCCCTGCCGCGAACAGTTGCCTACTGGCCGCCGACCCGCCGAAGAGGTTGCCCATGAGCACGAAGAGCGGGATCGCAAGCAGCCCGAAGTCGTTGGTGGAATCGAAGAGCAGCTTCCCGAACAACTCGAACTCATCCGGGTCCAGGAAGAGCAGGATGGAGATGATGGCCGTAAGCCCAAGGGCGAAGGCGATCGGCATGCCGGTCACGAAGAGAACGAGGCCGATCACGCCGATGATCGCACCGGTCGTCAATGAGTTCACGAGCGGCCGTGCCTTTCGTCGGCGGGAAGTGGTTCAGCAGGTGAAGCGGCGGCTTCGGCCGTGTTCGCGTCCGTGTCCGAAGCTTTGTCCGCGTCGCGGGGACCGGCTTCGATCGCCGATGCCAGTTCGGTGTTTCCCTGTCCGAGCAGGGCGGCGTGCTCCGGTTCGGATCCGCCCGGCAGCAGGGTCTTCACCCCGTCGACGATGAACGCCATGAGCTGGAAGGCGACTAGCAGCATGCCCAGCGGCAGGATGGCGTAGACGACCGCGAGCGGGGCGCGCAAGGCCGTCGGTGATCGGTAGTCGCCCTCCACCGCCTCCCACCACGTGTGGAACGAGGTCCAGATCACCGCCGCGACGACGAGGAGCGCGAGCACCGACGTCGCGATGCGCACCGCGAGCCGGTTACGGACCCGCAGCCGCCCGACGAGCAGGTCCACGCCCACGTGAGCGTGGTGCTTGAGCCCGTAGGCCGCGCCGACGAAAGTCACGAAGATGAGCAGGTAGATGCTGACTTCGGTCTGCCACACGGTCGGCTGCCCGAACAGGTAGCGCGACAACACCCCGTGGACCATGGCGACCGTCGCCAGGACCAGCGCCAGGCCGCTGAGGTAGCCCGCGCCCTCCGACAACGCGTTGGCCCACCGAAAGCTCAGCAGATACTTGAGCAGGCGCATGACGCTCTCCGAATTCCGTTTCGTTACCGCGACAGCACGTTGGGCCCTCCGCGCGGGGAGGGCCCAACGCGGGAGATCATTTCCCGGATGCCTGCTTCGCCAGCTCCAGAAGTTCCTTACCGTTCGGAGCGGAGCTCGCGAAGGCGTTCCACTGCTTCTGCGCCAGCTCGCGCCACTCGTCGAAAGCGGCGTCATCCATGGTCACGACCTCGACACCGGCGTCGGAGAACACCCTCGCGACCCGTTGGTCGTCTTCCTCCGACGCGGAGTAGGCGAAGTCCTGCAACTCCTGGCCGACCGCAGTCAGGGTGTCCTGCTGCTGCTTGCACAGCCCGTCGAAAGCCTCGGTGCTGATGATGAGCGGCTCGAACATGAACCAGAAGGTGTTCTCAGTCGGCGAGGTGAACGACTTGACCTGCTCCTGCAGGTTGTAGGAGGCGAACGAGCCGGTCGAGGTGACCGCGGCGTCCAGGACCCCCGTCTGCATCGCGGTGTAGATCTCGTTCGAAGGCAGGCTCGAGATGCCCGCGCCCGCGTCCTCGAGCATGCGTTCCACGTAGCTGCCCGCGGCACGCATGGTCATGCCCGGCTTGACGTCGCCCGGCGAGACCACAGGCTGTCCCTTGGAACCGACCGCCCCGGCGTTCCACACCCAGGTGAGCACCTTCGACCCGTTCTCCTCCATCACACTCTCGAGCCGCTTGCCGATCTCGGCCTGCTGCCAGGCCTGCGCCTCCTGGTGGTTACGGACCATCGCGGGCATCAGCGTGATGCTGAAGTCGGGGTGACGGCCCGAGGCGTAGTCCAACGGGAACACCGACATGTCCACGGAGCCCTGCTGCATCGCGTCGTACTGCTCCGTGGACTTCACCAGGGAGCTGTTGGGGAAGATCTTGACCTCGACCTGGTCGTTGGTCTGCTCTGCCACCTTGTCGGCGAACCGCTGCGCGAGTTCGGCACGGAAGTCGCTGCCCTCGTCGCCGGTCGCGGCGGGCCACTGGTGTGACAGGCGAAGCGTGGTGCTTTCGCAATCGCCCGACGCTGCGTCGCTGGAGCCGCCTCCACCACCGCAGGCGGTGAGTACCAGCACGGGCACCAGGGCCGTTGCGACGACGCAGGCGGGGCGGCTTCGCAGCTTCTTCATGCTTCTTCTCCTTTGCCGAGACGGACCGGCTCCCCGTCCCGTGAGTGGCATAGTGGCTCAGCCAGTGGACGCTGAGTGTTACCCAGCTCTCATCTTGTGGTCAAGCAGCTTTGTTCCGTCGCTGGTAACGGCGGGCGCTCCGTTACCACAATGTGACCTGTCGCGGGCGCTGGCCGCCGGCTTTCCCACCGTCGGGTTCGCGGGCTGCCCTGCCGCGACCGGCAACCTCGTTACCGGCTTGGCCTGCACCGGACTCGGTGACGTCGCAGTGGACGATCACGACGGTGGCCAGCCTGGCATCGATCGATGCCAGGCATCCCTCGGGCAGTCGCGCCTGCGGACCAGGACGGCTGTGGCCATGGGTCGATGAGCCAACCGGACGAACCTGTCGTCGCCGAGGTAGCCGGTGCAACCCGCGTTCGCCCGCAGGGCGAGGACCACCGGTACCACCATCGCCGACGCCTGTGTGTTGCGGCGGGTGGCGGACCCGTTCGGCCCAGCGTCCACTATCGACGGCGACTGCGCCGTGGTCACGTGGGCCGATCGGGCCGAACACCGTGGCCGGCATGCTTGCTCCTCCGGAGGTGAACGCCGGCACGCCTGCCGAACTCACCGGCACGCTCCCGGGCCGACTTCCCGTACCACCGTGTACGTCGAAAGCCCGCTCATCCGCGGTTCGGCCTTGCCGGAGAGCCCCTCCAGCGCCTTCTCGATGGCGGCCATCCGGGCTTCGGTGTCGGAGGTCTCGACAAAGTTGCAGTAGTCGGCCTCACTCTCCCAATGCACGATCGTATAGACCCGGGTTCCGTCCGTGCTCACCTGGAACCGCGCCGAACGGTATCCGGGATAGCAGCACACCCACTGCTCCTGGATCCGGGCGAATGCACTCACGAGCTCGGCCTGAGTCGCAGGTCCGTCCACTGTGTAGTCGATGATCGAGTAGAAGCCGCGATCGGTGTTCATGTCGGTCCTCCAGCCGTCGGTCGCGGGCCAGGCGGCCCTGAGCTGATTCTGAAAGCTCTAGATTGCTAGAGGTCAACAGTGGCCGTGATGACACCGGATTGCCGGCTCACAGCCGGCCGGCCCGAGCTCGGCGCGAGATGCGAACCGTTGCACGCCTGGCTGCCGCCTCCGGCGGCAGCCGGACAAACCACGCGGTGCTGCGGCCTCAGCACCGGGAGCTTCCCGGGGGCGAGCTGAGCGGTGCGGGTCAGGAACGCGACGCCTCGCGGTCGTGGACGAGCCGTCCGCCGAAGTAGGTCTGCTCGACCGTCGTGGCGTGGATCTCGCCGGGATCGATGTCGAAGAGATTGCGGTCCAGCACGATGAAGTCGGCGGCGAAGCCGGGTGCCAGGCGCCCCGCGATGTCGCCGATCCCCATGGCCCGCGCCGGATTGGTTGTGAAGGCGGCGAGCGCTTCCGGCAGGCTGACGGCTTGTCCGGGGTTCAGCGCCCCCGGGAACCTCTCATCGGGATTGCGGCGCGTCACGAGCGTTTCAAGGCCGGTCCACGGATGGGGAGTCGGCGCGGCACACGGCCAGTCGGAACCGGCCGCGACGAGCGCGCCGGAGTCGAGGAGATCGCGCACAGGCCATGATGTGTCGACCAGTTCCTCGTCGACCTGCGCGCTGATGCTCTGCTGGATGACGCTCGGGTACCAGATGTAGGGCGACAGGTCGGCTACGACGTCCAGCTCGGCGAAGCGGGCGACGTCGTCGCGGTGCACGAACTCCGTGTGGGCGATCTGCAGCCGGATGCCGGAGCCGGTGCGGGCGCGGAGCCGTTCCGCCGCGTCGAGCACCCGGCGCACGGACGCGTCGCCGGTGGCGTGCAGCTTCGCCCCCAGCCCGAGTTCGGCGCAGCGGAGCAGCTGGTCGGACAGGTCGTCGAGGGTCCAGTAGATCTCGCCGTGGAAGGGCTCGGCTCCGCCGTGGTGGCACTTGTACGGCGAAAGCAGCGCGGTGGTACGTGTCATCGGGACGCCGTCGAGGACGATCTTGACGAAGTCCGGGCGGACGAGCTCGCCGCGAAGCTCCGCCAGCCTGGCGATCAGGTCCTCGCCGACGACACCTTCCTCCAGGAACGGCCGCACCGGCGCGGAGAGCACGGCGCGGACGTTGAGCTCTCCGGCGACCTCGAGCTTGTGCAGCGCGGTCGCGGGGCGCAGCATCGTGGCCGCCTCCTGCACGGACGTGACACCGTAACCGCCCAGGATCTCGATGGCCTTGCGCATCGCGGTCGCCGTCCGGGATTCGGGGTCGGTGACCGATCGGGCGAAGGCCGCCTCGGCCCGCCCGGACGCCGACTCGTGCAGCACTCCGGTGAACCGTCCGCGCGCGTCGCGGACGTACCGGCCGCCCTTGGGATCGGGCGAGTCCACCGTGACGCCCATCGCCTCCAGTGCGCGGGAGCTGACCCACCGGTTGTGCATCGTGTCGTCGCGCAGCATGACCGGTCTGCCTCCGGCGGCCTCGTCCAGCCGCTTCAGGACGTCGCCGTCGGTCAGCCCGTCCAGCACCGTGCTGCCGACGATGCCGCCGACGACCCACTCTCCTGGCTCCAGGTCGAGCGCCCAGCGGCGCACCTTCTCCAGGACGGTGTCCAGCTCGTCGGTCGGCAGCAGCGGGAGTTCGAAAGCGGCCTGGCTGCCGCCCAGGTTGAGATGCACGTGCCCGTCGATCAGGCCGGGCATCACCATCGCGCCGCCGAGGTCACGCACGATCGTTGCGGGCCCTGCCAGCGGCAGGACTTCTGCGGTCGTGCCCACCGCGACGAGCACGCCGTTTCGCACCGCCAGCGCCTCCGCCCAAGGGCGCCGAGGGTCCTGTGTCCAGATCCGACCGGCTGTCACGACGAGGTCGGCCCGCGTTTCGGTCATGGCTGGTCCCTTCAGCGGCGGCAGTGCGCTGACACCGACGGCGGCACGTCGAGGGTGGGGTTGCGGTCGAAGAAGCCGACCGGCCTGAGGGTGAAGCCGGTGTAGTCGACCGGCATGATCGGCCAGTCCTCCGGGCGCGGCACGTGAGTGAGCCCGAAGGTGTGCCAGACGACGACGTCCTCGCCGTCGAGCGGGCGATCCTGCGCGGCGTAGGCCGGCAGTCCTGCCCCACCGGCATGCTGGTTGACGAAGTCGCCCGCCGAATAGCGCTCGGCGGGGTGATAGCGCGTGACCCACAGATGCTTCGTGGCGAAGGCCGCGCGGCGGGCGATGGACGACCGCGGGTCGGCGAGCAGGGTCGGCAGCCCCTCGGGGATCAGGGCGTAGCTCACGGGCCGTCCGAGCCGGTTCCGGCGGTCCGGGTTGACGATGTGCCACACCCTGTTGCGTGCGGGGTCGGCGTCACGCTGGGCCTGGGACTCCGAGTGAAGAACCGTGGCGCGGGTGGTGAAGGCGTTGCCACGGGGGTTGTCCGGGCCGATCGGCACCCGCTCGACGTCGACCTCCTCGACCCTGTTGCGCAGGCCGTCGACCATCATGTCGAGCCGGGCGCTGAACAGGTGCTGATGCAGGGGCGCGCCGAGCCCGGGACCGATCTGCGACGCGTAAGGGTAGTCGCCTCCGTCGTGGGCCGAGGTGAAAACCACGCCCGTGGCCTTGGCCTCGAAGCCGATGGTGCCGTCGAGGTAGAGGTACCAGTAGAAGCCGTAGTCGTAGTTGCCGACCGTGGTGAAGAAGGACACCACCAGCCTGCGCTGTCGCCGGGTCTGCGCCGAACCGGACCACAGGTCGGTGTGCTTCCACAGGATCCCGAAATCCTCTTCGTGGATGCAGACGGCGTTCGGGAGGGTCTTGGGTTCGCCCCGTTCGTCGGCGATCACGGCGTCCAGGTAGGTGATCTCGCCGAGGCAGTCGCAGCCGAGCTCGAGCGCGTTGGCGTAGCGCCCCACCAGGTACTCGCCGGTGTCGAAGTAGTTCTGCCACGACCGCACCGGCGCTGGATCGGCGTAGGGCACCACCATCTCGGCGATCGAGGCGCGGTAGACGATTGGCCGGACACCGTCCCCTTCGTCGAAACCGATCTGGTGCAGGACAAGTCCTTCGCGGGCGTCGAAGCCCACGCGAAGGGACCATTTCTCCCACGTCAACAGGTTGCCGTCGAGGTGAAGGCTCGAGCCCTGCGGCTGGCTGATCTCGATCGGCTTCTGGGTGGTGCGCGCGGGTCCGCTGACGGCGGGGTCGTCGTAGTTGCCGGACTCCCGAGGAATCGGCACCGGGCCGGTGTCGATGACGCGATCGACCACCCGGTTCATGGTGTCGACGTAGGCGACCAGGCCGTCGATCGGGTGCGCCCATGCGGAGTCGTCGTCGGTTTCCTGCAGGAAGGCCAGGCCACGCAGCATCCGGCGCCCCGTCTCCTCGGGGTACTCGTCGGCGTAGACGCCTGCCGACAACGGAGCGACGCGGACCTGCTCCACCGCGAGACCGCGAGCTTGGAGTGCGGCGAGCCAGCGTTCGTCGGTGGCCAGTATCTCCTCGACGAGTCCGAACTCCTCGTCCAGCACCGGAAGCTGCCCACCGGTAGTGGTGTCGAGTTCGGTGACGGACACGATCTCGGCGGCGGTCACATCGATGACGACATCGGTGGAGACGCGGGTGGCCAGATCCAGCAGCAGGGCGCGGAATCGGCGTGCAGGGGGCCGGGCGGGCTCGTGGCCGAGGACCTCCTCCTTCGCGGGCTCGGAGAGCCCGACATAGACGAAGCGCGTGCTGTCGGCGACCAGGCCTGCCTTGTCGGCCACCCGGCGGACCGTCCGGATCTCCTCGGCTGTCACCGGTGCGAGTGGATGCCCTGCCATCGCGTCCTCCTCGAAGCGTATCGCCGACACGCTATCCTGAGCACTTGTACAAAAACAGGGCCCGCAGGTAACGACTGAGTTACGCCCTATCCTGGAAAGGCCCGGTAACCAGCGGAAAGAGATCACTCGTGCCCAAAATCGTCGATCACGACGCGCGTAGACGCGAGATCATCGGCGTGGTGTGGCGACTCGTCGCCGAAGAGGGCATCCAGTCTGTGACCACCCGCCGGATCGCCGAGGCCGCCGGGTTCGCCAACGGCGCGCTGCTGTACTACTTCCCCAACAAGGACGCCGTGCTCACCGCGGCTTTCCAGCACATCTTCGATGCGACGAACCAGCGTGCCGACAGGGCGGACGGCAACCGCAGGGGGCTGGCAGGGCTTCGCACCCTGTGCCAGGAGATCATGCCGCTCGACGACGAACGCGTCACCGAGGCGCGGCTGGCGATCACATTCTGGCAGCAGGCACTGAACTCCCCCGAGAAGGCAGCCATACACGCCCGCTTCATGAACCAATGGCGCGCCGAGATGAGCGACCGGCTCCGCGAGGCCTGTGCGGACGGCGAGATCCCCGACCTGTCCAGCGTCGACGCCGTCGTGGACGAGCTACTGTCCATGCTGATGGGTTTGCAGATCCTCGGTGTGCTCTCCCCGAACGAGGCCACACCGCAGCGGCAACTGGCACAGCTGGACGAGTTCTTCGCCCGCCTGCGAGGCGACGTCCGTGGCTGACTCGACAGTCCATTGTGGGAAATACGCGAGCGGGCGCCGCGACTTCACCTTGTCACCGCTCCCGCCTGCCCTGCTCGACCGAGTCGCACCTCACCGCAACACCACCGTGCCACCACGCTCACGTTCCGCGCCGTCGACTCCGCGCGGTCGACCCTGCGCGCAGGAACCTCACCTGCTCGGCACGGATCGTGTCAACGTCGAGCATCGACCTGCCCCGCGGACTCGAACGGCTCCTCGGCCAGGCGTTGGTAGGCGGCCTCGATGACGTTGTCCGCCTCGACCGCAGCCTCCAGCAGGCTCTTGCCCTGCTCCGTGCGCCGTGCGACGGCTCGGTGCCAGCGGTCGAGATTCTCCTTGCTGAGCTCGAGGAACTTGCGCGCCGGAGCCGAAAGCGGCGAGCTGGCCATGATGGCGTAGATCGGTCGCATCGTCAGCGGATCGACCATGCGCAGGTTCGCACCCCGCCGTCGAGCGTCGAGAGCCTGCCGCATCGGCAGGAACGCGGCACCCGCTCCCGCGACGATCAGCGGAACCAGGCCCGCGGACTCGGAGACATCGACGACCACGGCTGGTTCGACTCCACCGGCGTCGCGGATCGACTGTAGGTAGGACCGGCCGAACCCGCGATCGACGATCATGGGAAGGCCGTCGAGCATCTTGATGGGGACCGGGTCGGGGAACTCCGTTCGCCAGCCGGGTGGCAGGGCCAGCACCACCTCGCCGTCACCGACGTGAACGCATTCGATCCCCTGCCGCGACACGGAACTCACGGTGTAGGCGAGTTCGGCTTCGCCCGACCTGATCAGTGCGACGATGTCGTCGGTGTCTCCGTGGTGCTGTGTCAGCCTGACGGTCAGGCCGGGGTGCTTGCGGCGGAAGTGGCCCACCCACGCGGCCAGGAAGTTCGAGGTGAGCGCTGCGGAGATGGCGAGGTCCACCCGCCCTCGCTCCAGCCCGCGGTAGTCGTCGGCGACCTGGCGGGCGTGCTGCAGGTCGCGCACGACCTGGCGCGCAGGCCCGACAAGCGCTTCGCCCGCCGGGGTGAGTACCAGTCCGCGCCCGACGCGCCGGAACAGTTCGATGCTGAGCTCCGCCTCCAGCCTGCGGATGATCTGCGACACCGAAGGCTGGGCGAGATACAGAGCGGCCGCCGCCCGCGTGATGCTGCCGTGATCGACGACGGCGAGGAAGCATTCGAGCTCGTGGACCTTCATCGTATGATCCAAGGCCCGCCTCACCTCGCGGGTCAAGGCTGGTACCGCCGGAGCTCGTCGTTGTCCGCGCCCGCCTTCGGTACCGCCCGGCCCGGTGCCGGGTCGACACCGTCGAGGCTGAACGGCAGCGACGGGATCGGGTAACGCTCGCCGTCCGGGCTCACCCCGGTGGTCAGGATGCTGCTGGCCCGGGTATCGGCCGAGGCGGCAACCTCGCCGTAGGTGCGCACAGCCGCCGCGACGAGGCCACGGTCCGCCAACGCGGCGAGGCATTCGTCGGTCGGGACAGCTCCGAAGGCTTGCGAGATCTCGGCCAGCAGCACGTCCCGGTGCGCGACCCTGGACGGATTGTCGGCGAAGCGTGGGTCCTCGATCATCCAGCTCTTGCCCATGAGCTCGCACAGCCGGGCGAAGTGCTCAGGGGTGTAGGCCGACAGCACGATGGCTCCGTCGGCGGTACGGATGAGATCCGCCGCCGGGGCCACCGTCGCCTGGCCGTTGCCCTTCCTGCGGGGTTCCTGGCCGGAGGTGTGCCACTCGCCCCACATCGCCGACTGCATGTGGATCATCGCGTCCACCAGCGACACCTCGACGACAGCGCCCCGACCGGTGCGCTCGCGACGCAGCAGCGCGGCCAGTACGGCCTGTACGACGGCGTAGCTGGCGGCGACGTCCGCGATCGGAAACCCGACCCGCAGCGGATCGCCGTCCTGCTCCCCGTTGATCGACATCAGGCCACTCTCAGCCTGCGCGGCGATGTCGAGGCCCGCCCGTGACGCCGAAGGCCCCTTGGAGCTGAACCCGCTGACCGATACGTAGACCAGCCCCTCCCGGACCGGCACGAGGTCGTCGGGGCCGAGCCCGCGGCGGGCCATCGCCCCGGCCCGAAGGTTCTGGACGACGACGTCGGCCTCCGAGATCAGGCGCTTCGCGGCGTTCCTGTCGTCGTCGCTGGTGAGATCGAGCACGACCGACTTCTTGCCCCGGTTGAACGCGAGAACGATTCCCTCGCCGTAGGCGCCGATGCCGCGGGCCTGGTCGCCGGTCGGTGGTTCCACCTTGACGACCTCCGCGCCGAGATCGGCCAGCAGTTGGGTCGCCGCGGGAGCGGCGATGTAGTGACCGAACTCGACGACGCGAATACCCGCGAGCGGGCTCGCAAGTGGGTTGGTCATGTCGCTCCTACTCCCCGGTGAAAACCGGTTTGCGCTTCTCCAGGAACGCGCGAGCCGCCCGGCGCGCGTCTTCGCTGCGCGCACAGTCCACCATGCGCGGCACCTCGCGCTCGAGGTACTCGGCAAGGGTCAACCGCTCCGCGTCGGCCAGGTTCTGCTTGGAGTACCGCATCGCCTTCGGCGCCTGCCCCGCGAGCTTGGCTACCAGTTCGCCGAGCCGGACCTGCGGGTTCGCCGCGATTTCGGTGACCAGCCCGGCCTGCAGCGCCTCCCCCGCCGTGAGCTTCCCCGGGTCGAGCAGGAGCGCCCGCGCACGGGCATCGCCGACCGCGCGAGTCAGCAGCCACGCGCTTCCCAGGTCACCGGACACGGCTGCGCTGACGAAAGCGGTGTTGAACACCGAATCGGGGGCGGCGAGCCGGAAGTCGGTGGCCAGCGCCAGGGAGAGACCGGCACCCGCGCACGCCCCGTTGATCGCGGCGATCGTCGGCGCGGGAAACGACGCGATCGACTCCACGAGGGTGGACGCCACGGCCAGCCGCTCCCGGTCGTCGGCGACGGAGTGTCCTCGCAGCGTGCGTGTTTCCTGCTCGCGCGCCCGCCCCGACGCCACCCGGGCCAGGTCGGCGCCGACACTGAAGTCGTGGCCGGCTCCGGTGAGGACCAGAACGCGCAGCCCTTCGGCGGCGTGAGCTCGCTCCATGGCAGCGAGCAGGTCCTCGACGAGCTGCCAGGAGATCGCGTTCCGACGCTGCGGCCGGTTGAGGGTCACGGTAGCGACGCCGCTGTCGAGTGTGAACAGCGCCGTTCCGGAGCCGATCGCGGTGCCGCTCATCGAGGCAGGCGCCACGCCGTGGGCGGCGGCTCGCCCGGTCGATGCGGGCTCGCCTCCCGCAGCTGTGCGGCCTGTGGTGAGTAGCGCGGGTGCATGCGGTGGTCACTCCCCTGTCCGAGATCGGATCGTGGTGTCGCCCGATACCCGCACCATCCTCGGAACGCCCGACGTAGCAAGTCAAAGAGCAAAATCGAACGCAACCCATTGCATCAGGCAATACCTGACTCATTGCGGTAGGCAATAGGTTCCTTTGGGTTCCCGTCTTTGACGTACTACTTCACCACGTTGTGGACTGTGTGACACCTCAACGGAGTGGATCGGTGTCATGGACTCTCGGCTCAGAGACGAGCAGGTCGCGATGAGCGGCGGCGGCTCTCAGCCTGGAACGAGCACGTGCTGCCGTAACCGCGGAACCGATCCGGTTGGCGGCGCCGCGGGTGTCACCCCGGAGCACGGCGCAAGCACGACCTTCACCCAAGTTTCCTCGGTTCGCGCGCGAATTCGGCGATGCAGGCCGGCACGATCCGATCCCCACGGCGACCGCGATCGAGCGGGCGCCCTTTCCTACACGGGAGTCGCACCATGAGTATTCGTCCGATTCGGCTGCGCCCGCGTGCCGCCATGTCCGCGATCATCGTGGCGGGAGCTCTTGTCGTGGCGGCGTGCGGCGGGCCACCGGGACAGGCCGCGTATCCGGCACGGGACGTGCAGATCGTCGTCCCCTATCCGGCGGGAAGCAGCATCGACACGACAGCGAGGGCGCTGGCCGAGGTCATCAACAGCCAGGGCAAGCTCGGCAAGCGCGTCCAGGTCGTGAACCGGGCAGGCGGAGCGGGCTCGGTCGGAACCACGGCCACGCTCAACGCAAAACCCGACGGCTACACCGTCGGCATCCTGCCGGACGGACCGCTCACCCTGGTCCCGCACACCGAAGAGGTCTCCTACGACCCGGAGAGCATCTCCGTCATCGATGAGGTGACGATCTCGCCGGTGATGTTCGTGGTACCGGCGGACTCGCCGTACCGGGATCTGGGTGACCTGGTCGACGCCGCCAAGGCCCGGCCAGGGGCGATCACGCTCGGCGAGGGCCCGTTGAACTACGCCGTCCCCGCTGAGAAGTTCGAGCAGTTGACCGGCACCAGATTCAAGCACGTCTCGTTCGACGGTGACCAGGCCACCACAACGGCGTTGCTTGGCAACAACCTCGATGTCGGCGTCATGCAGTTGGCGGGCGCCTTCGCGCAACTGGATTCGGGCAAGGTCCGCGCACTGGCCATCGGTTCCGCCGAGCGGGCCGACATCGCCCCTGACATTCCCACCTTCCAGGAACAGGGTGTCGACCTGGAGTGGGAGGCCTACAACGTCGTTGTAGCCCCACCCCAGCTACCGGATGCCGTGAGCAAGAAGCTCTCCGAGGTGTTCAGCTCGGCCGTCGCAAGCGCGGAATTCACCGAAGCGGCGCAGCAACTCGGCCTGCTGGTGAGTGACGCCGACAGTGCGCAGGCCGCGAAACGCCTGACCGACAAGTCCGCCGCGGCGGCGGATCTACTCGCGCCTTCGAGGTGACGACCATGACGGTGGGGTGGGTGCGCGGCAACGCCGACCCGATCGCGGCGGGGGCACTGCTGGGGCTGGGCCTGCTGTACGGCGGCCTTGCCCTCGATGAAGGGCTGGGCACCATCGCGGAAACCGGTGCGGGCTTCTTCCCCTTGCTCGTGGCGGTGGTGCTCGTGGCCTCCAGCGCCGCCGTGCTGCTACGCGAGCGGCGTCGCAGGACCGATTCCGGGCAGCCCGCAGCCGAGGACGGGGACGACTTCGCCGGTACGGTGCACTGGTGGCGGGTCATCGGGGTCGTGCTCGCCGCGCTGCTCGTGCCGCTGTTGGGCACCACCCTCGGGATGATCGTGACCCTGTCGATCTCGCTGGTGCTGATCGCCAAGATCATGGGCCTTTCGCGATGGAGCAGCGCGCTCATCCTCGGCGTCGCTTTCGGAGCGGCTACCTGGCTGATCTTCGTGTACTGGCTGTACGTCCCGCTGCCGACCGGAACCCTCGGACTGGTCTGACCCGAAAGGACGGCCGTGCTCGACAACCTCTGGGCTGGCTTCGCCACCTTCGCCGATCCGACCTACCTGATCCTCGCGGTAGCCGGAGTGGTGCTCGGCACGCTGGTCGGGGTACTTCCCGGCATCGGGCCGATCGGTGCGATGTCGGTGCTGCTCGGAATGACCACGCAGTTGGGGCCCGCTGGCTCGCTGATCCTGTTCGCCGGCATCTACTTCGGATCCACCTACGGCGGTTCGACGACCTCGATCCTGCTCAACGTCCCCGGCGAGGCGTCGTCGGTGGTCACCGCGCTCGACGGTCACCAGATGACGAAGCGCGGCAGGTCGGGACCCGCACTGGCGATCGCGGCGGTCTCGTCGTTCGTGGCCGGCACCGTCGCGATCCTCGGCCTCATGCTGTTCGCTCCGTGGCTCGGCGGCGTGGCGGTCGAGCTCGGGCCGCCGGAGTACCTGGCACTGTGCGTCGCCGGGCTGCTGCTTCTGGCGGCACTGTCCAGCGGGTCCACCGCGAAAGCCATCGTGATGATCGGCGCCGGGCTGGCCATCGGCACGGTCGGTATCGACCCGGCGGCAGGCGATCTGAGGTTCACGTTCGGCTCCGATGCGCTCGCGGAGGGATTCAGCTTCATCGCGCTGGTCATGGGCGTCTTCGGTGTCGCGGAGGCGTTGACGCTCGCGGGCAAGCGGTGGCGCCCGGAACCGGTCAAGGCTCCGAAGTTGCGTGAGTTGCTGCCCTCGCGGCGAGAGTCACGGGAGGCGGCACCCGCGGCGCTGCGCGGATCGGCGATCGGTTTCCTGCTCGGCCTTGTCCCGGGACCGGCAGCGGTGCTGTCCACGTTCGCCTCCTACGTCACCGAACGCAAGATCTCGAAGCGACCGGAGCGGTTCGGGTCGGGAGCCGTACAGGGAGTGGCGGGCCCGGAGGCGGCGAACAACGCGGCGGCCGGTGCCGCGTTCATACCGCTGCTGGTACTCGGCATCCCGTTCGCACCAACCATGGCGCTCGTGCTCGCGGCGCTGCTGCTCAACGGCATCGTTCCCGGCCCGACCTTCGTCGCCGACCAGCCCGAGCTGTTCTGGACGGTGATCGCGGCGATGTACATCGCCAACTTCATGCTGCTGGTGCTCAACCTGCCCATGGTCGGGCTGTTCACCCGGTTGCTGGCCATCCCGCCGCAGGCGCTGATGCCGTTCGTGATCGGCCTGTGCCTCGTCGGCGTGTACGCCGAAGGAAACTCGATGTTCGACGTGGTGGTCATGCTCGTCGCGGGTCTGATCGGCTTCCTGTTGCGCCGGTCCGGGTTCAGCATGGCACCCTTCGTGCTCGCGGTCGTTCTCCAACCCACACTCGAGACATCGCTGCGCCAGACCCTTTCCTACTCCGACGGCAACCCCGGCTACCTGCTGGGGCGACCTGTCGCGATGGCGATCTTCGCACTGGTGGTCGTGGCGATCGCAGTGTCCACCCACCGTGCGCTCAGTGCCCGAAAGCGCAACACCCCAACCACGAACGATGACCTCAGCCATGCGTCCCGGTCGTGACTGATGCCGGCCGGCAAGACTCCCAACGACCTCACCCGCAATGCTCGGCTTCGCAGCCGATCGACGCTTGAGCCCTTACATGACACCGAATCCGAGGAAGCTGCCCGCTCTCGCGGGTATGGGGACTTTCCGGCTTCCAGCTGAAGGCAAGGGAAGGCAGTGAGCATGCACCGTCGCTTCGTCATCACATTGCTTACGGCCGTTCTGCTGACCGGCATGCTCAGCGCGGTAACGCCCGCGCATGCCGGACACGGCACGGTCGTCCGGCACACGAGCCTCGGGCTCGTGAAGGGTATCGACGAGGATCGTTCGACCGGAACCTTCTCGTGGCTGGGAATTCCCTATGCCGAGCCCCCGGTCGGGGACTTGCGCTGGCGGGCGCCGGTCACCCACCGGCCTTGGCAGGGCATCCGGGACGCCCGGCGATACGGGCAGGGTTGCATCCAGGAAGGACGGATGTTCAGCCCCTCCCCCAGCGGCCCGCATTACGGGCTCGACATCCGGGACGGTCTGGACAAGCCCGTGGGCTCGGAGGACTGCCTCACGCTGAACGTGTTCCGCCCCTCGACGCCGCAGCGGAACCTGCCGGTCATCGTGTTCATTCACGGCGGCAGCAACATGGTCGGCTACTCCGCCGATCCGATGTACGACGGGCGCGCGCTTGCACGCAGGGCGAACGCTGTCGTGGTCACGGTGAACTACCGGCTCGGCGTCCTCGGGTGGCTCGACCTGCCCGGGCTCAAGACCGGCGACCCGCACACCGACTCGGGCAACTTCGGCACACTGGACCAGATCGAATCGCTGCGCTTCGTCAACCGGAACGCACGGGCCTTCGGCGGTGACCCCTCCAACGTAACCGTGATGGGCGAGTCCGCGGGCGCGGTCAACGTCTGGGCGCTCATGGTCTCACCACTGAGCAAAGGCTTGATCGACAAGGCGATCCCGCTCAGCGGCGGGCTGCAGTTCTCCACGCCGTCCTTGGCGCGAACCTACGCCGAGGCGTTCGCCGACGAGGCGGCAGGAGCGACTGACGATGTCGTGAGTCGACTCAGGTCGATGCCGGCCGAGGACCTCATTCGTGCGCAGGTGCGGCGTGGCGAGACGGCAGGTGACCCGCCCAGGGTGATCGCCGACGGCGTGGTGCTGCCCGAGGACTACCACGCCGCCATCGCGGCGGGCGAGTACCGCGACATCCCGGTGCTCGCGGGCAACACGCTAGAGGAGGGCAAGCTCTTCGGCTCGGCGATCGGCGCGTTCCGCCCGACCGACTACCAGCGCTTCACCTGGCAGTACCAGTTCGATCCCGACCGCCGCGCTCCACTGAAGGTCCGCGACTTCATCGTCGACGAGTACCTTCCCGCCGACCGTCCCGGCGGCTGGAACGACGCGGCCGATGGGTTGACCGACAGCATCTTCACGAGATTGGCCCTCGACTCCATGGGTTCGCTGCAAGCGGCCGGGCACGACGGCCTCTACTACTACCAGTTCGGCTGGGACCAGCAACCCGCTCCCTTCGACACCGTCTACGGTGCCGTGCACGCCATCGACCTGCCCTTCGTCTTCCGTACCTTCGATGAAGGGTTCTTCGCCTTCTCGTTCAGCCGCAAGAACGAGCCGGGACGCCTGCAACTGTCCAACCTCATGATCGCCGGCATCGGCGCCTTCGTCCGTACCGGCATGCCTCAGCATCCCGCGCTTGGCGCGAAATGGGAGCAGTGGCCACGCAGCATGGTGTTCGACGCAGGCAACCGTAAGGCGTCGGCCCGACCGGGCGAGGTCGAAACGCGATAGCGCCACCCTCGGCGTAGGAGATGCGCACGGCGCACCGCATTCACCGGTGTGCCGTGCGTCCCGTAGTGTCGGCCAGGGTGGTCTCGGCGACGAGAACTGGGCTGTGGCGGTGCGCCCGATCTGATTCGCCCTTGCCTTTTCGCGGCACCGAGTCTCTCGCCGAGTTCACCGCCGACCCGCACCGTGAGTCGGCCGATGCGAGTCGGCATGGACGTGTGTGCGGACTCCCTGCGGGTCGAACAGGATGAGTAGCTCGACGACGCCACCGTCGGCGCTGCCCAGCCAGTGCGGCGAGGACGTGTCGAACTCGGCGGCCTCACCCGGCGGCAACGTCAGGTCGCGCTCGTCGAGCACCAGCCGCAGGTGTCCGTTGAGCACGTACAGCCATTCGAAGCCGTCGTGGGTCTGCGGGGTCGGTTCGAGTGGTTCCGGCTGAGCGGGGATGATCATCTTGAACGCCTGTACCCCGCCCGGGCGCCGGGAAAGGGGCACGAAGGTCATCCCGAACCGGCGGATCGGTGTGAGATGGATGCGGGGATCGCCGGTGCGCGGGGCACCCACGAGGTCGTCCAGCGGAACGTTGTAGGTGCGCGCCAGCGGCAGCAGCAACTCCAGGGTCGCGCGGCGCTGCCCGCTCTCCAGCCGGGACAGCGTGCTCTCCGACACTCCGGTTTTCGTCGCGAGGTCGGCGAGGGTGATGCCACGGTGACGACGCAACGCGCGAAGTCGCGGCCCCACCGTGTCGAGTACCTCGTGCGTGTCGCGGTCCACGAGACCATCTTGCCAGAACCGCAAGATTGCGTGCCAGATCGGTGTGCGCCCGGAGAAGCTGGTCCCATGAGAGCACAACCCAGCGCCGCCGATGCGGTCACCTTCTGGGACGGAGTGCACGCATCCCGACCCGCCACCACCAGGCCCCGGCCGAACGCCCGACTGACCGAAACCGTTACCGGCGTGCCACCCGGCGACGCCCTGGACCTCGGCTGTGGCAACGGCGGCGACGCGCTGTGGCTGGCGGGACAGGGCTGGCACGTCACCGCCGTCGACATCTCGGCCGTGGCGATCGAGCGGCTCGCCGCCCTCGCCAGGGCCCACGGCACCGGCGATCGAGTCACCGCCGTGCGGCACGACCTTGGCCAGGCCTTCCCGCCCGGCGAGTTCGACCTGATCTGCGCCCACTACCTGCACACCCCGTTCGCTCTGCAGCGCGCAGCCGTGCTGCGCTCGGCCGCGCACGCGTTGCGCGTGGGCGGGCGGCTGCTGGTCGTCGATCACGGCTCGACCGCGCCGTGGTCGTGGAACCAGGATCCCGACGTCCGGTACCCGAGCCCGCGAGAGGTCGCCGAGGGCATCGACCTGGACGCGGCGACCTGGACGGTCGAGCGGGCCGACGCACCCCGCAGGATCGCGATCGGGCCAGGCGGGCACACCGCCGAGGTCACCGACCATGTCCTGCTCATCCGCCGCGCCACCTGACCCAGCGGGCAAGCCCGCCCAGACACAGGAAGGAACTCGCCGTGCCCACCGTGACCCGCGGCAACCGCCGCCGTGACACCCCACCGCCGCGCACCGGCAGCAGCGAGACCGAGGTCTTGCGCGGATTCCTCGACTACCTCCGCACCTCGATCGCCGCGAAGGTCGACGGTGCAGCAGAACCTCGGGCCCGCACCGCCGCGGTACCGTCGGGCACGAACCTGCTCGGCCTGCTCAACCACCTGACGTTCGTCGAGCGCTCGCTCTTCCTCGGCGCCGACGTCACCGACTGGCAGGCGACCTTCCATGCCGCACCAACCGACAGCGTCGCCGACGTCGTCGCTCGCTACCGGCAGACCGTGCAGCGCGCCAACGAGGTACTCGACGGCTGCACCGATCTCGCCGCACCGGTCCCCGCACCACGTACGGGACGTCGCACTCCCAGTGTCCGCTGGGCACTCACCCATATGATCGAAGAGACCGGCAGGCACGCGGGGCACGCCGACATCCTGCGCGAGCTCATCGACGGCGCGACCGGGCGCTGACTCTGCCCACCCGCATCGACAGCAGCCCACGCCGGCCGCGGCCCCGACATCGACGGAAACGGCTTCCCCACCACCTGACTACGCCAGCGGAGTCTCGACCGGGACATGCGGCTCGACCGGCCTGGCTGAAGCGGCCTTGCCGGTCGTCGCCGAACGAATTCGCCGCCGGAGGTTGCCTGCTCGACGGTTCCCCGCTCGCCCAACGGCACCGGCGCAAACCCGTGCCCCGAAGCAGGAGGAGTCACAACCGCCGGAACACAAGCAGCTCCGTCCTTCCGCCGCTGAGCGGAACGAACCGGCTTCCCAGCAGCGCCAGGCCGTGCCGAGCGAGGAGGTCGATCGCCCACTCCCTCGGTGTCACCGAGTAGATCGTGGCGCTGCCCGGCTCACTGAGCCACCCCTTGATCACGACCTCGTCCACGCAGTCCTGCGTGATGACATCGAATGCGACCACCCCTCCTGACCGCACCACGCGTGCCATCTCCTTGAGGTAGCCGACCGTGACGATGAACGGGATGTACACGAACAGTTTGTGCGCGTGAACCAGATCGACCGACGCCGACGCCGTCGGCCTGAGCGTGTGACCGTCAGCCGGTCGCACCGTCACGTTCGGGAGTTCGCGGAGGAAACGACGCCAGTCCGGTGCGGTTTCGTACACCTCGTACACGTCCGGTTCCAGCGCTGCCAGGACCTTCCTGGCATAGCGGCCCGATCCGGCACCGATCTCGCACACCCGCGATACCCGCTGATCCAATCCGCCCAGCTCGATCATCGCGTCCACGGTCGCGGCCGTTGCCCCCGGCTCCGCGCTGTAGGCGTCGAGGTAGTCACCCACCGACATGCCCGCACGTTTGGCTTTCGCCACCGTCCTGCGGGCGGGCAGGAACGGGCTGATGCCCGGGTCCGTGGTGAACCCTCGGACCACCTGCACTCCCAGCGGACGCAGGGCACGGTTGACGCCGTCTCGGAGGATAGTCAAGGTCGACATGGGACTCCGCTCGCCGAGGGAAACCGGAACGGATTGTGACGATGCGACACGTATCGGGCATTTCGCGGCAAGGACCTCACCGCTGTGCCCGCGGCTACATCGTCCAACACGTCAGTCGTACCAGGGTTTCCGCTGTTACACCCGAAACGAGAACGAGCACGAGACCCGTTCGCGGCTGGCAGGCCTCTCCGCGAGACCATTTCCAAGGCTACGACGGCTTCACCTGCGCGCGCACGACGAGCCTCGAGCCCCCGTGTCGCACCTCGCCGACGCCTGCTAGTCCGCCCCTGCCGCGTCCAGCGGGGGCCGCATCGTCGTTGCCGTCGTCCCCGTCGTTGCCGTGGTGGTCCCGGAGGGCTCGGAGGGCTCGGGGCGCTGCGGCACGAGCAGTGATCCGACGACGCAGATCGCGAGGTTCAGCAGCAGCCCGACGATACCGCCGTGCACCCCGAACACCGACTCCTCGCCGAGGACAGTCATGCCACCCGCGAGCCCGGCACCGGCCAGCATGCCCCAGAACGCGGGCCCCGCCGCCATACGCCGCCAGTACATGCCGAGCACGAAGACAGGCGCCAGCTGGATGAGCAGCTCCATCTTCAGCACGAAAACCTCGACCAGCGTGGCGGGCGGGTTCCATGCCAGCAGCAGCAGGCCCACCACCGCGACCACCCCGGCGACCTTGCCCACGACGACCTGGCGCTGTTCGCTCGTCTTCGGCCGCAGGTACCGGCCGTAGAGGTCGCGCGAGATGATCGAGGAGAAGCTGAGCAGCGCGGAGTCCGCCGTGGACACGATCGCGGCGACGACCCCGCCGAACAGCAGGATCATGGCCACGTAGAACACGGCGTTCAGCGAGCCGACCTCGTTGGCGATCATACCGACGAGCCGCTCGGAGTCCGATTCGGACAGATTGGGGAACAGCCGGATACCGAGCATCCCGATGCAGAACACGACACCGGCGGTGATGAACGGCATCCACACCATCCGCTTGAGCGAGCGCTTGAGCGTGCGTTCGCTGCGCGCCGAGTAGATCCGCTGGATGGCGTGCGGGTACAGGGCGATGCCGATACCCACGAGCAGGATCATCGAGAACCAGTTCACCGACGTCTCCAGCGGTGGAACGGCGATGGCTTCGGGCTCGTTCTGCGCGAGGTACCGGGTCAGGTCGCCTACCGAGCCGCCCGCGAGGTAGAGCGCCCCCACGAGCAGCACCAGAATGCCGACCAGCAGGGCGATGCCCTGCATCACGTCGGTCAGCGCCACCGCTCGCATGCCGCCCATCCAGGAGTAGGCGAGCATGACGACGACGAACACCGTCACGCCGAGTTGGTACGGCACCGTGTCGCCGGTCAGCCCGGCGATCGCGTGGCCCATGGCGATGAGCTGTTCCAGCACGTAGTTCGCCAGCGCCCACAGCATGAGAAACGTGGCCATCAGTGTGACCGGCGTCGACCGGAACCGGAACCGCACCCAGTCGGTCGGGGTGATGAACGAGTGCTTCTTAGCCAGCACGTACAGCCTTGGCGCGAACAGCATGTACCCGGCGATGATGGCGGTGAAGAACGTGACCGACTGCCACCACACGAATCCCTCGCGGTAGGCCTGCGGTGCGTAGCCGACCACCGTGTTGCCGCTGTACTGCGTGGCGTACAGGGTGAAGAAGAGCACCAGCATGCCGAGGTTGCCCCCGGCGAGGTAGTAGCTCTTCATGCTTTCCTTGGCGCCGGGCCGCTTGCGACCCACGGCGAACCCGATGCCCAGCATGATCACGGCGTAACCGAGCAGCACGACGATGCCCGCCGCGCCGCCGAAGGCCAGTCCGTCCACCGCTCAGCGCCCCCGTTCCTCGTCGGCCGGGCCGGCTTCGGCGGCCGCCGCCTCCTCCTCGTCCTCCACCATGTTCCAGTGGGCGGAGATCACCCAGGTCAGATAGCCGCACAGCAGTATCGACGAGCCGATCGCGACGATCGTCCACAACGGCAGCCCGAGCACCACGGGCTCGATCACGCCCGCAGGCAGGTACCAGGGGACGCCCAGCAACAGGATCGCGATCAGCCCGGCCCAGATCCACGGCTTTCCGATCGGCTCGCGAGGTGGTCGCGACGGTGGCAACGGCTGCTGACCTTCGGGCATGGCGGCATCCGAACGGGTGGGTTCCATGGTCGCGGGGAGTCTAAGGTGGAGGCCGCCGGACCGAAAGCCCTTTCCCGGGTCGCGACGTGACCGGTGGGTGATTCACCCCGTTGGCCGAGCGGCTCGGATCGATCTTCCCGGGTTGCGCACGCGGTGAGTGAAGCCCGCGTCACGCGATGCGGCTGAAGCAGGAACCGCGGCACGAGTGGGCTCGAACCGCCGACCTACTCCGCCGCACTCCCCTGTGCCCGCGCATCGTGGCCGACCGGCTGTGCGGTCGTGCTCCGGCCGGCGTGGGGCGTCAGTGCGCCGTGGCCTCGCGCGCCTCCTGCTCGGCGTATTCCTTGAGCGCGGCGAGCGTGGCCTCGATGTTGTGCTGGTTGTGCGCGTCGCGGTCGCGGATGCCGAGCACGAGGCGGTTGACAGCGAGAACGATGATCCGCGGCGTCAGCCGCTGGGTGGTCTCGGTGACACGGCAGCCGGTGCCGGTCGGCTCGATCTCGTAGCGCCACAGCGCCGACGGCGCACCCATGACCTGCACGCGGAAGGCGAACCGCCTGCCGGGCTCGGCTTCCGTCACGACACAGGTGGTGGTCCAGCGCCGCGAACGGTGCTGGTTGACGCCGCGGAACTTCGCACCCACCGCGGGCCCGGTGGCCCCGCCGAGCCACCGGCAGCGGTCGATCTCGGCGGCCCAGCGGCCCTGGCCGGGCACGTCGGACACCAGGCGGTAGACCAGCTCGGGTGGCGCGGCTATCTCCACGGAACTCTGCGCGGTCGGCTGGGGCATCGGTGTCCTCCTCGGCGAATGGTTACTCGCGGGTACCACCGTGCCAGCGAGTGGCACGCCGCGGAAGAGACGCGCGTCACCCAGGCCCGATGTCGGTCGGTCGCGCGAGGCTCACCGCGAGCGAGGCAGCGGCGCGCGATGAGCCTGAACAGCGCGGTGTCCGGGCCCGCGAGTGGCAGGCCCGGACACCGCGATCAGCGGATCAGGCGAGGTCGAACCGGTCGAGGTTCATGACCTTGTCCCACGCGGAGACGAAGTCGCGCACGAACTTCTCCTTCGCGTCGTCGCACGCGTACACCTCGGCGAGGGCCCGCAGTTCGGAGTTCGAGCCGAACACGAGGTCCACCCTGCTGCCGGTCCACTTGACCTGGCCGGTCGCGGGGTCACGGCCCTCGAAGATCTCGGCCTCCGAACCCGGTCCATCGACCGGCTGCCACTGCGTGCCCATGTCGAGCAGGTTCACGAAGAAGTCGTTGGTCAGCGAACCCGGCTTGTCGGTGAAGACGCCGTGGGCGGAGTTGTCGTAGTTGGTGTTCAACGCCCGCAGGCCGCCGACCAGCACCGTCATCTCCGGCGCGCTCAGTGTCAGCAGGTTCGCCTTGTCGACGAGCATGTACTCGGCGGGCAGCGGGGCCGCCTTGCCGACGTAGTTGCGGAACCCGTCGGCCGGCGGCTCGAGGTGGGAGAACGACTCCACGTCGGTCTGCTCCTCCGACGCGTCCGTACGCCCCGGCGTGAACGGCACCTGGATGTCGAATCCCGCGTTCCTCGCGGCCTGCTCGACACCCGCACAGCCGGCCAGCACGATCAGGTCGGCCAGGGAGACCCGCTTGTTGCCGCTCTGCGCGGAGTTGAAGGACTCCTGGACGCCCTCCAGCGTGCGCAGGACCTTGGCCAACTGGTCGGGGTTGTTGACCTCCCAGCTGCGCTGCGGCTCGAGCCGGATCCGCGCGCCGTTGGCGCCGCCGCGCTTGTCGCTGCCGCGGAACGTCGAGGCCGCCGCCCACGCCGTGGACACGAGCTCGGACACCGAAAGGCCCGAGTCGAGGACTCGGCGCTTGAGGTCCGCGATCTCGGCGTCGCCGACCAGTTCGTGGTCCACGGCGGGGATCGGGTCCTGCCAGATCATGATCTCGCTCGGCACCTCGGGGCCGAGGTAGCGCTGGACCGGGCCCATGTCGCGGTGGGTCAGCTTGAACCAGGCGCGGGCGAAGGCGTCCGCGAACTCGTCCGGGTTCTCCATGAAGCGCCGGGAGATCGGCTCGTAGATCGGGTCGACCTTGAGCGCGAGGTCCGTGGTGAGCATGTTCGGCGCGATCTTCTTCGACGCGTCGTACGCGTGCGGGACCGTGCCCTCACCCGCGCCGTCCTTCGGCTTCCACTGCCAGCCGCCACCCGGGCCCTTGTACAGCTCCCACTCGTAACCGAACAGGTTCTCGAAGAAGTTGTTGCTCCACTGTGTCGGCGTGGTGGTCCAGGTGACTTCCAGCCCGCTGGTGATGGCGTCGGCGCCCTTGCCGGTGCCGTAGCTGTTCTTCCAGCCGAAGCCCTGCTCCTCCAGCGGCGCGGCCTCGGGGTCGGGGCCGAGGTAGGAGTCGGGGGCGGCGCCGTGGGTCTTGCCGAAGGTGTGCCCACCCGCGATCAGCGCGACGGTCTCCTCGTCGTTCATCGCCATCCGGCCGAACGTCTCGCGGATGTCACGCGCGGCGGCGACCGGGTCCGGCTTGCCCTCGGGACCCTCCGGGTTCACGTAGATCAGGCCCATGTGCGTGGCGCCCAGCGGGTTCTCGAGGACCCGCTTCTCACCGCCGGAGATGCGCTTGTCGCTGCCGAGCCAGGTGGTCTCGGCACCCCAGTAGACGTCGTCCTCGGGCTCCCAGCCGTCCTCGCGGCCACCGGCGAAGCCGAACGTCTTGAAGCCCATCGACTCCAGCGCGACGTTACCGGCCAGAATCATCAGGTCGGCCCAGGAGATGCTCTTGCCGTACTTCTGCTTCACCGGCCACAGCAGCCTGCGGGCCTTGTCGAGGCTGACGTTGTCCGGCCAGCTGTTCAGCGGGGCGAACCGCTGCTGACCCGATCCCGCGCCGCCGCGGCCGTCGCTGACCCGGTAGGTCCCGGCACTGTGCCAGGCCATGCGGATCATCAGCGGGCCGTAGTTGCCGAAGTCGGCGGGCCACCAGTCCTGGGAGGTGGTCAGCACCTCCTGGATGTCCCGCTTCACGGCGGGCAGGTCGAGGCTGTTGAACGCCTCGGCGTAGTCGAAGTCGGCGTCCATGGGGTTGGACACCGGCTGGTTCTTGGCGAGGATTTTGAGGTTGAGCCGGTTCGGCCACCAGTAGGTGTTGCCGACACCCTGGGTCGGGTGCGGCAGCCGGTCGGCGTGCACGACCGGGCAGCCGCCCGTGGCGGACTCGGTGGTCTCGGACATGGAAATCCCTTCGAACGATCTGTTTGTGCGGTCAGGAACGGGTTGCGGTGGAGCAGGTGGGGCACAGGCCCCAGTAGACGACCTCGGCCTCGTCGATGGCGAAGCCGTGTGTCTGCGACGCGCTGAGACAGGGCGCGCTGCCTACGGCGCAGTCGACATCGGCGATAGCGCCACACGACCGGCACACGACGTGATGGTGGTTGTCCCCCACCCGCGACTCGTAGCGCGCCACGGAGCCGGGCGGCTGGATCCGCCGCAGCAGACCCGCCGCGGTCAGCGCACGCAGCACGTCGTATACGGCCTGGTGAGACACCTCGCCGAGGTTGTCCCGCACGACGCCGATGATCGACTCGGTGTCGGCGTGCGGGTGATCGTGCACCGCGGACAGCACCGCCAAGCGGGGACGCGTCACCCGCAGCGAGACGCCCCGCAGCATCCGCTCGAAGTCCGAGGTCGTGGGCACGGCCCGCAGTCTGCCCTACTTTCTGGAATGAATCAAGAATTAGTCGGGATCGGCTTCGCGTGTCACCCGAAGCGGCGACGGCCGCAGCGCGGCGGGGCACCCCCGGCGCCCACCCACCGCCTCAACCGGGACAACCAGACAGTGCGGGCCGTGTCGCGGCACGCCACGGTCCTGGAGGCCACCCGTAGCGAGGCCAACAGCACCGGCCATCACCGGCGCGTCAGACCGAGAACGCAGGCGGCCGGATCCTCTCACGGTCCGAAGTGGTACCGAACTCGGCCGGTTGGCAAGTGGTCTCGAGCACCGACATCCACAGGTCGCCGTCGGGATCCACCTGGTTGCGACGGCTGGTCATCAGTGACAACGGAACATGCACGAAACGCCGCCGCCAGCGCGCGACGGCGACTTCGGTGCGACCCGCCATGGCGGCGTGCACCGCGGCATGCGCCAGGCGCAGGCAGTAGACGCTGTCGTAGGCGTTGGCGGCGACGCTGCGGATCGCGTAGCTCGGATCGAGGTAACGCATCGTGGGTGTCAGACCGACCGCGGTCAGGTGGGCGTTGATGGTGTCCTTCAGCAACTCGCCGATGTTGCCGAGCTTGACGTTGCCCGAGGCGTCGGTACCGCGACCGTTGTGTTGCGGCAGCCCATACTTCTCGATGAGGTCCTGGCCTGCCCCCTCGGCTACGACGACGACCACGAAGCCCTTGGCCCGCACGTGCTTCTCGACGTGCGCGAGCAGGCCGTCCGGCCCCTCGAGAGCGAAGGGGATCTCGGGGATCAGCACGATGTCGGCGCCGCTGGCCGCCAACGCGGCATAGCTGGCTATGAACCCGGAGTGGCGACCCATCAGCTTCACGATCCCGACCCCGTTCGGGCTGGCCGCGGCTTCGACCCAGACCGATGAGATGAAATCGGTCGCCCGCGCGAACGCGCTCTGAAACCCGAAGGACTGGTCGGTGAAGGGCAGGTCGTTGTCGATCGTCTTCGGCACCCCGATGACCGCGATGTCGAGCCCACGCGCCTTGATCGCCTCGCTGAGGAACGTCGCGGCGCGCATCCCCCCGTCACCACCGATGACGAAAAGCATGTCCACGCCGCGCATGACGAGGCTGTCGACCATTTCGTCGGCGTCCTGGCCGCCGCGTGAGCTGCCAAGGATGGTGCCGCCCACGTTGTGGATATCGCGGACACGATCAGTTGTCAGTTCCACGGTATCGAAACGGTGCTCGGCGGTCAGTCCCTGCAGACCATTGCGGAAACCCAGAATGCGCTCGACCCGGTAGTGCACGGAAAGCTCTTGGACGAGACCACGAATGACGTTGTTGAGGCCGGGGCACAACCCCCCGCAGGTGACGATTCCTGCCGTGACGCGGGCGGGATCGAAATAGATCTTCCTACGGGGCCCCGCGGCTTCGAAGCTCGGCACCTGGCCAGGCGGCAGGCCGTGTTCGGCCAGCATGGAAACGGTGTCCTCGAGCAGGACACGATCGCCCTCGGCAACGTAATGCGGAGATGTCTGCTTGGTGGACAGCATCTCGGAGAACGGCGAATCGTAACGGCACTCACCGAGGTGGCGAACGCGGAGGTCGTCCAGGTGCAGCGTCACCGAATCTCCCTGGTCCTGGTCAGTTGTGATGTCCGCTCTGGGATGGATGCCGCGGAGAACGAGCCTCACGCGGACGAACAAGAGTTCGCGAAGCTATTCGAAGGTCGTGTGTGTTATGTGCCGAATCTGGCCTTTGGAGATCAGCAGCGATTCGGCGGTTGTCCTGCCCGCACACTGGCGTGGCCGTCCGAGCAGGGGTCCTCCGCTGACGCCGGTGGCGACGAAGAAGGCATCGCCGGACACCAGTTCGGCACAGTCGTAGACGCGGTCGAGGGACATACCAGCCGCACGGATGGCGGCCTCCTCCTCGGCACGCTGCGGAGCCAGGCGTCCCAGCATGCCGCCGCCCAGCGCACCGACCGCCGCGGCGGTCATCACACCTTCGGGCGTGCCGCCGACTCCGAGGAGCAGGTCGACGTCGAGCGTCGGCAGGAGCACCGCGAGACTTCCCCCGACATCGCCTCCGGCCGGAGTCTGCACAGCCGCGCCCGCCGCCAGCACGCGCGCGATCAGCTCCTTGTGCCGCGGCTTGTCCATGATGACAACGCGCAGTTCGCCGACCTCCTTGCCGAGCGCCTTGGCGACGTTGGCCAGGGTCCGCTCTGCAGGGTCGTCCAGATCGATGACATCCTTGGCCTGCGCAGGCACCACGATCTTGTCCATGTAGAACCCGGGCCCCGGCGACCACAAGGTTCCCGGCTCGCCGAAAGCTATCGTGGCCAGAGCGCCAGGCAGGTCCTTCGCGCAGAACGAGGTCCCCTCGAGGGGGTCGACGGCGATGTCGAAGTCCGGACCTTGCCCGCTGCCCACGATCTCACCGTTGAACAGCATCGGGGCATCGTCCTTTTCGCCCTCCCCGATGACGACTTTTCCCCGCCCCGGCGCGTCGGCCAACGCCTCGCGCATCGCCTTGGTGGCCGCGGCATCAGCCGCTTTCTGATCGTATCGCCCCACCCAGGCGTAGCTGGCCACCGCGGCGCTGTGGGTGGCCGCCAGCGCCGCAGCCTCCAAGGAATGGATATCGACGCGCGTCCGCGCTGCGACCTCACTCTGACACTGCATCTTCGGCTCCTGTTCCGTTCTGTCGCATCAGGACAGCGCTGGCGATTGGCCACACCCGCGGAAGTTCGCGGCGGCTACTCGAGATTCGCGTGAAGCCGCCACAGCTCGCGGGCCTGGGTCCCGCTGGTCTGCCACAGCGTGTGGAACAGCGCGTCGGTGGTCAGCAGAACGGACTGCTCGAACAGGCTTCCGGCATACTGCACCGAGGTGTTGCCGTCGAAGTCCTGCTTGTCCGCCGCCGGGATGATGAGCACCTCGGTCGCGACCTCGGCCAGCGCCGACTCCGGCGCGGTGGTCAGTGCGATCACATCCGCACCCTGGTCACGGGCGGTCTGCGCCGCCCGCACCACCCGCCTCGTCGACCCGGAGCCCGAAGCCGCCACCAGGACGTCGCGCGGGCCGATTGCCGGAGCGGTCACCTCGCCGACGACATGAGTGGGGAGTCCGAGGTGCATGAACCGCATCGCGGCCATCTGCAGGGCCAGCCCACTGCGCCCGGTGCCGATGGTGAACACCGCGGGCGCCTTGAGCAACAACGCGCCCGCGCGAACCCAGGCCGCAGAGTGCACGGCCGCGCTCACCCTGTCCACCTCCGCGACGACAGCGCGGGTCGCGTCCGAGAAATAGCTGGCATCCAGATTCTTGGGAATCGACTTGGTCAACGAGATCTCCTCCGTTCTCGGGGCGGATGGCGTCGCCGGCCGATTGCCCCGATACGAAACCGGGCGCTCGGTCGTGAAACCCTGGCCGGTCAATCCGAGAAAGCCATCGCGCGGATCGTCGTAGCTCGCTCCGGGCATCTTCGGTGTCGCAAGAACGCCTGCTTCGGCAGGAGTTCCATCGACCGGCAGCGCGGGTAAGCCACTTGGTCCAAATGATTGTCGGCCGGGGTGGTGGCCGGCAAGGCTTACGACATTGACAACCGCTATCCCGTAATTGGAACAGCGAATATTGACGGAGGCATTCCAGCTCGAGCACACCAGCCGGAAAGAAAGAAAGCGGCCCCGGCGTTTCGCCGGGGCCGCTTCGTGCAGGCGCTCGATTCCGGTATCCGCAAGGGCCCTCCGCGTCCGGGCTCGGGCTGCTCGGATACCCCTCCTGCCGCCTGCGGGCGGGCATCAACTCGGCCGTACGGAGTGCACGCTCCTGCGTGCCGCTTCCACCACGGCCTCGGTGGTGATGCCGAACTGGCTGAACAGGGTCTTGAAGTCGGCCGAAGCGCCGAAATGCTCCAACGACACGATCTCGCCCGCCTCGCCCGCGAACCGGTGCCACGGCTGCGCGATACCCGCCTCGACGATCACCCTGGCCCGCACCGACGGGGGAAGTACCTGTTCGCGGTAGGACTGCTCCTGGCGGTCGAACCACTCCACGCACGGCATCGACACGACCCGGGTGGCAATCCCTTCGGACTCGAGGATCTTCCTGGCATCCACCGCGAGCTGGACCTCGGAACCGGTGCCGATCAGCACCACCTCGGGGCTGCCCGAGGACGCCTCGGCGAGTACGTAGCCGCCGCGGGCCACCCCCTCCGCCGAGGTGCCCTCCAGGATCGGCACGTCCTGCCGGGTGAGCGCCAGCCCGGCCGGTCCGCCGGTGTCCTGCAGTACGGCTTTCCAGGCGTGCGCGGTCTCGTTCGCGTCGGCCGGGCGTACCACCGACATCCCGGGAATGGCGCGCAGCGAGGCCAGTTGCTCGACGGGCTGGTGGGTCGGACCGTCCTCGCCGAGCCCGATCGAGTCATGTGTCCACACGTAGACGACCGGCAGCCGCATCAGCGCGGCCAGGCGCACCGCAGGGCGCATGTAGTCGCTGAAGACGAGGAAGGTGCCACCGTACGGTCGGGTTCCGCCGTGCAGCGCGATACCGTTGAGGATCGAACCCATCGCGTGCTCGCGGATACCGAAATGCAGTGTGCGCCCGTAGGGATGGGCCTGCCACGCCTTGGTGGAGATCTCGACCGGGCCGAAGGAGTCAGCACCCTTGATCGTGGTGTTGTTGCTCTCGGCCAGGTCCGCCGATCCGCCCCACAGTTCGGGCAGCACCTCGCCGAGCTTCGCCAGCACCGCGGCCGACGCCTTGCGGGTGGCGACTCCCTTGCCGCCGGGCTCCCAGGTGGGCAGGTCACCTGCCCAGCCCGCGGGCAACTCGCGCGCGCTGATTCGGTCAAGCAGCGCCTTGCGCTCCGGATTGCGCTTCGCCCACGCATCGAACTCGAGTTGCCACTTCTCGCGGTCGGCCCTGCCGCGGTCGGCCACCTCGCGAGCGTGGCGCAGCACCTCGTCGTCGACCTGGAAACTGCGGCCGGGGTCCAGACCGACAGCGCGCTTGACCGCGGCGAGTTCGTCGGCGCCCAGGGCAGCACCGTGCACCTTGCCGGTGTTCATCATGGTCGGCGCCGGGTAACCGATCACGGTGCGCAGCACGATCAGGCTCGGGCGGGCGGTCTCGGCCCTTGCCTGCTCGATCGCGTCCAGAATCCCGGCCACATCCTCACCGCCGTGGACCGTGAGGACGTGCCAGCCATACGATTCGTAGCGTTTGGCGGTGTCCTCCGACAGCGCGATGCGGGTGTCGTCCTCGATGGAGATCTCGTTGCTGTCGTAGATCACCGTGAGGTTGCCGAGCTGCTGGGTTCCCGCCAGCGACGAGGCCTCGGAGGTAACACCTTCCTCGATGTCGCCGTCGGAGGCCAGCACGTAGATCTGGTGGTCGAACACGCTCGTTCCCGGCTCGGCGTCCGGGTCGAGCAGGCCACGCTCGCGGCGGGCCGCCATGGCCATGCCGACCGCGTTGGCCAGCCCCTGGCCCAGTGGGCCGGTGGTGGTCTCCACACCGTTGGTGTGCCCGTACTCGGGGTGGCCTGGGGTCAGCGAACCCCACTTTCGCAAGGCCTTCAGGTCGTCCAGTTCCAGTCCGTAGCCGGAAAGGAACAGCTGGATGTAAAGGGTGAGGCTGGAATGCCCGGCGGAGAGCACGAACCGGTCCCGGCCGATCCACTGGGAGTCGCCCGGGTCGTGCCGCATGACCCGCTGGAACAGCGCGTAGGCGACAGGCGCGAGGCTCATGGCCGTGCCGGGGTGTCCGCTCCCGCAGTGCTCGACCGCGTCCGCAGCCAGCACGCGGGCCGTGTCCACCGCGCGCCGGTCCAGCTCGGTCCAGTCCTCAGGGAGTCGCTTGGTGGTCAAGCGAACAACCTCGTCAGTTGATTCGTCTGCTGCCATGGGCGCGCACTCCTGGTGGTTTCTTCTCGCGAGATTCGGCCGGACATGAATCGTCAGGCGGCGTGTTTTTTGAGTTGTTGGGCGGCGGTGGTGGGGTTGGGGGCGTTGTAGATGGCTCCGCCTGCGACGGCGACGGTGGCGCCTGCGTCGCGGACGGCGGCGATGGTGTCGGTTTTGATGCCGCCCGCGATGGAGAACGGCACTCCGGCCTGGCGGCCGTCCTCGAGCAGGGTGTCGATGGTGTAGCCGGGGCGGGCCTGCTCGTCCAGGCCGGCGTGGATCTCCACGAACGCCACCCCGAGCTTGGCGACCTCCCTGATACGCGCGACCCGGTCCTCGACCACGGTGATCATGTCCGCGACCACCTCCTTGCCGTACTTGCGGCCGGCCGCGACCGCGCCCCGCACGGTGTCGTCGTCGGCCGCGCCCATCACCGTGACCAGATCCGCCCCGGCCTCGAACGCCATCGCCGCCTCCAACTCGCCGGCATCAGCGGTCTTGAGATCGGCGAAAACCAGCTTGTCCGGATGCGCCGCCTTGATCGCGCTGACCGCACCGATCCCCACCGACTTCACCAGCGGCGTGCCCAACTCCAGGATGTCCACGTGCTCGGCCACCTGATGCGCCAACCTCAACGCAGCCGGCAGATCCACAACATCCAACGCAACCTGCAACTTCACGACACACACTCTCCTCTACCGATCACGACGGACACCGTCCGCACCCGCCGACACACCCGAACCAATGAACTCCCACGACAATCACGCACCCACCCAAAACCCAGCAACACCCCACCACATGCAAAACCCCAATCCCCCAATCCACACAACAAATAACCAACCCCCAAACCACCCACCTACGCTGGAATTCGTGTCGAATCAGCCAATGATCGCGCCGTCGATCCTCTCCGCCGACTTCGCCCGACTCGCCGACGAAGTGGCCGCCGTAACCGGAAAACCCGGCCGCGGAGCTGATTGGCTGCACGTCGACGTCATGGACGCGCATTTCGTGCCGAACCTGACCCTCGGACTGCCGGTCGTGAGGTCGCTGCTGGCCAGCACCGACCTGCCGCTCGACTGTCACCTGATGATCGAGAACCCGGATCGCTGGGCGGTCGGTTACGCGGAAGCGGGTTCCTACAACGTCACGGTGCACGTCGAGGCCGCCGACGATCCGGCCATGCTAGCGAAGAACCTAAGGGCGGCGGGCGCGAAGGCGGGGCTGGCGATCAAACCGAACACCCCGCTGGAGCCTTACGTCGACGTGCTCAGCCACTACGACACCCTGTTGGTGATGTCGGTGGAGCCCGGTTTCGGCGGCCAGAAGTTCATCGCCTCGGTCCTCGACAAGGTGCGCCTGGCGCGCAGGATGGTCGACACCGGCCACCTGAACCTGCTCGTGGAGATCGACGGCGGCATCAACACCGAGACCATCGAACAGGCGGCCGAGGCGGGCGTCGACTGCTTCGTGGCAGGCTCAGCCGTCTACGCGGCCGATGACCCGGCGCAGGCGGTGCAGCGGCTGCGCAGCCGGGCGGAGGCCGTTTCCTCGCGACGGCGTTGACGCTCGTGCGCTGTTCCGGCCGGTAGGTCCGAGTTGTCCTGTTAGGCCTGATCCTGCCGCGCACCACGTTCGGCAGGACCAGGCCCGGCGAAGCCTTACACCCCGAGCATGCGGCGAAGCTCGGGAGCGTGTCGCCGCGAAACGGGAACGAACTCGTGGGAACGAGAGTCCATGATCAGGAAGAGCTCCCCCTTGATGCCCCGTTCCAGTTCCGCCACCCGGCGAAGGTTCACCAGGAAGCGTCGATGCACCCGGCGGAACCCGTAGGGCGTCAGCGAACGCTCCACGTTCTCCAGGCCACGGGTGGCGGCTTGAATCCTGCCGCGTTCGGTCATCAGCCAGACGACGTTGCGGTCGGCCTCGGCGTAGCGGATCTCCGACGGCGAGAGCAGCACCAGCCGGTCGTTGCGCATTCCGATCACGCGCCGAGGCAACGAACCTGCCGCCGCTTCCGACGTGCTCTCGAACGGCTCGCCCTCCTGCACCCCGAAGACACAGAGCATGCCCACCACCAGGTTCGAGTCGACGACGGGCCGCATGGTCAACGGAGTTGCCGCCTCCCCCCGGTTCACGGTCAACGTCGCGTAACCGCTCCACTGCGCGGTTCCCCGTGCCCGCTCCTTGGCCCACCGCACCACGTCGGCAAGCCCTGAGATGTCCGGGGTCCAGCGCTGCGCCGGTTCGATCGCACCCGTCACGAGAGGCGTTTCGCCGGTCAACCCGAGCAGCGCGACAGCCGCTTCGTTGGCGGCTATCACGTTTCCCCCACGGTCCATCGCCATGACGGCACCGGCGGCCTGCACGGAGTTCTTGTTGAACTCAGCGATCACCTTGTCCGCCTCGTAGACCGCGCGCCGGTAGATCTCCTGCTCGACGCACGCGACTGCTTTGGTCAGCCACAACGGCACCAGCTCGGAAAGCGGCGCGTTCCATCGCGAGATGTTGATCGACGCGACGGGTGCGCGAGTCACCACGTCGCGGATGGAAATGCCCGCACACGCCCACTGGTGGAACGCTTCGCACCAGTGCTCCGGACCGGTCACCGTCACCGCACCGGACACCTCCAACGATGTCCCCATACCGTTGGTGCCGGTGCACTGCTCCGACCACGACGACCACGGCGCGAGGTTGTGCAACTCAGCCCGCCGCTGCGTGGAGGGGTCGCCCCACAGCCCGAGCACGCGCCCACCGCCGTCGGTGACGGTGACAACGGCACCGTCGCGTTCCACTTGCTGGCCTGCCAGTGCGCCGAGGCTGCCGAGCGCGGTGAAGATCACGTCGTTGTCGACCCGCTGGACGTCGCCACCGGCTCCCGGTGCGGCGTCCAACGATCGGTCCACTTCGTACCGATCTCGGCACCGGTACCACGAAGCCAGGATCTCGGGCCGGACGCCCGTTTCCACATCTTCTCCCGCGGCGAAGCTTTCCCAGGCCCTGGCTACTTCTCTGGCCGATGACGTAGTCACAAGCGAACCACTCACCACGTGGTCACCTCCGCTGTGCCTACTCGGTGCGATCGCCAGCGGTGGTACGCTCCCGGTCATCGCAACCTCCTCACGGCCTGACGCGCCGGGGTTTCCGGAACCTCCGGGCAGTGACAGAACTACGAAAAATACTTGATGTGACACGACATTTCAAGACATGTCCGTGTCGGCCGACCACACGCTTGTAGACAAACATCATCGGCTTGTCGAGCCCGGGCAGCCGCGGCAAAGACGACCGCCCATGAGCAGTTGGCCACCGCTCGTCGCCGTTTCACGTCCGTTCGTACGTTCTTCGTCAGCGGTCATCCCACTCTGCTTGCCCTTGGAACAACGGAACGCTTAGCCTGCCTCGGCGGCCGCGCGACGCGGCCCGATACGTCAAACGGCACACAGCGGCAGCGGCACCAGACCTGCGCGTGCCGGCCGGGTTGGCAGTAGACCAAAGGCGGTCTCATATGGCACAGGTACGCCGGCTCGACGCAACCTCACGCAACGACGGCGAAGCCTCCGTGTACGGGGCATGGGAGCGGTTCGTGCGGGGCGAGGACGACCTCCGCGGCGTGCGACCCGAGATAGCGATTTCCTGGCAGCGGTGTCGGGACCAGTATCGGGTCGACCCCCACCTTGTCGAGGCACCGGTCGCCGTGGCGAAGGTCGACCACGCGCTGGAGCACGACGTCGTGATCGCCGAACTCGGATTCCGCGCCGCCTCGCTGGAACACGAGGTCAGCAATCTCGGCGGCATCGTCACCATCACCGACGCCTCCGGCCGCGTACTGGCTCAGTGGGGAGACCAGGCCACGCGCAACGTCGCCGCCAAGGCCAACCTGGCACCGTGGTTCTGCTGGGCCGAGGGCGCCACCGGGACGAACGGCATGGGTACCGCGCTGATGTCCTACACCCCCGTGTTGATCCGCCGTGCCGAACACTGGTGTCACGCATTCCACGACTGGACGTGCGCCGGTGTGGCGGTACGGGACGTGGTGACCAGGGAACCGGTCGCGGTACTCAACATCTCGTGCTGGCGTAGCGAGCTTCCCGCGACTGTGGGTACCTGGCTGGGCAACGCCGCCAAGCTGACACAGCGGACCCTGCGACTGCGCGCAAGGGACGACGGTGCCGAGCTGATGGCGGCCTTCAACCACGCGAGGTCGCGCTCGAGCGTGGCGCTCGCGGCCGTGGATCCGGCGGGCCGGGTGGTACTCGCCGACGACACCGCGGGCGTGCTGCTCGGCATCCCGGGCTCCACCCCCGCGCCAGACCCCGCGGTGCGGTGGAAACCGGAACTGCCGGAGTTCATCAGGGCCGCCCAGTATGCCGCCAAGCAAGCGGCGCGCAATCCCGACTGGGTCGGCTCGACGCAGATCTTCACCCGGCTGGCCAACGAACCGACGTCGATCAGCTTCCAGCCCGTGTTCCTGTCCGGGCACCTGGTTGGCAACGTCGTCGCCTTCGGCGTGTCCGAGGGCGATCCACTACCTCGCGCGGGAGGCGACGTTCCGCTTCGCGCCCAACCCCGCCGAATGGTCGCGACGCGTGAGAATCGTATGGTGCTGCTGCGGCTGCCTGAAGTGTCCTTCGCGCAGTCGGACGGCAACGACGTATGGCTTTTCACCGACCAGGGCAGGTTGCGATCCGCATCGCCGGGCCTCGACAGGCTCGAGGCCGAGCTGAGCGATTCCGGTTTCCTGCGGGTACATCGCCAGTACGTGGTGAACCTGAGCCGAATCCAGGAGGTCGAGCGTCGGTTCAAGGGCGAGCTGTTCCTGGTGATGGACGACGAGGCCAAGACGATGGTGCCGGTTTCCCGGCGCAACACCCCGGCTGTGCGCCGAGCGCTGGAGATCTGACCCGGCAGCAGCCACTGCCACGGCCGGCGCCCGTGCGATCTGCTGCTGACGGGCCCACTCGGTGTGCGGCGGTTCGAGGGCGTTCAGCCCCGATACCTGTGCACGTCGCAAACGCAGTACATCAGACGGCAGCTGAAGCATGCGGGCTTGTCGACACAGGTGATACACGGTCCACAGTGGATCGGCTCGGTGTGGCGGGAGATATCGCCTGCCTCGTAGGCCTCCCCGCAGTACAGGCACGGCAGCCCTTCGAGTCCGTTGCCCTGCGGGGGAACCGGCGGCTGGTTCATCACATCACCTGCTGCTTCCTTCGATCTTCCCGACAACCGAGGTGCACCCGGAATAGCTACCAGGGTGAAGGTCGAAACACCCGCCGTCCGCGGGTCCGCGGGACGGCGCGCAAAGCGGGCGGACCGGTGGTCGAGGCGTCGCAAGGACACCCCGACCACCGGTCCGGTGGAAAGTCAGCACCACGTCAGTGGCACTTCGCCGTCACAGCGAGAACGTGATCAGCGAGGCACCGTGGCCCTGCCCTGACAGGCCGGGGACGATGCCTTCGAGCCAGCCACCCCAGCCGACCGGCACCGAGATGTACTGCTTGCCATCGACAGAGTAGGTACTCGGGCTGCTGTGGTGACCGCTGCCGCACTGGAAGCTCCAGAGCTTCTCTCCGGTCTCGGCGTGCAGCGCCATGAACTCGCCCGCAGGCGTGCCCGCGAACACCAGGTTCCCCGCGGTGCTGAGTGTCGAGGCGGCCATCGGCATGTTGTTGAGCCGGTAGCGCCACTTCTCCTCACCGTGGGAGTCGAACGCGCTCACCGACCCGGCCATGTTGTCGATGTCGACCTCGACGGCGGCACCCCAGTAGGGCATGCCTTCCTTGAACTCGCGACGACGCCGGGTGGCAGTGGCACCCACGTCGGCCACCGGAACGTAGAACAGATCGTGGTCGGGGTTGTACGACGCGTGCGTCCACTCCTTGGCGCCGGCAGGGCCTGGGAAGAAGTGGCAGGGCTCGCCTTCCTTGTCCGGGTACTTCCGCGGCGTCACCTTGCCGTCACGGGTGATGACGCCCCAGTCGATCCTGTCGACGAAAGGTGTGACGTGCTGGAGTTCGCCGTTGGTGCGGTCAAGCACGAACATGTACCCGTTCTTGTCGAAGTGGGCCAGCAGCTTCTTGCCGTCCCGCTCGAACAGGGTCATCTCCATGGTGGAGTCGTAGTCCCACAGATCGTGCGGGGTGAACTGGTAGTGCCACTTGATCTCGCCGGTGTCGACGTCCACCGCGACCACGCTGTCGGTGTAGAGGTTGTCCCCCTCACGGACCTCGCCGTCGAAGTCGGGAGCCGGGTTGCCGGTACCCGCGTAGTAGAGGTTCAACTCCGGGTCGTAGGTACCGGTGACCCAGTGGTTGGCGCCTCCGCGCTGCCAGGCCTCACCGTCGGCGGGCCAGGTCTCCGAACCGGGCTCACCCGGCTTCGGCACGGTGTAGGTGCGCCAGCGCTGCTCGCCGGTCTCCAGGTCCCAGCAGTCGATGTGACCGCGAACGCCGTACTCACCACCGGCGGAACCGGTGATGATCGTGTCCTTGACGACCAGCGGAGCGATCGAAGCACTCTCGCCCGCCCGCACGTCACCGATGGTCTTCTGCCACACCTTGCGGCCGTTGGTGGCGTCGATCGCCAGCAGCTGGGCGTTCTGGGTCACCATGTAGACCTTGCCGTTGGCCACCGCGCAACCACGGTTGACGTTGGCGCAGCACAGCGTCACGTCGAAGGGGACCGCGTGCTTGTACCGCCACAGCTGCTCACCGGTCGTCGCGTCGAGCGCCCACAGCCAGCCGTCCCAGCCGGTGACGAACATGACGCCGTCGACGACCAACGGGCAGGCCTCGAACGCGTAGGTCGAGGTGGAGGCGATCAGGCCGGTAGCGCTGGCCTGATGAATCCAGGCGACCTTCAGGTTCTTGACGTTGTCGACGTTGATCTGGTCGAGCAGGCTGTGCCGCTTGCCGTCGTAGTCGCCGTAGTAGGTGATCCAGTTCTGCGATTCGCTGCGCGCCCGGAGGATGCGCTCGTAGTTCACGCCGCGGGTTACGTCAGGGGCCCTGTGCGGCAGGTTGGAGAGCTCGCTGTGGTTGAACGCCTCGCCGGCGTCGACGTATTCGACAGTCATGGTGGGTATTCCCTTCCTACGGCCGCGGCTGCGCGGGCCGGTCGAGTTTGGCCTCCGGCGGCACCTCGCCGCCCACGACGATGGCCGCGGTCAGTCCCCTGCCCTCGTCGTTGCCTGCGGGCGAGCCGTACCAGTAGCAACCGGGACCGTCCAGTTCGAGCGTCGCGCGGCCCTTCGAGTGGTTCAACAGACCGATGAACTGCCTTTCGCCGTTACTGGGCAGCAGGCAGGCATGGGTGTTCTTGTCGTCGTTGATGATCGTCAGCTCGACCTTGCCGCCGTGCGGCAGGATCAGGATCGCCGGATCCCACATCATCGCGTCCTCCGGGATCCGGATGGTCGCTTCCATCGTCCCGTCAGGCCGCTCGGTCGCCTTGCCGATCGAACCGGTCCCGAGCACGGCACCAATGGTCGCCCTGTTCTGTCCGGAGAGTTCGGCCAGGAGTTCCTCTCGTTCCTCGGCAATCGTCATCGGACTTCACCTCCTCGTCAGCAAAAAGATCAGGTTCTTGGCGGATTCACGGATCACATCACCCAAAGAGATCGTCGGCGTAGCGTAAGACAAATCGCATACCCTCAAAAACGCTACGCCACAGCCGATCCTGCCCTGGCGCACCAATTACAGGTGCCGAACTGTCCCGCATTTCACGGCTGAGCCTGTAACGACTTTGTACCCTACACCCGGGAAAGCCCTTCCGATATCCTTCGCCACCGACCGGCCCGACCCCACCGTTCCTCCGGCAACAGCTACCGTTCGTGCAACCCGGCGCGTGGCGGCACACCCTGCACGCCGCCGGATCACCGGCGCCAACCGCCTCGAAACGGTCGTGCGAGTGTGGCTGATGTCGTTGCTACGGCGACGTTTTGGTCGAAACGCGCGGTGTGATCGGGACGCCTGCCCACACCCGCGACCGCGGGCACGCGCCGCAGCGATCACAGCAGGAGCCGTGCCGCGGCACGGTTTCGCGATCCGGCCACACACCACGGCAGGATTGCCCCGGCGCGCAGCGTTTCGGTGAACCGGAATCCGCACAGCGGAAAACGTCCTGGTGTCCGAGCGCGGCTGGGGTATCAGCGCAGATCGAAACGGTCGAGTTCCATGACCTTCACCCACGCAGCGACAAAGTCCCGGACGAACTTCTCGGCCGCGTCCTCGCCTGCGTAGAACTCCGAAAGCGACCTCAGTTCCGAGTTCGAACCGAAGACGAGGTCGACCCGACTCGCGGTCCACTTCACCTCGCCGGTGCCCCGGTCGCGGCCCTCGTAGCCTGCCCGCCAGCTGTCCGCGTCCTGTATCGGCGCCCACTGCGTTCCCATGTCCAGCAGGTTGACGAAGAAGTCGTTCGTCAGCGACCCCGGCTGCGAGGTCAACACGCCCATCGAGGAACCTCCGTGGTTGGCTCCGAGCACCCGCAGCCCCGCGATCAGCACGGTCAACTCGGGCGCGCTCAGGGTCAGCAGGGCCGCGCGGTCGATCAGCAGGTGCTCCGGCGGCATCCGGACACCGTTGCCCAGGTAATTGCGGAAGCCGTCCGCCGCGGGCTGCAACGCGTCGAACCACTCGACGTCGGTCCATTCCTGGGTCGCGTCGGTGCGCCCCGGCCGGAACGCGACATCGACCTCGTGGCCACCGGCCGCGGCGGCGTGCTCCACCGCGGCGCAGCCACCGAGCACGATCAAGTCGGCCATCGAGATCCGCTTGTCCCCCTGTTGGGAGGCATTGAATCGCTGCTGGATCCGCTCCAGCGCGGGCAGGACGGCAGCCAGCTGCTCAGGCTCGTTGACCGGCCAGCTGCGCTGCGGTTCCAGCCGGATCCGCGCTCCGTTCGCCCCGCCGCGCTTGTCGCTGTCGCGGTACGTCGAAGCCGACGCCCACGCCGTCGAGACCAGCTGCGCGACCGTCAGACCCGATCCGAGGATCTCGCGTTTGAGGGCGGCGACGTCCTCGGCGTCCACGAGTTCGTGATCCACCTCCGGCACCGGGTCCTGCCAACTGAACCGTTCGGCCGGGACGAGCGGACCCAGGTAACGCTGGATCGGGCCCATATCCAGGTGCGTCAGCTTGAACCAGGCCCGTGCGAAGGCGTCCTCGAACTGGTCGGGGTGCTCCAGGAACCGCCGTGAGATCGACTCGTAGACCGGGTCCTGCTGCAACGAAAGGTCCGTGGTGAGCATGACCGGGTGGTGCTTCCTGTCCGGGTCGAAGGGGTCCGGCACGGTGCCCTCGCCCTGGCCGTCGCTCGGGATCCACTGCCACAGACCAGCCGGGCTGAGCTCGACGTCCCACTTGTACTGAAACAGCGTCTCGAGGAACGTGTGATCCCACGTGACGGGCGTTCGCGTCCACATCCCTTCCAGCCCGCTGGTGGTGGTGTCGGCACCCCTGCCGGTTCCGTGTGCGTTCGCCCAGCCCAATCCCTGCGCGGTGAGCGCAGCGGCCTCGGGTTCGTGCCCGAGGTGCACGGCCGGGTCCAGCAGCCCGTGGGTCTTGCCGAACGTGTGACCGCCCGCGATCAACGCGACGGTCTCTTCGTCGTTCATGCCCATCCGCCGAAACGTCTGACGGATGTCGCGGGCCGCGAGCACCGGATCGGGGTTGGTCGCCGGACCCTGCGGGTCGACGTAGATCAACCCCATATCGGTGGCCGCCAGCGGCTCTTCGAGGTCACGAGTACCGCTGTGCCGTTCGTCGGCCAGCCATTTGCGCTCCGGTCCCCAGTAGGTCTGGTCGGGCTCCCACACCTCGGCACGACCGCCGCCGAACCCGAGGGTCTTGAAGCCCATCGACTCCAGAGCACGGTTGCCTGCGTAAACCATCAGGTCTGGCCAGGAGATGCTGCGCCCGTACTTCTGCTTCACCGGCCACAGCAGCCGGCGCGCCTTGTCCAGGTTGCGGTTGTCCGGCCAGCTGTTCACCGGCGCGAAGCGTTGCATCCCGGCACTGGCACCGCCTCGGCCGTCGCCGACGCGGTAGGTACCCGCGGCGTGCCAGGCCATGCGAAGCACGAGGGGACCGTAGTGACCGAAGTCGGCAGGCCACCAGTCCTGCGATGTCGTCAACACCTCGTCGATATCGCGGGCCAGTTCGTCGAGATCCAGAGTCTCGAACTGGGCGGCGTAGTCGAACTCCGCGCCCAACGGGTCGGCGCTACGGTGCCCGGGCAGGACCCTCAGGTCGAGCCGGTGCGGCCACCAGTCGTTGACGTCGCCGCTCGCTGCCGGATGGTTGCGCCGCCGAGCAGGCTTCGTCTCACGCAGCACCTTGTCGTAGGTGCGGTAGACGTGGGTATCGGGATTCTCGGGCATTGGCGTCCTCCCAGGTGTTGCCGAGCCTGAGACATCGAGCACCTGGGCGCATTGCACCGGCGAGACCGGCCCTGCGCGTCCTTCCGGCCGCCCGTGACCGGTACGATTCGCCCTTGTCGCGGGAGCTCGGCCTCACGGATCCGGCTCGGGTCAAGCATACAACGGCGCCCGCCGATCACTCGAAAACCAGTGGTAGCAGGATCGCGGCGCCGAAAAGCGAGACACCGCAGAGCAGGTCGGCACGGATGCGGATGACCCTGGCGGCCATCTGCCCGACGAAGAGCCCGACGAACGACATGACCATCGTCATGATCCCGAACGCCAGCATCGGGACGATGATGGAGAATCCGGCGATTCCCAGACCTGCGCCGGCGACGAAGTTGTCGATGCTCAACGAAAGGGGCATGCCGAAGAGCGTCACCCACGGATGGTCGAGGTCCTCCTCCGTCGGTTTCGGGTTTCGGATCGCTCCGACGATGAAGTAGATACCGTAGAGCCCCAGCGCCACTGCCCCGATGTATTCCGCCCAGTCCCCGAGGAAGTCACCGAGGAAGTGGCCGATCAACCCGCCCAACAGCGGGCTCAGCGCATCCCAAACTCCGAAGACGACAGCGACCTGCAGGGCACGGCGCCAACCGAAAGGGATCGTCCCGATAGCGATCGACGAGCGAAAGTTGTCAAGGCTGAGACCGAAAGCCAGCGCCAACAGCGGAATGAGTTCGAGCGACACCTGAAGCACCTCGAAAAATAGCCAAGGTTCACCGGGGAGGAAGGCGTGAAAATGGGTCGGTTATCGATCGACGTCGCTCGCGCGCGTACTCGGCGACCAACCGATGAATCGCCACGCGCGGCGTATCGGCCGGCCACCCTGCCGACTCCCGTGATTCCACGAAACCGATCGCGAGCGTGCGCTCATTACCGCGAAATCAGGTACGGCCCGCAGCCGAGCGCCGTCGAAACCCATTTTCGGCGTGTGACGCAAGGCCCCTGCGCGATCGATTCACTCGGCCCGAAGCCTTGCGTCAACGCCAAACGTAGTCTTTTCGAGGTTTTCGTGGACCCCCCGCGACTACGCCGAATCCAGCAACACGAGCCCTCGAGCCCGACTGTCAGCCCCGGTAGAAGTAGCCGGTGGCCTCAGCGCACACCTCGACGACCGTGTATTCCGGAGTTTCCCACTTCATACTTTCCTCCTCGCTGTTGGCTGCACCCGGCGACGGGGCGACAACCGGACAATCGTGATCCGCGCAATTTCGAGGACCGTGTCCGGAAATTCCGCGGTCACGCAAGAGCATCTTAGATTTAACGGAGTCGTCGCAACTGACCTTGCACCAGTGGTCGAGAACCGGTGCCGAACGGCGTCCTCGGGCCTACGAGTGGGGTGGGCACGTGCACCGACGGTGTGAGCAGGGACCACCGCCGCCACCCCAGCACCGGCAACGACCTGCGAAAACGTGGAACACGGGCGGCCAGAGGACGAGTCGGCGACACCGACACCGCCTAGCGGCGAAGATCGCCTCGCCGCCCACCCGCGGGCAGCAGCGTCGGGTCGGGCGCTTTCCCGCAAATACTGCAACTTCACGTTACGATCTTGCGGGTGAGGAGGTCAATGACCGCGGCGGCGCTGCGTCGCCGCGGAGCCGTCCGGCCAGGTCCGCGGCCTGCCGCCACCCGTGCGCGCCGGTGCCCACCCGAGGCGGGCCGGCCCCGAAGCGTCACCGCTGTCGACGAGCCTCGGTTCCCGGTGCTCCACGGATGCACCTGATCGCACCGTCGGGCTTCGAACGGCGGCCGGCCGAACCAGCACCCGGCTCCGCGACGTTCCCGCCGTTTCCGGGCTTTCCCGCCAATCGCCGTACCGGAGCACCCGAAACCCCACACTATGCCTACCTATAACGCTTTTCGATGGCGGAGAACGGGTTGCCGGACTTCCAAACCGCGAATGTGGGATTAAAGTGGTTCGGGTGCGAATTTACGTTGGCTCCGATCACGCCGGATTCGACCTCAAGAGCCACCTTGTCAAAAGGCTCACCGACCTCGGCCACGAGGTGATCGACGTCGGCCCCACGAGCTACGACGGCAACGATGACTATCCACCGTTCTGCGTCGAGGCAGCGCGGCGTGTTGTCGCCGACAAGGGCAGTCTCGGTGTCGTGATCGGCGGTTCCGGCAACGGGGAGCAGATCGCGGCCAACAAGGTGCCCGGTGCGCGCGCCGCGCTGACCTGGAACGTCGACACAGCCCGGCTCGCCCGCCTGCACAACGACGCGCTGCTGGCCGGGATCGGGGCCCGGATGCACACCGTCGAAGAAGCCGAGCGCATCCTGGACGCGTTCCTCACCACCGAGTTCGAGGGCGGCCGTCACCAGCGCAGGATCGACCTGCTGTCCGACTACGAGCGCACTGGTGTACCGCCTTCGCTGCCCGCGCGATGACGTGAGCGGCTACGCCGGCGGGAACCGGCGCGGCCCCTCACGAGCAGTCTCGAAGCAGCCCGGTTACCCGACTTCGTCCGGCTGGCCGAGCCCGAGCTGCCGTTCGATCCCTTCCCACAGGCTCGCGTCGTCGCGGACCGCGCGACCGGCGTCGCGAGCCGCCCAGGTCGTGAGAACGACGGACCGTAGCAGCTCGCCGTTGTCTGCCGCACTCGCGACGCGGGGCACGCCGTCCGTCCCCAGCTCCACGAGGTAGCTGGGCGAGGTGATGCGCAGCGGCAGCCCGGGCGTGAGCAGTCCACGCAGGTCGGCGGCGAGATACGTCGGGCGCGCTCTGCGCTGCGCGAAGGCAAGGTCGCGGAGACGGGAGGCGCCGCTCAGGACGAAGAGCGAGTCCAGGCCCGCCGCGTTGGCGCCCTCGATGTCGGTGTCCAGCCTGTCTCCGCACACCAGGGTGTCCGCGGGATCGGTGCCGAGCCGGGAGCGGGCCAGGTCGAACAGGGCAGGCTGCGGCTTGCCGACGACGTGCGGCGATGCGCAGGTCGCCGTTCGCACCAAGGCGACCAGCGCGCCGTTGCCCGGCGCCTGCCCGTTGGGCGTGGGCAGCGTGAGGTCGACGTTCGTGGCCACCCAGGTGACGCCGGATTCGGCGAGGTAGCTCACCGCGGCGAGCTCGGTCCAGGTGACGTCGGTGCCCAGCCCCTGAACGACCGCCTCGACCGGTGTGTCGCCCAGCTCCGCGACGCGGACCGCGGTCAGCCCGGCTTCGGTGAGTGCCCGGGCGACTCCCGGCCCTCCCACCGCACATACGCGCGCTGCTGGGGCCAGTCGCCCTGCCAGGTGCGCCGCTGCTGCCTGCGAACTGGTGACCACCGACCAGCCCCTCGGCGCCACACCCAGCCCGCGAAGGTGCTCACTCACGTGCTCGGGAGGGCGGGAGGCGTTGTTGGTCGCGAACACGATCCGGATGCCGCCCGCCGTCAGCCGGTTCACGGTCTCCACCGCATGGGCGACGGCCTCGGGGCCGCGGTAGACCACGCCGTCGAGATCACAGATCAGTCCCCGGTATCGCGCGATGAGGGATTCGCTCCCTACGGACGCCGCGGTGACCTCCGCCGTCATGCGAATCGATGCTCCCCGCGCTCACGCCGTCCGGCTTGCCGGTGCTCCGACCTGACGATCCGCACGATTCGCGGTTTCGAACACAGCACAATGGACTCTGTGGTGGAGTGGCCCCCGTGGTGCTGTATCCCGCGCAGCACCTCGCTACCGGTGACCGCGGTGGCGCAGAACGAGATGCTCTCCCCGCGCACCAGGTCGCGGGTGTGGAGCACCTCACCGAAGTCGTGGCCGGTTTCCTCGTCCTCGCGGGCTTTGCAGCGCAGCCGGGCCTGCAACGACCCGCCCAGGCAGGACAGCGCGGCCGCGGCGACGACTCCCTCCGCCGCTCCCCCGGTGCCCAGCAGCATGTCCACCGGACTCTCGGGACGCGCGGCGGCGATCGCGCCCGCTACCTCGCCGCCCTCGACCAGGTGGACCCGGGCGCCTGCATCGCGGATCTGGTACACCAGCTCCCGATGCCAGGGCCGGTTGAGAACCGCGACGACGACATCCGGCACCCCAACGCCCTTGGCCGTGGCAACGGCTCGCAGGTTCTGCGCCACCGGGCGGTCGATGTCGACGACGTCAGCGCAGTCGGGCCCGACGGCCAGCTTTTCCATCGAGTGAGCCGGCGGCGGATCGTACAGTGCACCACGCTCGGCCACCGCGATCGCCACCAGCGCGTTCGGCACGTCCCTTGCCACCGAGAGCGCACCGTCGCCCGCGCTTATCCCCACGTCGCAGGCCGGGCTGCCCGCTTCGCCGACCTCCTCGCCGTCGCGTAACAGCTGCCCGTCCCCACCGATCACCACCGCACCGCGTATCGACACCGAGGGGATCAGCTTGTGGATCACATCGACGGCGGCCGCCTTGCCGCTGTTCTCGTCGCCCCGACCGACCCACCTGCCTGCCGCCAGCGCGGCGGCCTCGGTGACCGGCACCAGTTCGAGAGCGAGAGTGTGATCGGGTCCGCCGGTCCCTGCCGACGAACCGACGTTGCCTACCTTCGCGCGGGCACCGCCTGCCTTGCCTGCGGTGCCCCAATCCGTGGTTCTCATCAACCTCAATCCACTCGAACTCGCGGCGACAGCCGACCGCGTGAAGGGCCTGCCACGTAACGGCAGCCGCAACCGCGCCGGGGCCTTCCCCCGGCGCGGGGGGACTCAGCGGGCGGCCGCGTTCGCGACGGCTCGCTCGGAGAGCGCCTGCTGCGCGGCAGCCCAGCTGCCCGCCTCGCCCCGCCATGTCTCGAGCGCAGGACCGACGAGCGCCCTACCGAACGAGTACGTGAGCTCCCACGGCAACGGGTCGAGTTGCTGCATCGCGGCAAGGTGCTGTGTCGCCAGTTCCGGGCTCTGCCCGCCGGAGAGGAAGGCGATGCCCGGTACCGACGGCGGTACGGTCGCACGCAGAGTGTCCACTGTAGCCTTGGCGACGTCGGTCGCCGTCGGCCGCTGTGAACTGCCCGTGCCGGGAACCACCATGTTGGGCTTGAGGACGATACCGTCGAGCTGAACCCCCATCAGGTCGAGTTCCTCGAACAGCGACGCCAGCACGGAAGCCGTCACCCGCTCGCACCGCGACAGCGAGTGGTCGCCGTCCATCAGCACCTCGGGTTCCACGATGGGCACCAGCCCGCCTTCCTGGCACAGACCGGCATAGCGGGCCAGCGCGTGCACGTTCGCGCGCACCGCACGGGCAGACGGCAGCTCGTCACCAATCGTGATCACCGCGCGCCACTTGGCGAACGTCGCTCCGCCTTGCACGTAACCCGCTACTCGTTCGCGCAACCCGTCGAGGCCCTCGGTGACCTTCTCGCCCGGGGCGCCCGCCAGCGGCTTGGCGCCGGTGTCGACCTTGATGCCGGTAAGAATCCCCAGCTCGTCGAGGAACCTCGGGAACGTACGACCGTTGGCCAGTTTCTGATGGAATGTCTCGTCCGCGAGGATGACACCGCTCACCGATTCCGCGAGTCCAGGGGTGGTGACAATCAACTCGCGATAGACTCGGCGGTTTTCCTCGGTCGGCTCCACCCCAACCTTCTCCAGCCGGGACGACATCGTCCCGATGCTCTCATCGGCGGCGAGGATGCCCCGCCTGCCGGAGACGAGTGTGCGCGCGATTTTGTTCAGAGCTGACATCGATCGTTGATCCTCCTGCGCTTGGCACCGAAACGGTGTGGCACGTTCGCGAAATGGGTCGGTAACAGGGTCGTCGGCTCGGCGGACGCGGACCGTCGTACTAAGTTTTCACGGTGGTTTCCGCCTCCATGAGAAGGCTGCTCTTCGTTTTCTGGTCAGGAAGCAGGACGGGCATCGGGCTGCCTTTCGACGCGGCGATCTCCACCAGCTCTCGCGCGTATTCCGGGAGTCCGCGGCCTGCACTCCAGGCCGCGTAAATCGGCTTGGCCGGCATTTCCCGGTCGACGGCAACCAGCTTCAACCTGCCTTCGGCGAGTTCGGGTCGCACGGTGGAGATGTTCAGCACCGTCACCCGCTGGCTTGTCGCCACCGCCTGCTTGATCGCGGCGCTGGAGGGCAGTTCGACGTAGCTTCCCGAGGCAGGCGCTGTTTTCAGCAGCTCGTCGGTGAACTCCCGGATCCCGGAGCCGCGCTCGCGCAGAACGAGTGCGGCCGAGGCCAGTTCCTCCACCGTCACGGGAGTCTGCCTCCTGGCCCACGGGTGCGTCGCGCCGACGACCACGGACAGCTTGTCGTCACAGATGTAGCGGGTCGCCATGTCGTCGCCGAACTGCTTGCGCACCTGGCTGCCTGCCTGGCACCAGCCGTCGATGAACGCCAGATCGACATGGCTCTCGCGGATCAGCCTGCGCAGCGCGTCTACGCTGCCTGCCCGCACCTCGACGCGGGCCTCGCCGAAGGAGAACCCGGACCGGTTCAGCCATTCCGGGATCAGGTGCTCGGAGATCGCCGGGCTGCCCGCGATCCGCAGCCGTTTCGCGCCGCCGGATTGCGACGCCGATCCGAACTCCAGCAATTCCCGTGCTGCCCGCATCACGTTGCGGGCGTACTTCGCGAGCATTTCTCCTTCCTCGGTGAGCTTCGAACCGGTGGGAGAACGCTCCAGCAGCTTGAGCCCCAGCCGACGCTCCATCGCGCTGATTCGGATACTGGCTGCCGGCTGTGAAAGGCTGTGCGCCTGCGCGGCCTTTCCGACGCTGCCGTAGCTTTCCACGGACAGCAGCAAATCGAGGTCAGCGAGCTGAGGCATCTTTGACGGTAGAACCACGATTCACCTCTCACTCCAGACTTCGTCGTACGGTTGCCTGTGGTCGGAATACTCGGCCCCGCGAGGAATGCCGGAAAAACAGTGGCCGGTTACACCGTCGACTCGCGGTGTGTGCAATGAGCTTGCAGGGCCGCGGTGTGTGGGGTCAATCTGTTGGACACGAACGTGAGCTGTGCGGGTATGAACGGTGCGCACCGCGTCACCTGCGGGCCTTCCCGCAAACCAGGCGGCGTCGCAATGCCTGTGGCGGCCGCGAAAGCGCGAACCTCGACCGCACCCCGATCCGGCACGGAGAACGGCTACTGGTCACGGATTCGGGCCGCGCCCACCGCCACGCTGCCACCGCTGGTCGCCGGTTCGCCGCCCCTCGCCGCGACCAGGTTGTCCGAACCGCGGCAGCTCGACCATGGTCCGCGACGCGCGGCTCGAACTCGGATGAGCCGAAGTTGACCGGCACTGCCAAGACAGGCTCGCGCCGGTGCCGGGTCAAACGTGCACCGGCTCCACCGCCACGCGCGTCCGCCGACGCCTCGGTCAGCGGTTCCGGTTGGCCGTGTCGCACGCGCGTGCGGCCCGCATGATGATGAGTTCGGTCCGCTCCTCGCTGACCACCCTGTGCACGTTCTCCGGCAGCACCCTGCTCCCCAGCAGGGCGTCGGTACCCGCCAGCACGCTCTGCTCAGCAGTGGTGAAACGGGGGTAGAGCTCGCGGGCGAAGGCCACCCAGAACTCGGCCTCCTCGGCTCCGGCCATGCTCCGCAGTGCCTGCAAGTAGCGCTCGGCGTAGGGCGTGAGCAACGCCTCCTGCACCGGCTGCCGCATACCCGCCATGACGGCCTTGCGTTCGACGAGCGAGAAGCCGTCGCTGAACAACCGCGTCCACGCTTGCTCCTTGGCGGCAGGGTCGGGACGCGAGGCTTGCACCGTCAGGGCGTTGCGGCGTCCGCTGTCGCCCGGATCGGCCTGCATCGCGACGTCCAGCAGGCCGTCAATGTCGCCTCCGTTCGATGCGAGGCGCAGCAGTGCCCGCCACCGCAGATCGCGATCCACTTCCAGACCTGGCCACGGGCAGCGCCCGCACACCAGCTCGCGCAGCAGGTCGTGGCCGTCGGCCTGGACGGTATCCACCAGGGTGCGGGCAAGTACCAGCTGGCGATCGCCGCCCGCGGCCGCACCCACCAGCTGGTCGCGGACTTGGCGTGCGAGGTCCGCGAGCATTCGGCAACGGCTGGAGGGGTCCCCGTAGACCCGCACCGCTTGCACGGCGCGCTCCAGGAGCGCCTCCACCACACCGACGTCGCTTTCCTTCACTCCATGTGCCAGAACGGCCGATGCGTAGCTCCGCGCGGGCAGCCGCGCGTCGAGCACGTCGTCCCACAACGCTCCCCACACGACCGCTCGCGCCCGTGGATCATCCAGTGTGGACAGGATACGCAACGCCGTCAGTCGGGACCGCGGATCCAGCCTGACCTTGACTGGGCTCACCGCATCGTCGTTGGGAAGCACGAGGTCCGGGCTTCGCCCACCGAACACGGTGAGTTCACGCTCGCACTCGGCCGGAGTCAGTGTCAGGTGCGCGCGTTGCCGCAGCACCAACCTGCCGTCGTGGTCGTCGAACCCGGCGAACCGCAGCTTCAGGTGGCGAGGTGGAACATCCGGGTCGGGAAGCTGCACGGCCCTGTCGGCTGCGGGAAGTCGAGACACCTGCACCGTGTTGCTGCCACGGCGCAGCAGCCATTCGTCCACCCAGCTGTCCACATCGCCGGTCGATACCCGCCGCAGCGCGGCCACGAAGTCGTCGAGGCCGGCGTTTCCCCACGCGTGCGCCCGCAGATAGCTGCGCACCCCCGCGACGAAGCAATCCCAACCCAAGCTCGCAGCGAGGTTGCGCAGTGCCGCCGCGCCCTTTCTGTACACGATCGGCCCGAAGTTCGACCGCGCGGCTTCGGTGTCGGCGGTTTCGACCCGGATCGCGTGGCTGGTAGGCAGCCGGTCGCCGTGTCGAGCAACCGGTAGCGAGTGGTGCGCGAAGCCGGTCCAGCCTTCGCCGTAACGGGTCACTTCGGGCTGCGCGACAACCGACATCATCGTCGCGAACGCCTCGTTCAGCCAGAGATCGTCCCACCAGCGCATCGTCACGTAGTCGCCGAACCACATGTGCGCCATCTCGTGCATCAGCAGTTCGGCTCGGCGTCGCTTCTTGTCCTCGGTGACCCGGTGCCGAAACAGGAATCGCTCGTTGAGCGTCACGCAGCCCGGGTGTTCCATCCCCCCGAATGTGTACTCGGGCGCGAATACGTGATCGTACTTGGCGAACGGGTACGGGATATCGAACAACTCACTGTAGAAGTCGAGGCCACGGCTGATCACGTCGAACAGCTCCGGCGCCTGATCGGTGAGTTCTTCGAGCAGAGACTCCCGCGCGTAAAGCGCCAACGGCACCCCGTTGTGGCTCGACCGCATCCGCCGGAACGGACCGGCTGCCACGGCCACCAGGTACGGCGGCAGCGGTGGCGTGCGCTCGAAGCGCCATGTCGAACACCCACCGCCTGCGAGCGGGAGCCGCTCTGCGGGGTCGGTGTTGGTCACCACCACCCAGTGATCGTCGACGGTGACTGTCAGATCGACCGTCGCCTTCAGGTCAGGCTGGTCGAAACAGGCGAACACCAGGTGCGCCGAGAACGGCTCGAACTTGGTGTGCACGTACACCTGTCCGTCGAGCGAGTCCTGGAAACGATGCAGCCCCTCGCCCGTTCGCGAGTAGGGCGCGGTACCGGCCACTCGAACGGTGTTCTCGCCGGGACGCACGTCCAGCCGGACGCGCGTCCCGTCGTGCGCTTCACGCCCGATCTCGCGGCCGTTGCACACGACCGACTCGACCTCTCCGGCGAAGTCGAGGAAGACGCACGGGTTCCCGGAGCCGGCCTGGAAGCGCACCACCGTGCTGGTGGCGAACGTCCGCTCGGCCGCGGTCAGATCGAGATCCACCGCGTAGTGAACATCGGTGACCTCGGCCGAACGCGCTGCCGCCTCGTCCTGGGTGAGGTTGGCCCTGACGGTTGCCCGAGCTTCGAGTGCCATCGCCTACCTCCGCGCCGACGCGGGTGGGCGCCGGTAGACAAGCTGCTCGTGGCCTGCTTCGCCGACTTCTCCGGCACCGACCTGGTTCGCGCGAACCAGGGCGTCCCGCACCAGGTGGTGGTCGGGCGAGTGCATGCAAACAGGATCGGTTCGCGCCGGATCACCGGTGAGCGCGAAGGCCTGGCAACGGCATCCGCCGAAATCCGTCTCCTTGCGCGGGCAGCTGCGGCACGGGTCGGCCATCCACTCGGTTCCCCGGAATGCCTCGAACGAATCGGACTTCTGCCAGATCCAGGCGAGGTCGTGGTCGCGTACCGAGACGAAGTTCATCGTCGTGATCTCCGCGGCCACCGGGCACGGATAGACCACCCCGTCGGGAGCGACGGTCAGCGCGGTCTGCGCCCAGCCACCCATGCACGGCTTGGGATAGGGCTCGTAGTAGTCCGGGAGGATCCAGAGCAGCTCCATGCGCTGCCCCAGCTCGGCCTTGCGGCGTTCGTAGACACCGACCGCTTCGTCCAGCTGGGCTTTGCTCGGCATCAGCAGATCCCGGTTGCGAAGAGCCCAGCCGTAGTACTGGGTGTTCGCCAGTTCCAGGCGTTCGGCACCCCACGCCACGCAGACGTCGATGATCGCGTCCAGCCGGGAAAGGTTCAACCGGTGCAGGACCACGTTCATGTTCAACGGCAGCCCGGCTTCGCGAATGATGCGTGCGGCTTGCTCCTTCTTGTCGAACCGCTTGCTCGCCGCGACCAGGTTCGTCGACTCCGCGGCCTCCCCCTGGATGCTCAGCTGCGCGCTGTTGAGCCCCGCCGAAACCAGCGATCTCGCACGGCTCTCCGTGAGTCCGAGCCCGCTTGTGATCAGGTTCGTGTACAGGCCGAGGCGACGGCACTCCGCGACCAGCGTCTCCAGATCGCCACGAACAAGGGGTTCGCCGCCGGAGAAGTGGACCTGCACGACACCGAGCGCGGCCGCCTCACCGATCACCCGCAGCCAGTCGTCGGTGACCAACTCGTCCTGCCGATCGCGCAGTGCCAGTGGGTTCGAACAATAGACGCAGTGCAGCGGGCACTGGTGCGTCACCTCGGCCAGCAGGCCGAACGGCTGCGGCATACCGTTCACGTGACCACCCAGCCCCGTCCACGGGCATCCTTGAGGAAGGTCACCACGTCGCTGGCGAGATCGGTGGCCTCGAAATCGTGCTCGAGTTGGGCGACCACTTCCCGCACGGTCCGGCTGCCGTCGCACAATCTGAGAATCGCCGCCCCGGACTTGTTCAACAGCACCACCCTCTCAGGCAGCAGGAGCAACTCCACATCTCTGACACTGTCGTGCCTGAGCATCGCCTTGGTCGCCAGCTTCGGGACGGCCGTCAATTCGGACTCGTCCATCACGAACTCTTGCTGTAGGCGAGTTCCACGGCGTCCAGCAGGCTCCAGAGCACATCGCACTTGAACTCCAGCGCCCGTACGCACGCGTCCTGCTGTTCTGCGGTCCTGGCGTTGTCGAGCACCAGTTCGAGCAGATGCTCGATGTCCTTGGGCTGCTGGGTGAGCCGCGCACGGAAGTACTCCAGCCCTTCGGCGGCAATCCACGGGTAGTGGTGCTGGACGTCGGCGATCCGCCTGCTGAGCAGGTCAGGTGCGAACAGTTCGGTCAGTGCCGACGCCGCGGCCTCCAGCCACGGCCGCTGCCTGCAGAAATCCACGTAGGCGTCCACCGCGAACCGCACACCGGGCAGCACCGTGTCGACGTCGAACAGCTCTTCGCGGGTCAGGCCGACAGCTTCGCCGAGGCGAACCCACTTCTCGATACCGCCCTCGTCGCCTGTCCGGCCGTCGTGATCGATGATGCGCTGAATCCACCGGCGCCGGTCCTCCCGGCTGGGGAGCTTGGTGAGGATGAACGCGTCCTTCTTGGGAAGGTTCATCTGGTAGTAGAACCGATTGCGCACCCAGCCCCGGAATTCCTCCTCGGTCAGCAGGCCCGTGTGCATCCGCTCGTTGAACGGGTGCAGATGGTGGTACCGCTGTTCTCCGAGCGACCGCAGGCGCGCCTCGAACTCCTCAGCAGACCAAGCGTTCATATCTCCACCTCCAAGCCGGCTCGACCGATTCCGATTCCCAGGTCCCTCACCCGACGCCGCTTTCGAGGCACGAATGGACACAGCGCGAAATCAATGCGTTGCCGGGCCGCGGCGAAAGCCGGTTTCGACACACGCTCTTGCTGCGGACAGCTCCGGTGTTTCCAGCCTCATGAAGTCCTCCCTCATGTTCGACCACTCACGATGGCCGTGCGACTAAAGGCGCCGTCGCCCGCCGAGGGTTGGTTCAGGATGATTGTCGGTCGGCTTCACCCCGAACTCGGCTTGCATTTCGCACAGCTTGTTCGCCGTCGCCACGCGGGGCAACTGATCGCGAACGACCGGGGCCAAATCACTGACGAACGGCGGCCACACCGCCACGAGCGGACCGGCGTGCCCGAAGCGACGCCGCCGGCTGCCGAGATCCGGCGCGCCTCGACCCTGGTGTTCCTGGCCAGCGGTTATGCGACCGGAGACGGCGGCAGGCTGCCGTCGGGTCGACCGAACCGGCCGATGGCGGTAGCGCCGCCGAGCTCCCGGGCCGGCCGCGTCGTGCCGCAGCACCGCGGGCAAGCCGCTCCGACTCGAACCAGGATTCGAATCGACTGTAGGTGGGGTGGTTTGGGGGTTGGTTATTTGTTGTGTGGATTGGGGGATTGGGGTTTTGCATGTGGTGGGGTGTTGCTGGGTTTTGGGTGGGTGCGTGATTGTCGTGGGAGTTCATTGGTTCGGGTGTGTCGGCGGGTGCGGACGGTGTCCGTCGTGATCGGTAGAGGAGAGGTGTGTGTCGTGAAGTTGCAGGTTGCGTTGGATGTTGTGGATCTGCCGGCTGCGTTGAGGTTGGCGCATCAGGTGGCCGAGCACGTGGACATCCTGGAGTTGGGCACGCCGCTGGTGAAGTCGGTGGGGATCGGTGCGGTCAGCGCGATCAAGGCGGCGCATCCGGACAAGCTGGTTTTCGCCGATCTCAAGACCGCTGATGCCGGCGAGTTGGAGGCGGCGATGGCGTTCGAGGCCGGGGCGGATCTGGTCACGGTGATGGGCGCGGCCGACGACGACACCGTGCGGGGCGCGGTCGCGGCCGGCCGCAAGTACGGCAAGGAGGTGGTCGCGGACATGATCACCGTGGTCGAGGACCGGGTCGCGCGTATCAGGGAGGTCGCCAAGCTCGGGGTGGCGTTCGTGGAGATCCACGCCGGCCTGGACGAGCAGGCCCGCCCCGGCTACACCATCGACACCCTGCTCGAGGACGGCCGCCAGGCCGGAGTGCCGTTCTCCATCGCGGGCGGCATCAAAACCGACACCATCGCCGCCGTCCGCGACGCAGGCGCCACCGTCGCCGTCGCAGGCGGAGCCATCTACAACGCCCCCAACCCCACCACCGCCGCCCAACAACTCAAAAAACACGCCGCCTGAAACCCCGCCTTCGTGGTGTGCCAAGCAGGCTCGGCGCACCACGAAGCCTGCCGGCCCCGACGCCGCGGTCCTCGCCGTGCGGGGTTTCGCATCGATGCGGATGGACAGTCCACACAGACCGTCCGACTTGGCCGCGGTGATCGAGCAGGAGCGGACCTGGCAGCTGCCCGCGGCGCCAGTTCGAAGCACAGAAGGGAGTCGGCGTGCAAGACCAGGAGTCGGGTGAGCTGTCCGAACGGGCAACAGCCACACACGATACCTACTGTTCGCTGCTGTTGCAGGCGGCGGGCGTGCTGCGGCTGCGCTACGTACAGTCCCGCCGCGACACCAGCCTTTCCCCGGCGTCGGCGAACGAGCTGGCGGATATTCTCGAGGGTGTCGCCAGGGGGTATCCCGCCTTCGACCAGATCGATCCGAACGAGGCGATCGCCCTGGCGCATCGCCTGATCGACGACGATCACCCTGAGCTGTCGCGAATCTGGCCCGGGACGGGGTGAGCGGCCGGGGTTCGCTGCGCGAGCGAGCGCCCACGGTGCTTGCCCGGCCGACGCCTCCCGCGAGGTGGTGGCCAGGTCGCGGTGGGAGTGCACATTCGACGCCGACTACGGGCCTGCCCGCCGCTTCGGCCCGCCGCCGGTGACCGAAAGCGGGCGATGCCATCGCGTCTTTCCCTTCCACCGCGGCCGGCCGATCCCTGACCGGCAACCGGCCTGACCGCATTCGAGGATCATTCGCAACTCAACGAGGAGTACACGATGACCACTGCCGCTGCCACCGAAGCCCCCACCCGGTCCGTACCCGAGGGCGACCCCGCCCTGATCGGCGTACCCACCTTCATCGTCGGCGCGACCGCGCTGGGCCTGGTGTTGACAGGCTACGTCCCGACCGGCGCCGTCGGCGCCTCGATCGCGATCATCCTGCCCGCCACCGGCCTGGGCCAGCTCGTCGCCGCGGTGTGGGCAGCGGCACTGGGCCAGAGCGCGGTCGCCGCCGTGTTCGGCGTGTTCACCGGGTTCTGGCTCAGCTACGCGGCGCTGGTGCTCGGCCTCATCCATGGCTGGTTCGGCATCTCCGGCGACGCCGCTGTCGCCACGCAGGGCCTGTTCCTGATCGCCTGGCTGATCATGATCGTCCTGCTGACCCTGACCACCCTGCGGCTGCCCGCCGCCTTCACAGTGCTGTTCACGCTGATCGACCTCGCGCTCGCCCTGGTGCTGTACGGCACGGTGAGCGACTCCCCCGGCGCTACCACCGCAGGCGGGTACGTCGTGTTCGCGTTCACCGCGGTAGGGATGTACCTGTTCGCAGGCGCGCTGTCCGCCGCGACAGGCGGCAGGCCGCTACCGCTGGGCCGCCCGGTACTGGGCTGAGAGGCCGCTTTCCAACCAGTCACGGTGCGCTTTTGTAGATCGGTTGCGATGTCGGACGGGCTGGCCGGACCAAGGTGCACGTGCTTGGACCGGTCATCTCGCCGGATCAGAGAAATCCAGTGGCGCGGCAACCGGGCACAACCGAGGTCGACCAGCGAGGTTGTCACCTGACTCCGGCGGGGAGCTTGCCGAGCCGGTGGTTGATCAGGTTGTGGTGCAGCTGGTCACAAGGTCGAGTCGGACTGGATCACCGCCAGCCTCACCTCCGTCACACCGAAGCGCCGAGGCGCTTCGGTGCCACATGCGAACAACCCCGTGAACCCCAACCCCCGCATCGCCGGTTGCCGCGGGAGCGGCGTGGTGGGGTCAGCAGGCGACCCAGCTGCCTGCAGATGCGTGAGCCACCGCGGTAACGCTTCACCACGCGCTCGTTGATGTTGAAACGGCGAAGCACGGCAAAATGTGAACGAAACACGGAAAGGCCCGCCGACTGGGCATCCCCCAAAGCCGGCGGGCTCCGAGCCCGGCAGGCTGACAGGATCCGAACCTGCGATCCCTTGAGCCCGCGTGTGGCGCCCGCCAGCCGTTGACCTGCCGAAACCGGGACGCCCTGCGCGTTATGGGGCAGTCGCGGCCCGGTCGGGACGGCTCAGCGAGTAACGCGACCTCCCCGTGGCTTCGCTTTCGCTCCTTGCTCTACGCGCAGGTCGGCGCGGTCGTTTACATCCGTCGAGGAGCGCTCCCGGCCGTTGACCGCGCGGGGTGCGGCGGAGGTGGACGGGCGGATGTTTGCGCTGCCTCCCGAGGGGAAGGCACAAGTCGTGCTTCTGCCACGGCGATTGGCTCGTGTGCGGAACGCACGGGTAAGGAAGGCACTGGCGGCGGACCTTCCGGTGTCCAGTTACGGGGTGGCCAAGCCGTCCAGCTCACCGACCCCGATCCCTGCGGGGTCGCCTGGGCGTTGTTGCCCGACGTGCTCGAGACGGTGTGTGGGTCTGCCCTCTCGGTCCTTCTACCCGGCCGGTGACTCAACCACACGAGAGGTAAGGGCCCAGATGACCTTCAACCCGCTGGAACAACGCGGCATCGCCCTGGACAAGCAGTTGCGCAACTGGCGAGAGCTCAACGTCTCCCCGATCGACCCGGACCACGCCGATCCCTACACCCGGTGCCGGGTCATCACGATGAACGGCATCGAGGTCGAGGCGCTGCTGTTCAGCCACCAGCTCGCCCGGCACTGCCCTGACATGGACGCGAAGCGCAAGCTCGCCGAGATCCGCTACCTGGAACAGCAGCAGCAGAAGGCGGTGAACTGGCTGTTGCCCGGTGTCTCCTCGGCGCTGGAGACCACGATCGCCTACGAGCAGGTCGCCGTCGACCTGACCGCGTGGGTGGCCAGGATGGAGCCGGACCCCTACCTCAAGCAGGCGTACGAGTTCGGTGTGCTGGAGGACTTCGACCACCTGTACCGGTACTCGAACCTGTACGAGATGGTCCAGCATCGCAAAGCGGAGAAGATCGTCGACGGCCTGACCGAGGTGATTCCCGGCAGGCCGACGAAGTACCACCACCGGCATCCGCACGACAACGTGCGAGAGCCGTACGACCGCACCAGCGCGGACCCGATCTCCAAGCTGCACGCGCTGACGATCATGTCGGCGGAGCAGCAGACGATGAACTTCTACATGAACGTCGGCCCGGAGTACATGGAGCCGATAGCCCGGCAGCTCTACCAGGAGATCGGCCTTATCGAGGAGGAGCACGTCACCCACTACGAGTCCCTCGTGGATCCGGGCGAGACTTGGTGGGAGCGGCTGGTCAACCACGAGTACAACGAGTGCTACCTCTACTACTCGTTCATGGAGACCGAGTCCGACCGCAGGATCAAGGCGATCTGGGAGCTTCACCTCAACATGGAGCTCGAACACCTCCATGGGGCGTGCGACCTCCTGCGCCAGCACGACGGCCGCGAGCCCGAGGAGGTGCTGGCCCCACAGCTGCCCCAGCCGGTGACCTTCGAGCCGAACAAGGGGTACCTGCGGCAACTGCTGGACACCCAGATCGATCTGACCACGCTCGGCACCGGCTACGTCCGCGAGGCCCACGAACGGTTCGAGCGGATGCAGGAGCAGATCCACGGCGGTGAGGCTCCGCCGAGCGAGCGGGTCATCGACATGCACCGCGAGCAGTTCGGCACCGACTACCGGCTGTCCACCGAAGGCGAGCATCCGGTACAGAGCCTACGTGAGCAGCAGCTGGAAGGGAGCCGACGGCTATGAGCGTTGAGGACCGCGTCGAGACGACTCGAGACGTCGTCGACCTGCTGCTTGGCCAGCACATGCAGATCCGGGACCTGTTCCTAGAGGTGCTGTCGAGCACCGGGCAGCGGCGGCGGGACGTGTTCACGCGGCTGGTCCGGCTGCTCGCGGTGCACGAGACCGCCGAGGAGGAGATCGTGCACCCGATGGCCCGGCAGGCGATCGCCGGTGGCGATGCTGTCGTCGACGACCGGTTGGCCGAGGAGCGGGAGGCCAAGGAGGTGCTGAGCCGCCTCGAAGAGCTGAGCCCGGACAGTGAGGAGTTCGAGCACCTGCTGGAAGGACTGCGCATGTCGGTGCTCGAGCATGCAAGCCATGAGGAGCAGTACGAGTTCCGCTACCTGCGCCAGCACTATCCGGCCGAACGGCTGAGGACGCTCGCGGGCATGGTGCGGGCAGCGGAGAAGACCGCGCCCACACATCCGCATCCGGGAGTCGAGACAGCGACCGAGAACCTGGCCACCGGCCCGGTGCTCGCGGTTTTCGACCGTGCCAAGGACGCCATCCGCAGGGCGACGTCGAACGAGAGCTGACCGAACAGCGGATGAACGGGCAGGGCCACCACCCTGCCCGTCGCCGCGCCAACGGCCACGCGACGGGATGGCGGGGCTCTCGCGGACCTGCTCGGCTTCCTGTCACTGCACATGCTGCCCCGAACAACACGATGCGCCGGATCACAAGGAATCGCCGTGGAATTTGCCAGCGTCATCGAAACCATCGGCACCTCGATCGACGGCGTGGGCGTCGCGGTCATCGTCGTCGGGGCGTTGGCCGGTACGATCCGCTTTCTCTGGGGGCTGTCCACACGGCAGGAGTTCGCTGCCACATATCGCCGCTACCGCCGCGGCCTGGGCCGGGCGATCCTACTCGGGTTGGAGTTCCTGGTCGCCGCAGACATCATTCGCACCGTCGCGATCTCCCCCACCTACACCAGCGTCGGTGTGCTCGCGGTGATCGTGGCCGTGCGGACCTTTCTCAGCTTCTCCCTCGAAGTCGAGCTCGAAGGCCGCTGGCCATGGCAAGCCCGCCGCACCAAGGGCCGGGGGGCGGGATCGGACCAGGTGCCGCAGACGTCGACGTGAACCGGCTCGGTGCCTGCGGCTCTGCGCGCGGGCGCGACACCAACCCGTCCGCCCAGGTGCACGCCGCGCTGGCACGCGTGCTGCGGCTCGACGAGGTCGAACCAACACCTGATCGACCTCGCCACTCCGTCGCGTCGTCGTCGCGTCCGATCCACTTGCCCTGGCCCCCTCGCCGACTCAGGCCCGGCGAGAACCGGCTACGGTCGCTCGTGCTCGATCCGGAGGAGCGCGAGTTCCACGCCGACTGGGACGCGGGTGTTGAAGCGTGCATCGGATCGTTTCGCGGATCGGTAGGTGAGGACACCGACGATGCGCGCGTGGTCGAACTCATCGGCGAGCTCTCACTCGCCAAGCGCTCGGTTGGGCACTCTATGGGCCCGTCCCGACGTGCGAAAACTGGAAGGCGGCACAACCACCGTCGACCATCCGGTGGTCAGCAGACTGCAACTGCGTCGAGAAAGGCTGCCGATCGGCGAGCTGGTTCTCCTGCTCTACTACGCCGATGAGCACAGCGACAGCGCCGAGAAGCTGCAAGTACTCGCCTCACTGGCCGCACGAAGCGAAACCCTGATTAGGCGCCCAATGCGGGGCCTGCCGCCTCGACTTCGCCCTGGAGTAGATGAACGAGCTCCCCGGGAATGTCCCCGTGGACAGCAATGACTTGGCTTCGTCGCCACGCCGGTGCGGCTGCGCTGTCGCGGCGGACGAGTCCGCGAGTGAGCCCGTAATGCCTGGCCGCTGGTGCTGCGGGAAGGCGTTATCGTCACTGCGCTGGTGGCCGGGTGTGCTGTCGGTCCGGACTACCGCTTCGCCGCCCGGCGGGCACGGGCACGTATCAACCGGAGACTGGCGCGGTGCAACCGCCCGGACAGCCACGGAGAGATGCGTTCGAGCAACCAGCCGAGCCTGCCGTAGAGCGGTGTGATCACGCGCTCGCGGCCCCGGGCGACACCTTCGAGCAGGGTACGCACGGCCTGGTCGGTCGGCACTGGCGCGATCGGGACGATCGCACGCGCGTCGATCCCCTTCAGGGATCCGCGGAAGGTGTTGTTGACGAACATTCCTGATTGGACGAATGCGGGACAGAACGTCGTGACCCGGATGCCGTGCTGGGCGGCCTCGAGCCGGAGGGTCTTGTCCATGCCGATCACGGCGTGTTTGGTCGCGCAGTAGTGCGCCTGCAACGGGACCGGCACCAACCCGGCGACCGACGCCGTGTTGACGATGTGCCCGCATCCCTGCTTGACCATGCGCCGGTATGCCAGGGTCGAACCGTGCGCGACGCCGCGCAGGTTCACGTCGATGATGGTGTCCCAGTCGTCGAGGGTCACCTCGTCGAACTCGCCGAAGATCGCCACTCCGGCGTTGTTGAACATGTAGTCGAGCCTGCCGTGTCGTTCGACGACGGTGTCAATCGCCTCGGCCAGCTGGGTTCGGTCGGTGACGTCCACGACCATCGCTTCGGCGTGGCCACCGCGTTCGGTGATCTCTGCGGTCACGCGCAGGATTGCTTCCTTGGCGACGTCTGTGACGAGCACCGTCGCGGCGTGGTGTGCGAGCTGGCGTGCGAGCTCGGCACCGATTCCGCTGGCGGCACCCGTGACGATCGCGGTCTTACCCGCGAACGCGGTGTCGAGGTCCATGTCGACCGTCCTCTCCCGATACCGGCCCCCGCGCACGGCTCAGCCGTGCCGTCGCCTGGATGCCAATGTGGACAATGCGCGGCCGAGGCGGGAACTGGGCTCTGCGGGTTCGTCCGGTTGAACCCGCAGACTGTTCAGCGTCATCGCCAGCATCTCGTAGTGCCCCACGAGCATCGGCAGTTCGATCAACTGTCGCGTGCTCAGCGTGCCTGCCAGCTCAGCCCACGTGTCGTCGCCGAGCGTGCGGGTGTCATGCAGCTCGTCGGTGGCACGCAACAGGATCGCGTCGCGCTGCGACCATCCCGCGGCGTTCGGGCCTTGCGCTACGCGTGCGATCTGCTCGGCACTCAGTCCCGCGCGGCTACCGAGCACTTCGTGGTGGGCGCGTTCGTACTCGCATCCGGTCAGGTGCGCCACGCGCAGGATCAGCAGCTCGCTTTCCCTGCGCGGCAACGAACCCGCTGGCATGAGGGATCCCGCGAACGCCAGCCACGGACGGTACAGGCGGCGGTGCCGGGCGAGGGTGGTGAACAGGTTCGGCGGTCCGCCGCCGGTGGCCATCCCCAACAGCTTCGCCGTGGCCATGTTGACCACCCCGATGTCCTCGCGAGATCCGGGCGGGATGCGCGGCGACAGTGCGGGCATGTCGGGATGCTAACACCCGACACGCCCATACCTACTGGCAAGTAGTACCGCTGTGAACGCTCACGCCGTGCGCAGTGCGGCCACGATGCTGTCGAGGTCAGCCTGCGGTAGATGTCCGCGAGCGAAAGACAGCCCGGCTACTCCACGACTCGCGCGATCTCGGCGGCACGTTCGGGACGGCTCAGCGGACGGCGTGACCAGCCGCGGTTCAGCTTTCGCTCGTTGCCCTAGCTCCGGTGAAGCCCTCCGCCCTGTCAGCAAGGCCTGCCGATGTGGCGGCTACGCACCTGCGGGGCTCGCTCGTCCGCCACGTCTGCGTACTCGGACCCGGAACGCCCGGCAGGGACGAGGTCTACCGCAAGAAGCAGCTCGTCACCGGCTTCGCCAGGCACCTGACGACCAGGTGCGATCCCGGGAACGTACTTCCGCGACGCGGTCTCGAAGATGCTGAGGAGCGAATCACGCCCCGCGGGCGGCGCCGTAGAGCGCCTGATCGACCAGCCTGGGAACGAGGGTCTGGTCGAAAGGCACCTTGAGGACCAGCAACCGGTGGTAGCACGCGCCCCAGAGCTGGTCGACAATCACGTCGAGATCGGCATCCTCGGGCAGCTGACCCTGCTGCTGGGCTGCCCGCAGTCGCATCCGGGCGAGTTCGCGTCGTGGCCGCGCGTACTCTTCGGTCCACGCCCGGGCGACGTCAGGGTCTGTCTGCGCGGCGCCGACCAACTCGGACACCGGTGTAGCGGCACCCTCTTCGGTCAACCAGCGCACGAATGCCGTCAGCTGCGAGATGAGGTCCGCCCGGATGTCGCCGGTGTCAGGGAAGGCGAGCACCGGTTCGCTCTGGGCGAAGTAGGCCTCCGCCGCCAGCGCGCCGGGCGAGGGCCACCACTTGTAGAGCGTGACCTTGCTCGATCCCGCTTCCCTGGCGACGCGGTCGAAGGTCACCGCCTTCAGCCCTTCCCGCAGCAGCAGGTGGCCGGTCGCGGCGAGCACCTCCGCGCGGACCTCCGCAGCGGGTCGGCGGCCGCGACCGCGTCGGGGTGGGGTGCGCTGCTCGGTCATCCATGCTCCCTGCCGGGTCGAAACTATGTGAACCACTTGTACATTTCTTGCACTCAGATTAATGTACTTGGTGTTCACATCTTAGCGAGGAGCTCTTCCATGACCAGCACCACCGAGCGTGTCGCGATCGTGACCGGAGGCTCCGGCGGCATCGGCCAGGCCAGCGCCCTGCGCCTGGCCGCCGACGGGACCGCGGTCGTCGTCCACTACAACGGCAGCAAGGAGCGTGCCGACGAGACCGTCACAGCCATCACCGAATCGGGCGGGCGCGCGGTGGCAGCCGGCGGCGACATCGCCGAGGAGCCGACCGCCACGACGCTGTTCGACGTGGCGGAGCGCGAGTTCGGCGGCGTCGACGTGCTCGTGCACACCGCAGGCATCATGCCGCTGTCGCCGGTCGCGCAGCTCGACCTGGAGGTGTTCGACCGGGTCCAGCGCGTCAACGTGCGCGGCACCTTCATCGTCGACAGGCTCGCCGCGCAGCGGATTCGTCCGGGTGGCGCGATCATCAACTTCTCCACCTCGATCACCCGTCTGCAGACCCCCAGCTACGGCGCGTACGCCGCCTCCAAGGCCGCGGTCGAGGCGATCTCGCTCATCCTGGCCCGGGAGCTACGCGGCCGGGACATCACCGTCAACACGGTCGCGCCCGGCCCCACCGCCACTGCGCTGTTCCTGGACGGCAAGAGCCCCGAACTCATCGAGCAGATCGCGAACAACAACCCGTTCCGGCGGCTGGGCACACCGAAGGACATCGCCGAGACCGTGGCATTCCTGGCAGGCCCCGCCCGCTGGGTCAACGGCCAGACCATCTTCGTCAACGGCGGCGCCGCATAACGCCTGCCCCGATCGGCAAGGAGCACCATGCGGGCACCTGGTCCACACCCAGCCACGCCGAAGAAGCAGGCCCCCGGGCGCTCGTTGGCCAGCGTCGCAGCCGTCGGCTGCATGTTTCTAGGACTCGCCCTGACTGGCTGCACGGTTACCGGGACCGAGCCGGAGCGGACCGCGATCGCGCCCTCCGCGCCTGCGCCCGTACCGGGGTCTGTTGCCACGCTGGGCGAGCCGGAAGAGCTGACCACCGGGCTCGAAGCACCCTGGGGACTGACTTTCCTTCCCGACGGGACCGCGCTCGTCTCCGAGCGCATCAGCGGGCGGATCCTGCGCGTGTCCGCCGGCGGCGGAGCCCACCAGACCGTCGGTGTAGTACCCGACGTGGAGGTCTCCTCCGAAGGCGGACTGCTCGGCATCGTCGCCTCCCCCGACTTTGGCGATGACCGAACGGTTTATGCCTCGATCTCCGGTGCCGACGAGAACCGGATCGTCGCGCTCACGGTCGCCGACGACTTCTCCTCCCTCACCGTCGACCGGGTGCTGCTGGACGGCATTCAGACCGCCGACCGCCACCACGGCGGGCGCATCGTCATCGGCCCGGACGAGCACCTCTGGATCGGAACCGGCGACGCCTTCCAACCCGAGAACGCCGCCACCGAAGACTCCCTCAACGGCAAGATCCTGCGAATCGCCACCGACGGCTCGATCCCCGCCGACAATCCGCAAGACTCGCCCATCTACTCCAGCGGACACCGCAACGTCCAGGGCATCGCGTTCGGACCTGACGGCACCGCCTACGCATCAGAGCTCGGGCACCGCACCTGGGACGAGATCAACGTCCTACGCCCAGGCACGGACTACGGATGGCCCGAGACCGAAGGCATCGCCGGCGACACCGGCGAACCACCGATCGCGGCCATCCACCCCGACGACGCCAGCCCCTCCGGCATGGCCTACGCCGCGGACTCGCTGTGGATCGGCGCCCTTGGCGGCCGGCGACTCTGGCAGCTCCCCGTCGACGGCGGCACAGCCACAGCCGAACCGATCGACCACCTCGTCGGCACCTACGGCCGCATCCGCACCGTCGAAGTCGCACCCGACGGAACGCTCTGGCTCATCACTTCCAACACCGACCGCGCCACCTGGGGCGGAACCGACCCGCGCCCCGGCGACGACCGCATCCTCCGCGTCCCCGTCGCCGCACCCGCGTCCTGAACCGACATGGCGCAGCACTCACGACTCCGAGGAAACCAATGTGTGCCGACAGACCCCGGCCGGGAGCGCGGACCACTTCGCCGCACATGCACCGGAGCGCCGAACGCTACCGCACCCGCGCGCCAACGCTGACGGGACGCCGTCCAAGGTGGACCGCCGTCGGCCGGTGGTGGAGTCGAGGTGAACGACGTTGAAGCACGCACCTGAAGGTGGCGTTTCGATATTCTCTCCTCGTGACAGCCGTTGCTGCGCTTCTGGCCGTCTCCGTCTGCATCGGGTCGGCCATACTGGTAGACGTCGCGGGCAAAGCCGGGTACCGACGGCGGCTCAGGCTGCGGGGTGTCCGCGCGACCGCCACGGTGATCGACCACGTCGTTACGGAAACGCGCCGGGTGGGCGCCACGGTGGAGTCGCAACCTGTCAAGGACAAGCACTGGTACATCGTTGCCGACTTCGAGTACGGCCAGGGACGGCTCATGCGCATCGCCGAACCGTGCAAGCGGCTCACCCCGGTCGGCGAGCAACTGGAGGTCGCCTACCTGCCGGACGAGCCCGACAACGCCCGGCTGCATGTCACAACGGCGACGTTCGCCAGAGCCGTGGTGGTCCAGACCCTGGTGGGTCTGGTGTTTCTGATGCCGGTAGCCGGGATTGTCGGCTCCTGACGGACGCTGGCGGAACAGGGGAACTCGTGGGACCGGCAAGCATCGGTCGAATCATGGTCGTATGCGGGATCATCGTCCTGGGATTGCTGCTGGGCGCGCCGTACCGGGTGCGGCGGCTGCGGCGGCACGGTGTGCGTACCACCGGCACGGTGTTGAAGCGCGTCGTCGAACCGGACCAGGTTTCGCGCATGCGCGTGGACTTCGTGGACCAGCACGGCCAACCGCAAACGGTCATGCTCTCGCCGGTGGACACCGGCCGTGGCGTGATAGCGGTCCGTGAGACCTTCGACATCCTGTACCTCCCCGGAAAACCGCAGCACGCCCGGCCCGCCGACGTGACGGGCAAGCTGCTGGGAATGACGGCGACCTCGTTCCCGAGAGCCGGGTTTGCCATCATGTTGTATCTCTTCAGAGGGGAAGCCCTTCGGCGATGGCGGCTGCGAAAACACGGGGTTCGGGCTGAGGCCACAGTGATCTGGCACCGCTACGACAGAGACCGGCAAACTCCGCGCAGGTGCTCGTTGATCGGGTACGTCGATCAAGATGGCCACACCCGCACGTTCCTGTCCCCCGCGCACGGAGGCGAGCGTCTTCCGCCCAGGGGAAGGGAACTGCCGGTGATCTACCTGCCACGCCATGTGAGGTCACGCCCTCCGGGCACTCCCGCCGAGGCGGTCTCGTTCACGACCTTCGGCCGTTCGCAGGCGCACCTCGCCTACCAAGCCACGCCCGCGGACATTCCCTCGTACGCGACGTTGCTGTCCCACTTTCTACTGGGGTGCATCGTTATTCTGCTGGGATTCGCCATGTCCAGTGGCGACTGACTCCGGAACCTCGTCCGGCGTTAGATCTCCCAACGGGGCTGTCGGGCTGAGGTCGGCAGAGCCGACCTCAGCCCGACCAACGAACCAAGTTATACTTGTATGAAAAGTAGCCGCCTGATTTGGGGGTCCGCGTGGATGCCGAAGGTCTACCTCCATCGCCGGGCAAGTTCGCCGGCACGGTCAAGGTCGGAGAGAAGGGGCAGATCGTGATCCCCAAGGGCGCGCGTGACCTGTTCGGCATCAAGCCCGGGGACACGTTGCTGCTGCTTGCCGATATCGAGCAGGGGATCGCGATCGTGCGGCAGGACGTCTTCGATCGGTTCATCGCTCGGGCGATGCCTTCGGGGCCACCGACCATCCCGAGTGAAGATGACGCCGAACGGGCAGACGATCAGAAGTGAGCGTGGTGACGTGCGAGGGAGTGGTGCGCCGGTTCAGGGATCTGGCCGCCGTGGACGAGGTCTCGTTCCGGGTGGAGGAGGGGGAGATCTTCGGTCTGATCGGTCCCAACGGTGCCGGCAAGACCACCTTGCTGAACTGCATCGAGGGGCTGGACCGGCCGACGTCAGGAAGAATCAGTGTGCTCGGACTCGACCCGATCAGGGATCGGCACGCGCTGACCTTGCGAACCGGCGTGCAGCTACAGAGCGCGGCCCTGCCGCCGCGGATCACCGTCGCGGAGGCGATGCGGTTGTTCTCTGCCCTCTACGAGGGTCCCGCCCCGTGGTGGGAGCTGCTTACCACGCTGGGCATCGCCGGGAAGCAGAAGACCAGGGTTGACCGCCTCTCCGGGGGTGAGCGCCAGCGCCTGTTCATCGCCTTGGCGCTGCTCCACGAGCCCGAGGTGGTGTTCCTCGACGAGTTGACCACCGCGCTGGACCCGCAGGCGCGCCTGGCGATGTGGGACGTTGTGGCGAGTATCCGGGATCGAGGGACCACCGTCGTACTCACCACGCACTACATGGAGGAAGCCGAGCATCTGTGTGACCGGGTGGGCATCATCGACCATGGCCGACTCGTCGCCCTGGACACTGTCCCGGCGCTGATCCGCGACCATGCCGGCGACGCTACGGCGCGGTTGAGCTTCACCGAGCCGGTACCAGCAGGCCTGGACCTGGAGTTGATCGAGACTGTCACCGCCGTCCAGCCGGACGGCAAGCAACTCATCGTGCAGGGCGTCGGCGGCTTCATCCAAGACGTCATGAACCAGCTGACTACATGGGGCGTGCGGATCGCCGATCTGCGCGTCACCTCTCCGGGGCTGGAAGACGTCTTCTTGAACCTGACTGGCCGCGCGATGCGGGCGGGGGAGGCGGCATGACCGGCTATCGCGCACTCACCGCCACCCTGTTGCGTTCCCTGGTGCGGGAACCGGTCGGGCTGTTCTTCTCCTTCATCTTCGCTCCGTTTCTCGTGCTCGTGCTCGGCCTCATCTTCGACAGCGGCCCCGATCCAGCCTTCGGTGGTCGCAGTTTCATCGAAGCCACGCTCCCGGCGTTTCCCTCCCTGGTGCTGGCGATCACCGGCGTCCTGCTGGCGCCTGTCGGCTTGCTGACCCTGCGCGAGAGCGGCGCCCTGCGCCGGCTCCGCCTGACGCCGCTGCGACCTTCCACGTTCGTTGCCGCGGACCTGACCGTGAACTTCGTGGTGGGGATGACAAGCATGATCTCTGCTCTGGCCGTGGGTTGGGCCGTCTTCGGCGTCACCCCCTCGGGGAATCTCGTCGCCGTCCTGGCAGCGGCAGCCCTTGGGCTCGTCGCGTTTCTGGCCCTCGGATACACCCTCGCAGGCCTGTACCCATCCGCAGGCGCGGCCACCGGCATCGGCAACGCCCTCATGCTGGTGCTGATGCTCTCCTCGGGAGCCTTCGTCCCGCTGGCCACGATGCCAGACGGCGTCCAGACGGTCATGAACTTCTCCCCCGTCCGGCACTTCGCCAACCTCATCCAGGGACTGTGGGAGGGACAGCCATGGTCAGGCCTGCTCCTGCCCACCGGGATCCTCCTTTCCATGGTCATCGTCTTCGGCGCACTGGGTTCATTGCTGTTCCGCTGGGAACGTGCCTGAGCGCGACCGGCCAAGGCACGTCCTGACAGACGCGTGCCCCAGGGGGCATAGGTGCTGTAGGAATTGATCTTGGCGGGGTCGCGTAGCCAGATGTCGATCGTGGCGATGTGTACGGTGGCTTCGTGGCGGAGGGCGAGCTGGTCGTATCGGCAGGCCACGGCGCGGTGGTGTTTGAGCTTTGTTGATGCCGCATTCCACGGCGTGATGCCGGCGGTAGGTGGTGGGGTCGAACGCGGGTGGTCGGCCTCCGGCCGATCCGCGGGCGTGTCAATGAGCAGCTTGGTCTTTCGGGACCGGGATAGTGCCGCGATCGCGCGTGTGCGCAGGTAAGCGCGGTTCGGTCGGGATGAGTAGGCCTTGTCGGCCGGCACCAGTGCTGGGCAGGTACGCGGGCGTCCGCGTCCGGGACGTGCCACCCGGATCGCGTCGAGCACGGCGGCCACCTGGGGGCTGTCGGCGTGTTGACCGGCGGTGATCAGCAGTGATAACGGTCTCCGGCCTTGTTCACAGGCCAGGTGGATCTTCGTGGCGAAACCGCCCCGAGAACGCCCCAGCGCGTGATCGGCCGGTCCGTCACCAGGCGGCTCGACCTGCTCATCTAGGCGGCGGGCTACAGCGGCATGCTGGTGGGCCCGGTTGATCGTGGAGCCACCGACACCTGCCAGTCGGTCAGTCCCCCCGCATCGGCCCAGGCCCGCGGCGCGCAGCGAATCCAGGGCCACACGCCTTCACGCTGCCAAGGACGAGACATCTGGTAGATCGACTGCCAATGCCCGTAGCGGTCAGATGTTGATCTTCTTGGTCGTTGATCCATCGACCGGAGACCTCCCCCCATACCCGACAGCACGGCCCGGGGGCACCCGCCACGAAAGGCACCGACCAGCATAACCGGACCAGACCAGCAACCGTAAACCCCAACACCCGCACACCGAACCCCGACACGTCCTTTAAGGACAATCATTCACTTCGTACTGGCGCAGCAGGCGACATGCGACGCCCACCACCCTCCCCAGCCCCTCGAGCCAACGGCACAGACCACCACCAACACACACCCACCCCACCCGCAACCATCCCGAACGAATCCAGCGGCGCCGGCAGCCACCCGCAACGACGCCCGATGCAAAACCCAACCGTCGATGAACCGGCGCTGCGTCAGCTCGCCCGAGAACGCCTCGGCCTCCGGGCGGCTGCCCGGGCGGGCTGGTGCTGGCCCCGGACATCACTTGTTGGTTGCGTCCTGAGGCGCATACCACGCCACAGCGGATCTTGTGTCATACCTGCGGCCGTGGCAAGGACACGTACCTCATGGTTCCGGGCTGGCCGTACTCGGTCGTTGCCGCGCTGGAGACCGGGCGCAGTCCTGGACCGCCCCTCTGGATATCAGGCGGCTCGCGCCGGGAGACGACGACCCCCGACCAACTCCGACGGGTGGTGACCGAGCTGATCACGGCAGGGCACCGGGCAGCCTGGTGAGTCCGGACATCCTCGTCGTGGCCGACGCCGGCTACGACGGTCCCCGACTGGCGTTCGTGCTGGATGACCTGCCAGTGTCGGTGCGGATGCGTTCGGACCGGTCCTGCGTCGCCCGGCCCCACACCACATGCCGAGGACGATAGGCGGTCCGCGGCGGCACGGCGGTGGATTCGTCGTTTGCGATCCGGACACCTGGGGTGAGCCGCACATCCCCACCCGCAGCGACACCCGCCGCTACGGCCCTGCACTGGCCTGCGCGTGGAACCGACTGCATCCCCGCCTGACCCACTGCACCGCCTGGATCACCCACCTCGGCAACCTGCCCATTCTGGAGGGCACAGTGATCCGCTTGGAGGTGGGTCGGTTACACCAGTCATGGTCGACCTGCTGTGGCAGGCGTTCCTGCGCCGGTTTGACATCGAACACACCTTCCGCCTGTTCAAGCAGACCCGGCTGGCTTTCCCGAAACTGCGCACATCCGAGGCAGCCGACCGATGGGGCTGGCTGATCCTGGTTGCCTACACCCAACTCCGGCTTGCGCGGCCACGGCGTGTGACGGACACGGACATCACGGTCGTGATCGCGCGTGGTGGACAGAACGTTGCGGTGGATGTCGCTCGACAGCCCGGACAGCCCACGCTGCCACCGCCGAGCGCATACGAACTCGTTGTGCCAGATCAGAAACCGGCCTGCGCTCAGGCCTGGGCGAGGCCCCCGTCGGCAAACAGCTCGACGCCCGTGATCGCACTCGACGCATCAGAGGCGAGGAACGCGATGGATCGCGCGATGTCCCGCGGCTGGAGCAGACGGCCCAGTGGCGACTTCTCCCCCATCTCGTCCACAGCGGCCTGGACGCCAGCCTCGTCTCCGATCGCGTCGGCCAGGGCGGACCGGAGCGAGGGAGTGTCCACCGCACCCGGACTCAATACGTTGATCCGGATACCCGTCCCTCGTGTCTCCACGATCCATGCCCTGACCATGCTCCGCAACGCCGCCTTCGCGCCACCGTAGAGGCTCATTCCATAACTCCCCTTGATCGACGCCGTCGAGCCGATGATCACCACACTGCCGTCGTCCGGCAGGAGCGCCATCGCGGGCTGCACGGTGTTCAGCACGCCTTTGACGTTGGTGTCGAAGATGTTGTCGAACTGCTCCTCGGTGATCTTGCCGAGCGGGTTGCTGTCGCCTACGACAGCGTTAGCAACCACCACGTCGAGTTGCCCGAACCTGTCGACCACGTGCTCGAGCGCTGTCCGCATCTCCTGTTCGCTGCGCACGTCCGCGACCACACCTGCCGCCGCTGGACCTAGGTGAGTACACGCCTGCTCCAGCTGAGAGGTATCGAGCCCGGTGATCACCACCCGCGCACCCTGAGCAATGAACTCCTCCGCGGTACCAAGGCCGATGCCCTGTCCTCCGCCGGTGATGAGCGCGACCTTGTTCTCCAGAGGCTGCGCGTAGTTGTACATAGGTCCCGATCCTTCGCGTTGAGAGTGAGGCCGCATCCGACCGGCCGCCATGGCCGGCCACCTAGCACCCCCGCCTCATATTCGGACAGTTGTCCATCGTCGCCGCCCGAGAGGCCGTAGTGTCGGCGGGCCGCATCGGGGTGCAGGAAATACCGGCGGATCATGTTGCGTTCGCGGCGCGAAGTCCTCCAGAAGCGCCGCGGCGAGCGGGTTCCACGCGAGGACGTCGTAACTCCATCGATTCTCAGATGAAGTCCCGCCTCGCTGTCACCGCGCTCACCAACGCCGTCGCCAGGCGTGACGACGTCGCCCTGCTGGGTGGTGCGCGACGACCTGGTCAGTTCCGGTCCACAAAGTTCGTCCGTACGCTCGCACGCCACGGGCTGGCCGGTTCCATGGGCCGGGTCGACGCAGCCCGGAGACAACGCCGCGATGGACAGCTTCTTCGCGTTGCCGCAGAACAATGTTCTCGACCGCCGTACCTGACCCACCCGCGACGAACTCCGGATCGCGATCGTCATCTGGAGCGAACGCACCTACCACCGCCGCAGACGCCAAACCGCCCTCGGCCGGTTGACCCCATCGAATACGAAGCAATCATGACCACGCCGGCAGGTCAGGCTGCGTGACTACAACTGCACCTACTCGTGCAGCAGACCCGGATGCCTTCCGCGAGCCACGGTAGGCGTCGACCATTTCCGGAGAGCGATACCTGATGCGGTGCCCGCGCGCACTCGGGGGATCACGAACGAGCAGGGTGGGGCGGCTACCCGTTGGCCCTGCGGTAAGGGGTCAGCCGACGAGGTGCTCGGTGAAGAACGAGGCGATCTCGGCGATGGCCTTGTTCATGTACTCGGGGACGTCGTACAGGTCCATGTGCGCGCTGCCCTGGACGAGCAACAGCTTCTTGTTGCTGCGGGCCCGGCTGTACAGCTCGGTGGAGTACCACAGCGTGCTCGCCTCGCTGCCCGCGACGATCAGGAGTGGCTGGGTGAGCAGGTCCTCGACCAGGTGGAACGCGTCGAACCCGGCGATCTTCGAGGCGCTGCGGGCGAAGACGAACTTGTTCTGAGCGTTGGGGTGCTGGGCGCGCTCGGTGAGGTAGTACTCGTGGGCGTCGCGCAGGTCGCGGATGGCGATCTCGTCGACCTCGGTCGGCACGTAAGGGGCCAAGAACGTCTCGGCGCCCTGCGCCTCGGCCGTGCGCTGCTTGGCGGCCTGCTCCAGGGTCGCCACGAAGGCCGAGTCGGGATCGAGGCCGAACCAGCCTCGGCGGAAGCTGGAACCGGTGTTGAACATGCTGACCGTGGTGAGCGCCTTGATGCGGTGGTCGGTCATGGTGGCGTTCACCGCGTAGCCGCCGCCGGCGCACATGCCCAGGGCGCCGATGCGCTCTGCGTCGACATGGTCCAGGGACTGCAGGTAGTCGACGGCGGCGCGGACGTCCTCGACGCGGGCGTAGGGGTCCTCCATAAAGCGTGGCTCGCCGCCGCTCTCACCCTGGTACGAGGCGTCGAAGGCCAGAGCGATGAAGCCCCGCTCGGCCAGCCTGCTCGCGTACAGGCCGGCGGCCTGCTCCTTGACGGCGCCGCCTGGGTGGGCGACCGCGATCGCCGGGTAGCTGCCGTTCTCGTCAGAGCCCTCCGGCAGGTAGACGTCGCCCGCCAGTATCCGGCGGTCGTCGGTGGGGAAGGTGACATGCTGCATTATCTGCTCCGTTGCTGGGTGTGAATGGTGGTGGCGAGGGCGCCCGCCGAGTGTGGGCTGTCTCGGTCTTCGGCTCTCTGGTATCCAGGGAACACTGGGTTCCGCGGTCGAGACAGGGCCTGCCGAGAGGGGTACTCGCAGTGACCCTTTGGGTGTCCGGTGTGCCTCTACCCTTGATGAATGGACGAGAAGAAGGATGCGGCGCGCGCGGCGGTCCGCGAATTCCTCAGCACGCGCCGTGAGCGGGTCTCACCCGCCGACGCCGGTCTGCCGGCGACCGGGACCCGGCGGCGCGTGAAGGGCCTGCGGCGGGAGGAGGTGGCGCTGCTGGCCGGGGTCAGCCCCGAGTACTACATCCGCCTCGAGCGCGGCCAGGCCACCAGCCCCTCAGCGGGCGTCGTGGAGTCCATCGCCGCAGTGCTGCGGCTCGACGACGACGAACGCGCACACCTGGGCCGGTTGCTCGCCGCCCTCACCCCCGAGGCCCGCAAGCGCCGCAAGGCACCGGGCAAGGACTCGAGCAAGGACACCGTCAGCCCCGGGATCCGAGTGCTGCTGGACTCGATACAGCATCTGCCGGCCATAGTGGCCAACAGCCGCCTCGACATCCTCGCCGCCAACGACCTCGGGCGCGCCTTCTACGCGCCGATGCTCGACACCGACGGCCCGGTGAACTCAGCGCGCTTCGTGTTCCTGGAGGAGCACGCGGCCCGGCGGCTGTTTCCCCAGTGGGAACGGATCGCCAACGACGCCGTGGCCATGCTGCGCATCGAATCCGGCCGACACCCCGACGACCCGGCGCTGGTCGCCCTCATCGGTCAGCTGTCCACACGCAGCCAGGCCTTTCGCACCCGCTGGGCCGCCCACGACGTCAAAGCGCACAGGGCAGGTACCAAGGTCTTCCGGCAGCCCCTGATCGGAGAGGTCACCCTGCCTTTCGAGAACCTCACCGTCGACGCGGCCGGGGACCAGGTCCTGACCGTCATCACCCCGCAGCCGGGCTCACCGGAACACGATGCGATCCAGCTGCTGGCCAGCTGGATCGCTCACTCCCCGAACCCCGCAGAAGCCGAGAGTTCCTCGAATACCTGAGCAGCGCCGCCAGACTTCTGGGTTCCCGTCGCCAGCCACCCCGTCTCCGAGAGGTTACTCGCCTGCCGCCTTCGGTCCGTATCGGTCGAGGTCGTCGACGACACGATCACGGTGAATCCACTGTTGGCAGCGTCCACGAGCGGTCGCCGGATGTCGTGGTGCAACAGGTATAGGTACCCCCGGACCGGGCGTGGTAGAGCAGGTCGCGGGGCAAGACGTCGGCGCCTGGCTGGGAAAGCGTGCCGCTGAGCACCTGGGCCCACGCCTGAACGTCCGCTGTTGGTAGCGCCGAGCGTGAGCGCGCAGGCGGGCCGCGGTGGTTTGCGATCATGTGACGGCCGATCGCGCCGGGTGGCAATCGTCATGCCCGTGCGCTGGCTGACGTCGCCGTGGAAGGTCAGCCGATGGTGCAGCGTCACGGAAGTCTCTGTCGATGTCATTTCGGAAGTGGGTCCGGGTGATTGCGGAATCGGCCGGGAGCGAGACCGTACTCGCGCCTGAACGCGGTGGCGAATGCGAACTCGTTGGAGTAGCCGACCTGACGGGCGATCGTGGCCAGTCCGGAGGTGATCTGCCGGAGCAGGCGGGTGGCGCAGGCGAAGTCGCCAGTAGGTCACGTAGGTCATCGGTGGCAGTCCGACCTGGACGGTGAAACGCCGGTTGAACGACGTGCGCGACATGCCCGCCACGCTGGCGAGCTGTTCGATGGCCCATGCGTGTTGAGGGTGCTCGTGGATCTGGTCAAGGGGCTGCGAACCATTTCCCCCTCCATCTGGCCCTCACCGGTTCCGAACTTGCCCGTCGCGGCGATGGAGCCGGACTCGGCAGCTTCCACGTCAAGCGCCGAGACGAGACGGGATGGTTCAGGTCTCCCGACACCGGAATGCAGACGCCGTTGACGAACGTGGCCTCCTCACGAGTCAGCATCGCCACTGCACCCGCGACATCGCCGGAAACTCCCGTCCTGCCGGCAGGGGTGAGCGCCTCGAGCACGCGGGTGATCACAGCAGGGAGGTGACTGCTCGCGTCCGTGGCGATGTATCCGGGATGGATGGTGTTTCACAATGACACCGAGCCCGGCCAACTCGTCGGCAGCGTAGGCGACGAGCGCGGCCTTGGTGCCGCCGTTCGCCGTCATGCCGATCGTGGCCTGCCCCTTCGGCATGCAGTGAGCCGATCAGAACGATCCGTCCGTAACCGCGTTCGAGCATCCCGGCAGATGGCGGATCTCGGGACGCCGCAACGCTTCGCGGTATGCCTGCTCGCTGCTCCACTGCGCGTAGTTGATCACACGAGGCCCGTCCAGGGCGGCGTGCAGTTCGGCGGCACTCTGGGATTCCTGCCGCGGCCGCAGCGATCCTCGCCGGATCGAGGAGTTCGCTTGTCCGTCATGCCTTGTCGTGCAGGGTGATCGTGTAACCATCCGGGTCAGAGAAGGCGAACGTGCGTCCGAACGGCCCGTCGAACGGAGCTGTGACGATCACGATACCAGCAGCGACCAACCGTTCGTAAAGGTTTTGGGCGTCGTCGCAGTGGAACCACAGCGCCACCCCCAGCCCAGGGTGCGGGGAGGCTGCGTCCAGGTCGACCCCTGGCAGCGGCTCTCGCAACGCGAACGGAATCGGCGCGGTGTCGAATACCACTGCCCCAGGCGGACTGGCGGGCAACCTGCGCAATCCGAGATGGGCCTCGTAGAACTCGACCGCACGATCGAGGTCGCGCACCTGCAGGGCAAGGAAATCAGGTCCGGTCACAGTCATGTTCCACTCCGTCGCTTGTCAATATGCTGACATATGGAATGTATGTCATGATGCTGACATGGGTCAAGTAGAGATGGTCGGTCCCTTGGACGAGGCGGTGGGCTACGCGCTCAAACGGGCTGCAAGCGCGCTACGCGCGGCAATGGACGCCGCCTTGCGGCCACTGGATCTGACCGTGCCCCAGTACTCCTGCCTGGAAGTGCTTTCGCAGCAACCAGGACTGTCCAACGCGGAGTTGGCGCGCGCAGTGTTCGTCACGCGCCAGTCGATGAACCTGGTGCTGCGCGGATTGCAGGTCCGCGGGCTTATCGCACGGCCGACGACAGCACCGCACGGGCGAGCGCTTCCCAGCCAACTCACGCCCGCCGGCCGCAAGCAACTACGCGCCGCCAGTGCCGCCGTACGAGCAGTCGAGCAGCGAATGCTCACGTCGTTCTCCGCGGCGCAGCAAGACCGGCTGCTACGCGATCTGGTCGCTTGCGCAGACGCGCTCACTCCCCTCGACAGCGACCACAAGTTCGGATCCTGACGGCAACGACCGTGCCGCCACCATTCACGGCGCTTCAACAGTGGGATACCGCGGCGCTCACTCATCGCGTGGATCTTGCTGCCGGGCTTTGCCCCGGTTGACCGGGCCGGGCCTGGTCAGGTCCCTTTGACCACGCGGACCTGCATACCGTCCACCGACGCACGTGACGAGTCGATCGCCCCTGCCGAGCCAGCAGAGCCAGCATCATCTGGTGGGAGCCGGGCGAACACGTCCGCCTCGACCCACTCGTTGAACCAGCGATGCGCGGTCGCGGTACTGACCCCGAACGACGCCGGTAGTGCCGACCAAGCACATCCGGTCCGCAAACGTACAGGATGGCCGCTAATAAGACCCGGTCGTCCCAGCGGCGCCGACCTCCGTACTGGTGGCGTTGCGGCGCATCAGGCAGCAGCAGTCGGGCCAGCAGCCACAACGGCTCCGGGCACCACCTCCCCACATCGCTGATCGCTTATATCGCCTAGCCCGCGACACACAAACGACAGCATGCGGAAGCTCGCCGGCTCACAAAATTTCAACCGACAGGAGCGACGCGAGCGTGAGCGATGCGAAAACCACCCACATCATGCGCTGGTCATACTGGCGTCGCCATCAATACCGCACTCCAGCAAGCCCATTACCAGCGGCAATCGCTCCGTGAGCCATGAAGGTCACGGTCTTTGCCTGAGCGCTAACCGCTCTGAGTCGCGTTCTTCCGGGTCGCCGCCGCACGGAAGAACTTCCCGGTCAGCCGTGTGGCCGTCCGGGGCGGCAGAACACGGTCGAACAGGAATGCCTGGATGGCGTAAACACGGCCGTCGACGACCGCGGAGGCGCGGCCTCGCAGAGCCCTCATGACAGTGTTTGCGACCTGCTCAGGCCTCCGTTTGCCGACACCGCGGCCAGGATTCATCGGTGTTTCGACCGCGCCGGGACTCACCGCCACCACACGGACCCCGGTGCCTTGGGTCTCAAACCAGAGAGCCTGGGTGAAGGAGAGCACAAACGCCTTCGATGCCGCGTACACAGCGTTGTAGGGCGCCGGTGCGTACGCTGCGGTGCTGGCGATGTTCACGATCGCGCCCCGGCCACGCGCCACCATGGCGGGCAGGAAGAGCGCGCTCACCTGCGCTACCGACGCAGCATTCAGATTGATCAGCGCCCGCATCCTCTCCGGGTCGGCTTCAGCCACCGACCCGACAACGGCGACGGCGGCATTGTTGACCAGGATCTCGACCTCGACTCCGGCGTCCCTCACGAGCCTGATCAGACGGGCCGGCGCGTCATGCTGCGACAGGTCCAGCCGCACGACCAGCACGTCGATCCCGTATTCGGCGCGCAGCCGCTGCGCCGCAACCTCCAGGCGCTCCGCGTCCCGCGCCACCAAGACCAGGTGCATCCCCCGTGCTGCCAGCCGTTGCGCAATCGCGGCCCCGATACCCGTGCCAGCCCCGGTAACCAGCGCGGTGCCCTGGCCGAGAGTTCGCTGCTTACGCAGTCTCGCTTTGTTCACCGTCATGACCGCCACGCTAAACTTTGACACTAACGTCAATGTCAAGTCGTCGCGGGCGGGAAAAGAGGCCGGAGCATGCGCATCGGAGAGCTCGCCAAGGCCACCGGAGTCAGCACACGTTCGCTGCGGTACTACGAAGAGCAGGGCCTATTGCCCGCTGAACGGCTCGCCAACGGATACCGCGAATACAATGAGCAGGCAGTGCGCCAGGTCACCTTCATCCAGGACCTCTACCAAGCAGGCCTTCCCTCCGAGATCATCCGCGACATCATTCCGCACACCGGGCCGAAGCCGCCCCAGGGTGAGTGCACTGCGCTCCTCGATCGCGTCCGACAGGTTCGCGACCAGTTGGCCTATCAGGAGCGGCAACTCGCCGAGCGACGCGAGATGCTCGAGCGCTATCTTTCAGGCGCCGCAGCCCCGGCCAACCTCGCCACCGCCCATGCTTTTCACTCATCGTGTAGCCCGGCACCAGATCACGAAGCCCGCCTGCCGTAGTAGGCGCTCCCGACCCGATGGACAGCACGGTGCAGCAGCCAGTTGAAATCCCACTTCTCCACTGAGAGCGTGTCTTGTTTGGAGGGAGTGTCAGCGATCACGGACACTCCCCACAACACGATGAACGCGCGAGGTTGGTTTGTTCGGTGGCGCTCCTGGTTGATCTGGTCACCCTGTGCACGGAGACGCCGGCGACGTTAGCGACGGTCTTGCGTCTCTCCCCTGCGTCGCAGGCTGCGCGGATGGCGGTGCGCCACACGCTGTCCGCATGGTTGGCCTCGGCCATAGCTCGTTCCCGTTCCTCGCCTGCGTCGCGCGGTCGAACGCGAGACCGGCCCCTGGTACGCCCGCAAAGACGCGGGCGACAACGACTCTCTACCCCCACTGCGGCGCATCGGGTTCCTGCTCCTTGAACTCGGATTCACCGTCGCCGAAGAAGGCGGCATCGTGGCGTGGGCCAGCTGCCCTAGTGTCGTGGGGTCTGGGTCCTCCATCGCGCGGCCCGGGAGGTTGTAGGCGCGGGACACGGCTTGCTCGATGTCGCCGCAGGCGCGCGCAAGCACGGCGTCCAGATCTGCTGCTGGCAGGCTGTTTTCGGTCATCACTCTTTCCAAGATTCGTAGCGAACTGCACGTCGGGCTTCGGTTCCCGGCCGCGCTCAAGGTTCGGCGGGGAAAGCGATCATCCGACGCCCCAGCTCGGCCACCTCCCGCCCCGTAGCGTTGATCGCGTGCCAGTCATCCGGCGCGGCCTGATCCAGATGCACGAGCGCGCCGATCACCGCGTACCACTGCTGACGCAGCACATCCACCTCGACCGACGTGACCGGTGGCGCGGCCTCGTCCCACGACATGTGGCGGCAACACTCCAAGATCCCGCGACCGCAGTCGTGCAACTCCTCCATCTCGCCGTCGTTCGCGGGTTCGTGGTTCTGTAGGACGTGGATGGCTTTGGTCAGGCGGTCGGCGCGGCGTGGGCAGTTGCGGAGTTTGCGTAGGATGCGCCAGGTCTTGAGCTGGGCGTTGGCGCGTTCACCGGGGCTGCGGAGCCGGGCGTGGGCCCGGTTGGCGTCGGTTTGCGATTCGGGCTTGTTGCGGCCCTTGTACCGCGTGATCACGTGTGCTCCGGTCGGGTCGTAGCCGTGGTAACCCTTGTCGCCCAACGCGATCAGCCCGGCGTCGCGCAGGGCGGCGAGAATGTTCCAGATCCGGGCGGCCGCGGTGTCATGCGTGGCGCCGGGCAGGTCACCGGACACCCACAGGATGGTGCCGTCCGGTGAGGCGATGACCTGCACGTTCACCCCGTGCTTGCGGTGTTTGCCCGAGTAGAAGGGCCGGTCGGCGGCGATCCGGTCGATCGGGATCAGCGTGCCGTCGATGACCACATAGGCATGGCCTGCACGCTTGGCCTCCCGCAGCGCCGCACGCAGCTTCGGCGCCCGCGCGGCGAGCAGTTCGACGGTCTCGTTCACATACCGCCAGCACGTCGTGGTCGACACCCCGAACCCGACGCCGACCTCGGCGAACAGCTCGCCCTTGCGCAGGTGGACCAACACCAGCAACGCCTGCTCGGCTGTGTTGAGCAACCGCCACGGCGAGCCGATCTCGCGGCGGTACGTGCGGATCAGCCCGGACACAAAGGGGTCAGGGTCTGACGTGACAACGGCAGCGCAGCACGGTAGAACAACACCTGAAGCCCCTGGTTCAGCAGAACGATCTTGGTCGAAAGTCCTGCTACCAGGGGCTTCACCACATCACGGCGCCGACACGCCGAAGATCATCAACTCGTGATCAGCGAGAGTCCTTGCCTGCCAACACATCCAGACCAGGATGAAAACGGCTCAGTGGACAAAGCCGACGAGACCTTTGTTCGCCATCAATTCTCGTGGCGATATTACCAGCGTTGCGCACTCGCAACTCATTTCCAACGTACCGTGCACCGTCCGCGAATCACATCAACGCTCTGCGCACCAGCAGGATCGCGAAGAAGACGGCGAACAGCGCAACCATACGGATCACGCCCAACTGGAGCTTCCGCTCCACACTGGTTGCCGGAACTTCGGGTGCCTGCGCACGCAGCTTGTCGATGCGATCCCGGAGCGCGCGCTGTGACCGGTTTCCTCGCATTGCACTCGCCAACGATCCTTGCCCCACACTCGGCCGAATCACGCTCCCGTCCGTCAGCACAACCAGCAAGTCATTCTGGACACCCAACTCTCGCACCGCACCCCACGGAACCCAGTGCGGCACAAACCAGTTCCGAACATACAGCCCTACATCTGTAACAATAATCTTCGTTCTCAGTATGGCTATGTTAAGCCAGAGCACCGGAACTGTCAGTGCTACAAATTGGACAGCGACCTCGAATGGTCTACCTTTCTTGTATCCAAAGATGATTCCTGAAATAATTGCAATGACTACTACAATGGACGAAATCGTCCCTCCGATTCTTTGTTTGTTGTTGCGTATGGTCGAAACATGCTCTCCGGGTGGATCCGTTTCTAGTAGAATGCCATTCCTCCTTTTCGGTAGTATTTTCTGCCGGATGCGTCCGGAGCGTACGAGATGAGTTGCCCGATGGTGTAGGCCACTCCGGCTTGGGCGGCGTTCGAGCCCCATTTCTTGGCCGTGCCCTTCTTGTCCACATGGGCACGGTGACGGCCTCTGGCGCGTTTCACCGCGGGGCGTTTGGCGTTGTACTGGACGTTACGTTCACGCCAGCCGCCGGCCAGCCTTTTCGCTATACGAGCACTGGTGATCTGAAGTGCCAGGTTGGTGCCTGCCTTCCACCAGTCAATCGTGCCAGTGGTGATGTACTCATCCGCAAGCGATACGGCCCAGAGGGCACCTCCCGCGAAGGCGCATCCGCCCGCGGTGAGGAATGTGCAGCCGACTGCTACTCCGACGGTGGCGATGTCTTGCCTGTGGTCCCAGGCCCATTCGCCGGCGGATTTGAGGGCGCTGCCAACGTCGCTGATTCTGTCGGTGAACCAGTTGCGTCCGTCGATGTCGAGGGTGTTGATCGGGTTGGCGCCGACGTAGTCGTAGTCGTTGGCCGCGCCGGCCGGGTCGGGATCGGTGGAGAGGAACCGGCCCAGCAGCGGGCTGTAGGGACGCGCGCCCATCTGCACCAGGGCCAGGGACCCGGCGTGCTCGTAGGGCCGCTGGTTCTGCCCCAGCCACCCGTAGTCCATGTCCCCGGGCTGGTTGTCCGGCACCTCATCCGGATCGACCGCACCGTCGCTGCCCAGCGGTTGCCCGTACGGTCCGTAGCGGCGCAACGGGCCGACCTGGCTGCCGGTGTCGTCGGCCGAGAGCACCAGGTCGTCCCGCACGCTCGGGTAGTCCCAGCCCGCATGGTCCGCCTCCCCTGCGGGCACCGTGGCATGCAGGGTGTAGAGCACCCCACCCGGCAGCACGAGCGTGCGGGTCAGCAGGCGCTTGTTTCCGTCCAGTGTCAGCGCGGCGCCGTCACCGTCGCCGGTGTAGCCATACAGCACCTGACCAGGACTGTCGCCCTCGTCGACGCCGCGCAGGATGATGCGGTCCGTGGCATCCCGCACGTAGGCCACCGACGCAGGCTCCGGTCCCGTCGTCCGCGCGGTCAGATTACGGCCGGCCGTGTCGAACCCCAGAGACGTCTCGGAGTCCCCGTCGGTGATCGTGGTCGTGTTCCCCGCCGCGTCGTAGGTATAGCTCGTCTCCAGCGCACCTTGGGTGGCCAGCAGCCGGTCCGCCGTGTCGTAGCAGTACCCCGTGACCGCGGTCCCCGACGCCGTGGTGTCGGTGAGCTTCACACGGTTCGTGTTCTTCCCGGCATTCGCTTGCGTTCCCTCGGGGCAGGTGTCGGCGGCTTGGCTGGTGAAATCGTAGGCATAGTGATGTCCCGAGACGTAAGCCTCGGTCAGTCGGCCCGCACCGTCATAGACATAGTTGGGCCCGTCCGGACGCGGATCGACACCGTTGAGGCTCTCGTCGACGATCGTGCCCGCCCGGGACCTCGTCACGGTGGCAGTGACCTGCTGGCCGTCAGCCAGTTCCCACGTCAGCCCACCACGGCGGCCGGCGCCGTCGCGGTCGACACCGGCCAGCGAGGTGCCGTTGGCGTAGACGACGCTTGCCAGTTGTCCGGCGTCGTCGTAGGTCGCGGTGGCCAGCGTGGTGCCGTCCAGCTCGGTGGTCAGCAGCCTGCCCGCGTCGTCGTAGGTGCGTGTGGTGACCTGCTGACCATCATGGGGCGTGATCACGGTCTCCTTCGTGGTGTTGCCCAGCGCGTCGAACTCGGTGTCGGTTTCGACCCCGTTGGCGTCGGTGTAGGCGACGGTCTGGCCGAGCAGGTTCACCCGCGTGGTAATGGTGCCATACCGGTCGCTGACGGAGCTGACCAGCGGGTTCCCGTCTACGCCGTAGTCGTAGGTCACGGTCCGCTCGCCGTCGGCCGAGTTCACCGGAAACGTCTTCGTCGCCGGGCGCCCTCGCGCGTCGTAGCTGGTACACGCCCAGCCCTGCCCGGTGAGATGGTCGGCGACGGTGCGGCCGAGCACGTCGTAGACCTGCTCCTCCACCCGCGTCGTCCCATCGGCGGCCGTGGGCATGGTGGCCGTCTTGACCAGACCGCTCTGGTTCACCGGGTCCGCCTCGTCGGTGCAGGGGTTGTCCCGGACTTCGGTGTCGCCGTAGAAGGTATAGGTGGTCTGCGCCCCGGTCGGTTTGGTCTTCGCCGTACGACGCAGGTAGCCCTCCCCCGGCATCTCGTAGGTGGCGGTACCACCCATCGCGAGGCCGTCCGGATTGACCACCGCCCGCTCGTCCATGCCGTAAGCCGGATCGAGATTCTCCCCGTAGCTGGTGATCAGCTTCTTGTCCGGCACCCCGCGCGACTCCAGCTGCGTGGTGGAGGTGCGCAGCCCGTAGTTCGGGATGAGTTTGTCGTCGGGGACGGCCTTCCAGCCGTTGCCGCCTATGCGGTACCAGGTGAAGTTGAGGTCGTCGGTGCTGCGGGTGATGTTGCCGCGCAGTGCATGCCGCAGGTACTCGAGCCGCACACGGTGCGATCCCGGGGAGAGGGTGATGGCGCGGCGGCCGTTGTTGACGGTGCCGGCTCCGGCGACGTGCGCGGAGAGGGTCTTCTCGGCGAGGGCCTTGTCGAAGACCGCGACCTCGTCGATCTGGGCGGCGGCGTTGCCGCCGTTCTCGCGACGGCCGATCACCAGTGGGTGCGCGTTGGCCGCGCCCTGCTCGGCGAAGCTGCCGCCGCCCGCCTTCTCCCCGTTGAGGTAGAAGGTGACCTTGCCACCCGCCGTGCGGGTGACGGCGATGTGGTTCCACTGGCCGGGGACCACGGCATCGTCGGAGGTGACCTTCTGCCAGGTCGTGCCGCTGCCGCTCTGCCGCAGCTGCATGGTCATGTCGGGCTTGAGTGACAGCTCGTACGGCATGGGGGCGTCGTCGGTACCGCCGTACTTGGACAGCAGGTCGTTCCAGCCGCCGCCGTCCTCGTTGTGGCGGGGTTTGACCCACATCTCCAGCGTCATGGCACCGGTGACATCCAGCGTGTCGGAATCCGGGATCTGGGCCTTGCCGCCGGCGAAGTCGGCGGCGGTGTTGTTGTCGTCGGGCATCGCCCCGTTCCCCTGCCGGGTGACCGTGCCCGAATAGGTGCCACGGTGTCCGTTGCCGGACTGGTCGCGCACATCCCCGTCGCCATCGCCCAGTCTCCAGTAGCCGACCGGCTTGTCGGCGTACACGCTCGGCGCGTAGGTGCGGTTGGCGATGAGGTTGTCGTCGACATAGACACGCATGCCGTCGGTCACGTCGTTCTCGGCGGTGCCGAACAGGTAGTCGCCCTGCGTGTCGACCTGGAGTTGCCCGGACATGCGGCCGGAGAACCGGTCGGGATCAACGCCGGGTGTGGGCGGGTTGGTCCGCCAGTTCTGGTTCGGCGCCGTGGTCGAGTACCCGTAGGCGGCACCGGAGGAGTCGGGGTTGTTCCACCACGTGCTGGACAGGCCGGTGTAGCCCTCGTCGTAGGCCTTGACCGTCTGGGGGACCCCCGCGCACCCGTCGGGTGCGGGGTCGAGGGGAAGCCGGTCGTCGCCGAAACACCCGGCCGGCCCCGGTCCCGCCGTGTGGGTCGGATTGCCATGATCGTCGTAGGTCGTGGTGGAGAGCCGACCGGCCGGGTCGGTGGTCGAGGTGATCTGGTCCTCGGCGTTCCACGTGTACTTCGTGGTCTTGCCGGTGCCGTCAGTGTCGGCGATCATCCGGCCTGCCTGGTCCTTCGTGATCCGCCGGTTGAACCCAGCCTCGCTGTCCATCCCGGCCACGTTCACCGTGGTGGCGTCGGCGTCGTAGGTGTAGTCCTTGTGCTGTTTCTCCGTGGGCGTCTGGTCGAACCCGCTGGGCTCGGGGGTCTCGACCCAGGAGGCCCGGCGCTGGCCGTCGTAGCCGAACTGGTAGTTCATGCTGTCCAGCGGGCCGCGGGTGTCCGGATCGGCCAGGACCCAGTCCATGGCCAGCGAGCTGCGCATCCCGTCCAGCAGGTGCTGGCCGTTGAACGCGTACTGGATCCACTGGTTGCCCGGGTACTCGATCGCCCCGATGCGCCCGTTGCTGTAGTAGTACTGCGACGACGATCCGTCCGGCATGGTCACGCCGCAGAGGAACCCGGCCGGAGCGGGCCACGCGTAGGCCTGCCACGGGTCCCGCTCACACGCCGGGTCCAGCGTGTCGAGATCGCCCGACGAGTAGTGCAGCGCCATGGCGCGGCCTGATACGGGATCGGTAACCTTGGTCAACCGTGGCACCACGTTCCCGGCGTTCAGGCTGGACCACTGCAACTGGGTCGCCGCCGGCTTGCGGGCGTCGATGGGGGCGGTGATCGAGGCCAGCCCGCCGGCGGAGGTGAACGCGAACGTCGTGCCGTCGTCGTCGATCAACGTCAGCTTGCCGTTCGCGTCGCGGGACAGGATCCCGTGCTCACCCGGGGGTGGGGCGTAGCCGCCGTCGGAGAGTTTCGTGTAGGAGTGGCTCGCCCCGTTGGCGTCGGTGAGCACCACCGAGTTCTCCGTCAGGGTGGCCTTGGTGTAGTTCGCGCCACTGGCATCCGAACCGACCGACATCGACCAGCCCGGCGGCAGCACCGGCGCGGTCGGTGACAACCACGACGCCGGAACCGGCACCCCGTCGCCCGTACCTTTGCGTGCCCAGAGCTCGACCTGGGCGAGGTTCGCGCCCTCCCGGTATTCGACCCGGATCGAGTAGGTCTGCCCTGCCTGCAGCGTTTTCGTCGTCGCGTCGGTGAAGTCCGGCGGATCGCTCGGCGACGTCCAGGAGTTCCACCGGTCGTAGACCTTGTCGCCGCCGATCCAGACCCGCATCCCGTCGTCGTGGTAACCCCCGAAGACGTAGTCGCCGTCCTCGGGGACACGCAGATAGCCCTTCCAGCGGGCCCGGAAACCATCCTTGGCGATCACCGGCGCGTACGGCGACGACCGCGCCCAATCGAACGACAGCTGCGCATCGGTGCGTACCAGCACCGGCGTCTCGTCGTCGTCGATGCCGCTGGTGGAATCGCCGGTGAAGTACTCGCCCACCAGCCCCGTCTCGTCCACCGACTGCGAGTTGTACGTCAGATCCAGCGACACATCACCACCGACGGTGTGCATCGACGGGCCGCTCGCGGTGGTGAGCAGGTTCCCCGTGGACAGGTTCACCTTCACCGGACCCGTCTCGTCGCCGGGCACCGCATCCTGCAGGCCCAGACGCAGGTCCAGTTTCAGCTTCCGCGCCGGCGCGTAGAGACTCTCGGTGCCGGGCTCCTTGTCCCGCGCCCGCACCGTCCACGTGTCGCTCACCCCGTCCTTGAGCACCCCGGCGGGCACCTGCCACGACGGACTGTCGAGCCATCCAGAGCGGGCGACCTGCCCGGACCGGCCGTCGGCACCGGTGGCCAGCGAGAACTGGTACTGCACCGCATCCCCGTCCGGGTCGGTCACCGCATCGGCGGTCAGCGTGGGCTGTTTGTCGATCACCACAGCCCGGTCGGCCGGTGCGTCGAGTGCCGGTACCGGTGGTGTCGTATTCGTCGTCCGGAAGCTCCACACATCCGAGTACCGCCACGTGTTGTCTGGCATGTACGGATCGCGGATCCGGACCCGCCAGTAGTAAGTCTCGTCCCACTGCAGCGACGGCACCGTCCACGTCGCCGACGTGGACCCTGCGTTTACGTCCACTTGGTGGGACGTGAAGTGCGACTCCATCACGTCCGAACTGGTCGAGACGTAGAACTGGACGGTCATCGGGTCGTTGTTGCCGTCCACGATGTTCACACCCAGCTGACGGCTGCCGCTATGCAGGGTGCAACCGTCGCCCGAGCAGCCCTGCCGGGACGGCTTAGCCGGCCAGTCGTTGAAATCGACCGTCACCACCGACGCGCCATTGTCCGGGCCCCGCTCCGCCGCGCCCAGCTTCTTCCACGAGTTCACCCCGTCGCCCGCGGTGTCGACCATCAGCCCGTGGTTCGCCCACGAACCCGAGGCGTACTTCTTCACCCAATCCGTGATGTCCACATGCGACCAGGTCGCCTCCTTGCCCTGCGCGTCCTTGTACTGGGCGTCCCGGATACACGGACGGTTGTTCCACGTGATCGTCGACTTGTTCCAGCCACAATTCACCGGATGCAGCCGGAACCGCGTCTTCGTATCGTGCAGATACGAATGCACCCAGAACCCATGCCACTTCGCGTCGATGATCTGCTTGCCCGCCACATGGGACAGGTCGTAGAACGCGTACGCCTTGTTCCGACCCGCGTCCGGGTGATACCCGACCTTGTCCAAATAGCCGAGACCGCTCTCGGAGTACACGTCGTAGTTCGTGTTCGGCCACCTGTTGGACACAAACGAGTCATAGGCCGCATACAACGTGTGCGTATGAATGCCCGGATCGACCGTGATGGGAAAGCTGCGATCCGGCGAGTTCACCCAATCATGATCGGCCGACAGCACCACACGCCAGCCGGCCCCGTCACGCTCCAAGCGCTGCTCGACCGGGCCCTGGCGCGTCGGACTCGACTGCTCACCGGCGCTCGAATCCCACATGATCGGCGCGGGAACGACGAACGCGATACGACCCTCACCCGTGCGGACGGCCCGCGATCCGTTCATGCATCCGGTCCAGTTCCGCAACCACGAGATCAACTACCACGGACCAATGATCCACTAACGATCAAGCAAGTGCCGTCGCAGTACTAAGCGCCGTCGTTGCAGTACTAAGCGCGCGGGAGTGTCAGCGATCACGGACACTCCCCACAACACGATGAACGCGCGAGGTTAGTTTGTTCGATGGCGCTCCTGGTTGATCTGGTCACCCTGTGCACGGAGACGCCGGCGACGTTAGCGACGGCCTTGCGTCTCTCCCCTGCGTCGCAGGCTGCGCGGATGGCGGTGCGCCACACGCTGTCCGCATGGTTGGCCTCGGCCATGGCTCGTGCCCGTTCCTTGGTGGCGTGGGCCAGCTGCCCGAGTGTCGTAGGGTCTGAGTCCTCCATCGCGCGGCGAGGGAGGTTGTAGGCGCGGGACACGGCTTGCTCGATGTCGCCGCAGGCGATGCCGCCCTCTTCGGCGACGGTGAATCCGAGTTCCAGCAGCAGGAACCCGATGCGCCGCAGTGGGGATAGGGAGTCGTTGTCGCCCGCGTCTTTGCGGGCGTACCAGGAGCCGGTCTCGCGTTCGACCGCGCGCCGCAGGCGCGCGAGCACGGCGTCCAGATCTGCTGCTGGCAGGCTGTTTTCGGTCATCACTCTTTCCAAGATTCGTAGCGAACTGCACGTCGGGCTTCGGTTCCCGGCCGCGCTCAAGGTTCGGCGGGGAAAGCGATCATCCGACGCCCCAGCTCGGCCACCTCCCGCCCCGTAGCGTTGATCGCGTGCCAGTCATCCGGCGCGGCCTGATCCAGATGCACGAGCGCGCCGATCACCGCGTACCACTGCTGACGCAGCACATCCACCTCGACCGACGTGACCGGTGGCGCGGCCTCGTCCCACGACATGTGGCGGCAACACTCCAAGATCCCGCGACCGCAGTCGTGCAACTCCTCCATCTCGCCGTTGCTGCGGCTACACCACTGGGACAAGGTCTCGATCATGGCGTGCCACTGCTGGTGCGACATCAGCCCGAACGGTTGAGGCACGCAGGCGGGTCCGTTCGGCTGGTTGGCCAGGGCTTGGGCCAGCGTGGCGGCCCGGTCGGTCAGGATCAGCAACGCCGGCGCCACGTGGGCGAGAGGGGCGGCGGCTGTGTGTTGTTGTTCCACGGTGTCGTCATCTCCAGGTCTTGTCACGCAGGCCGTGCAGCACGCGCCGCACGAGGTCCTGATCAGGCGGTGGTGGGTTGTCGAAGGCTCGACGGGCACCCGCGACGGTGTGCCGAGTCGGACGTTGGGGAAGCTGCCGCATCCTCGACCGCCGTTCGACAGCGGCGAGGTCGCGGATCAAGCAGGCGGCGTCCACGCGCACGAGGTCGAGGGGACTCGGTGATGCCGGGCACGAACTGCCACCCGGAATCGACCAGATCGATCAGGCGTTGCAGCTCGAAGGTAGAGGCGCACCGACTCCGGTGACACCAGCGGTCACGAGCGATCATCGTCGTCGCTGCACGCGCGCTCGTCGCGTTCGACCTCTGTCTCACCCTCGTGCGCGGTGTGGTCGCGTGATGGAACCCGGCACGCTCCACTTATCCAGCTCATGATCAGCACATCTCCGTCGTTGCCGTGTGTTGCAGCGACGAACCTATGCGCAGCAATGCGGCTGGCTGGGTACGGTTCCTACCCTCACCCGGACGGACTACGCGGCGATACCAACCCGCTGGCAAAGATCCCGCACGTCCTCAGCCAAACCAACCGGAGGCCGCTTCCGAAGATCGAGCAGCATCTCGCGGGCGAACCCGTTGTAGCGGATCGTCTCCGGCGCGGTGCGCTCACTTCGGTTCAGCAACGCCCACGCCGCATGCCGGTCGCCACGCTGAAAATGCGCCCGCGATACCTCGATCAGATGCCGGCTACGACGCGCCACCGAGGCAATCGCTCCAGGATCGAACGAATCAGCAGCCCGCAAAGCCTCGGCTGGGCGGCGCAACTCCACACCCAGCGTCACCGCATGCGCCCCGACCACGGGCTGCGAGAACGACGACTGGACATGCCGGTAACCCGAGCCCAGACCACGCGCTATCCGCTCCGCGCTCCGCCAGTGCGACCACGCCTCACCATGCCGACCTCGGCGGGCGTGCACGTAAGCGATCTCCGCCTCCAGCGCACCAACCATGCCGCGCCAGTCAGCAGACCCGCCATCGACGTAAGGTTCCAACTGCCGCACCGCATCACCAGCCAGCGTGATCGCCTCCTCCCACCGACCCGCATCCCGCAGCGCCTGCACCATCGCCCAAGCCCCGCCAGCGATCACGTACGGATCATCAGCCTCCTGCCCCTCGGTCAGCGCGCGGTCAGCGACCATCCACA